>NZ_CP069396.1:11670650-11979316 GCF_016887565.1 Archangium violaceum
ACGCTCCGGAGTAGGCTCGTCCCTGGTGACTGACACGTGTCCCCGGGCACACCGGCATCCGCGATCACCCCCGCATCGGCAGACACACCCCCATCCGCGCCTCCGAGCGGATTCGCACAGGGAGGGTTCGCGGTCCCAGGGCTCGCCCGTGGGCCACTGCCCGTGCCGGGCGCGGGCGCATCACACCAGTGGCTCGTGTCGTCGTTGTCGAGCGCATCCGGCACGAGCCTCCCGTCGTAGATGCGTGCCACGCCCGAGCGGATCGGCCCGGCGTATCGCACCTCGTCCACGACGACGTCCCCACAGCGCAGGCCGATGAGTCCACCCGTGTTGCCCAGGGAGCCGAGCGTGTCGCCATACGAGTGGTTCACATGAACCGGCAACTGCTCGACACGCACGTCCCCGAGCACCCCATAGCCCCTCGCCTCCACCAGCATGGACTCCTCGAAGAGGTACGCCCGCTCCTGCGAGCCATCCACGCGCGCCGCGTAGAGCAGCAGCCCCTTCAGGTCCACCGCCGAGCTTCCCGGGTTGTGGAGCTCCATCCACTCCTGCCCGGTGTCCGCACCCGCGGGGTCCGGCAGCAACTCGGTGATGACGACATCTCCGGGCCTCCATCCCTCGCAGTCGGGCTCCACTTCATCGAAAGACAAACCACAGGCGCTGCCCACGAGCGCCAGGGCCAGGACGACACCAGACAAGACAACGTGTTTCTCCATGGTCGACTCCAGACTCAGAAACGGCTCTCCAACTCCAGACGGAAGAGGTGCTGTGGCGGCTCGGGGGGCGTGAGCGAGCCCACCGGGGACTTCAGGTCCAGACCGAGCTCGTAGCGCCCACGCGCGCTCCACCCGGGCAGGACCGCCCAGGCCACCTCCAGCGAGGTGCGCAGCGCCTGCGTCAGCCGGGTGTTCTCGGACAGGTCCTCGTCCTGCCAGCTCGCGCGCCCGTGCAGGCGCAGGGCCGGCAGCGGCCGGAAGAGGGCCTCCAGCACGGCACGCCCATCCTTCCGGAAGCCCCTGGGCTGACGGCGACTGCCCACCAGCGTGTGCTGGTACTGCACGGCGAGCGTCAGCGCCTCGGAGGCCTCGAGCCGCACCCGGCCCGCGACGCGGTATTGCTCGCCCGCGCACGCAATCGGCTCTCCGGTGGACAGCGTTCCGTCATTGCCCTCGAAGCACAGCTCCGGCCCGTTGCGCCCGAGGTCCTTGTTGCGATGCTCCACCCACACCGAGGGCTGGAGCTCCGACACGCCCACGAAGTCCACCCGGGCGGAGGTGCGCAGGTGGAAGACGCCGGGCGCCTCGCCACCGGGAGGCTGCGTCCACACGTCCACCCGTCCCGAGAGCCGCCACGCGCCCTCCACCGTGCGGTGCAGGTAGCGCAGCCGGGCGCCCAACTCGTTGCTCGCGCGCAGGCCCTCGGACTCGTCGGGGCTGGAGACGGCGCGGCTGTAGGGGTTGTCGAAGTCCCGTCCGTAGTAGCGCAGCGTCAGCTCCCACTCCTGGCTCGGGTCTCCGAGCACGGTGCGCTGGACGGCGCCGAAGCCTCCGCGCGGCTGTCCGGAAAGGCCCGCGAAGCTCCGCGCGCCCTCGAAGAAGAGGTCCACCGGCCCCAGGCCCCACGCGGCATCCGCGCCCACCGCGCCATAACCTCCGCCCATGGGGTAGCGAGCGCTCTCCCGGAACTCGAGCGCCACGCCCTCCACCACCCACACCGGCCAGGCCCCCCAGGCCGTCACGCCCACCCGCGTGCGTGGAGAGGCGCCCAGGGAGACATGGCCGCCCCCGGCCACCTCGTGGAACACGTCCGGCAGGGTGCGCGAGACGAAGTGCGCGGGCCCCGGCACCTGCTTGCCGGGGAGCACGGCGAGCACCTCCGGCGCCCGGCACCCGTCCGTCCGCGAGCCCTGGCAGTCCTTCCGGTCGAACAGCTCGTACTGGGAGAGGTCGCGCGACTGGTGCGAGCCGAAGCCGGTGAGGGACAGCTCCAGTCCTTCCACCTGCCCGTGGACCGTGCCCACCACCCCGCGAAAGCCCTCCGTCCACCCGAAGTCCGGGGTGACGCGGCCCTGGGCATCCTCACCCACGCAGGCCCCCGTGCCCGACAGCACACAGCGCTTCTCGGGAGTGCCGGGCATGAGGAAGCCCTCATCGGCAACGAAGCCCTCCGGCGCCGGGCGGCCCGTGGTGTCGAGGGTGAGCCGCTGTCCGAAGCCCAGCCGGTACGTGCCCACCAGCACCGAGGCATGCGCGCCCTCCCATCGCACGTGAAACTTCGGCGCTCGGGGCGTCACGCTGGGGAGCTCGGCCACCAGCACGCGGCGCCGGGAGTCCTGGCGCACGGGGCCCAGGCGGCGCCTGGAGAGGGAGACGCCGCCTCCGCCTCGCAGGCCCAGGGGCCCGTCGACCTGGGCCTGGAGGAGCATCGGGGGCACCAGCGCATCCGCCGCGGCGTACGCCGTCAGCAGTCGCAGCCGCCCGGAGACGTCCCACTCCCCGCGCTCCTCTTCCACCAGGAAGGGCCGCAGCCGGCGGAGCTCCGCCGCGGAGAGCACCCCGGCCTCCACCAGCGCCCCCGGCGCGAAGGTGCCCTCCACCCGCGCCCGGTACGCGAGGAGCGCATCCACCTGCGCCCAGGTGAGGCCCGGCAGCGCGTACAGCGCCTCGCGCGTGGCCGTGCGGAGGTCCACCCCCGTGCGCAGCAGCTCCAGCAGCGTGTCGAAGCCCTCCCGCGAGAGCACCCCGTCCTCGAACAGCGCGCGCAGGTCCGTCTCGTCGTCGATGGAGAGCTCGACCTCGTACGGCTCGGCGCGCGCGCCCGGCGCGGCGAGGAGGGTCCACACAATCAGCAGGGCAGGCAGGCAGGCGTGTCGCACGGAGCCGGCGCTCTGCACGAAGGAGACCAACGAGGACACCTCGGAGACCCCACCTGCGAGGTGTCCCGGAGCGGGACAGCCATCCAGACGGCGGACCCGGACCGACCCCTGCCCACACCCCGGGCACAGTGGGGACATCTCCGAGAGGGTTGGCCGGGAGCGCCGGGCCATCTATCTTCGAACCCAGCCGCTCGTCGGCGTCGCCCATGGGTCACGTGCACATCATCCGAGACTTCGCCTCCCCCCAGGAGGGCTTCACCCGCACCGTGCGCATCTACACGCCGGAAGGGTACGACCAGGCCCCCCACCACCAGTTCCCCGTCCTCTACATGCACGACGGGCAGAACGTCTTCGCGCACCCCGAGTCCGCCATCTTCGACACCTGGTGCGCCAACCTCGTCCTGGAGCACATGGTGGGCGAGGGGCAGGAGCCGTGGATCATCGTGGGCATCGACTCGGGCCCGGGGCGCATGCGGGAGTACTCGCCCTGGGACGACCCGAGCGTCCACGTGAACGGCGGCGGCGAGGCCTACTCGCGCTTCCTCGTCGAGACGCTCAAGCCCTACGTCGATGGTGTCTACCGCACGCGCCAGGGCCCCGAGTGGACGGGCATCATGGGCTCGTCGCTGGGCGGGCTGATGTCGCTCTACCTCGGCTGGAGGAACCCCGAGGTGTTCGGCCGCATCGGGGCACTGTCGCCCTCGGTGATGTGGAGCCGGTACAAGCTCTTCCACGACTGGACGGAGCACTCGCGGCGCTGGACGCGCATCTACCTGGACGCCGGGACGCACGAGTGGATCGACCCGGGTGGCGTCCCGCTGCCCTACGGCGAGGCCACGCGCGACTTCTACTTCCACCTCAAGGGACTGGGTTACGCCGACCACGAGGTGGCGCTGGTGCTCGAGCCGGAGGGCCAGCACCACGAGCGGGACTGGCAGCGGCGGCTCCCGTTCGCCATGCGCTGGCTGCTGGCTTGACGAGGCCCGGATGCGGCCCCGCGAGGTGAAGCGGGAAGACCGGGTGGTCTTCGTCCAGGTGGTGGAAGGACTGCTCCGGCACGGCGTGGGAGAGCGGGTGACGCCGCGCCTGCGCGAGCGGCTGCGCCAGGCGGGACTGGACCTGGACCGGCCGCTGCTGCCCGCCTACCGGGTGGAGATGTGGAAGCACTGCCTGCACATCATCATCTCGGAGGTGTACCCGGGCATGCCGCGCGAGGAGGCCTTCCGCCAGCTGGCGGCCCAGCACGTGGAGGGCTACGGCCAGACGCTGGTGGGGCGCGCGCTGCTGCGGCTGCTGCGGTTGCTCGGGCCCAAGCGCACGGTGCACCGGATGGTGCAGGCGCTGCGCTCCTCGGACAACTACACCGAGGTGCGGCTGACGGAGCTGGGGCCGAGCACCTATGAGATGTGGATGAACTCGGTGCTGGACGCGCCGGGATACGCCGAGGCGCTCTTCACCAGCTTCCTGCGGGTGAGCGGGGCGGAGGAGCCCCAGGCGGTCGTCGTGCGCAAGGAGGAGGAGGGCACCACGTACCTCCTCAGCTGGAAGGAGCGCTGAGGAGCGTCACACCGTGGCCTGGATGAGGCGCACGGCGTCCTGGGTGGCGGCGAGGCTGTCGTGGCGGGTGAGGTACATCTCGTTGCCCATGGCGCTGTGGAAGACGGCGGGCATCTCGCGATGCATCAGGAGCGCGTCGCCGAGCCTGGCCACCAGCTCGGAGTGGGAGTAGCGGTAGCGTCTGGTGGCGCGCCGGGCGGCGTGACACACGTGGTAGCGAGGCGTGTAGCGGAAGTCGCGCACGTCATCGCCCGTGAGGATGCGGGTCCAGAGACGGTACACGTCGATGTCGCACGAGTAGTTCATCATGTCCGTCATGTAGCCGCCGGGCGGACGCAGGTTGGCCTCGAGGGCGACGTAACTGCCATCGGCGAGGCGGAAGAATTCGAGGTGGAACCAGCGCTCGCGCAAGCCGAGCGCGGCCACGGCGCGGCGGCCGAGCGTCTCGAGCGCGGGAGGAATCTCCTTGAGGCTCCAGAAGGAGATGTCGCGCTGCTCGAGCACGACCTCCATGACGCCGTCGCTGTACTCGTGGCTGAGGCGGAAGACGATGTGGCCATCGCGGTCCACGAGCCCGTCATAGGTGACGATGGTGCCGCGCACGAAAGCCTGGGCGACGTAGCCGGGGAGGGGCTCGGCGAGGGCGGCATCGACATCGGCGTCGGAGGAGACCTTGAAGGTGCGGGCGGCGCCGACGCCCACGTCGGGCTTGAGGACGAGCGGGTAGCCGACGCTCCTGGCGAAGGCCTTCACGCCGGCGGCGTCCTTGACGGGGATGCCATCGGGGTGGGGGACACCGGCCTGCTTGAAGACATCGTGCATGCCGAGCTTGGTGCGCAGGCGGGCGATGTCGGCGGGGAGGAGGCCGGGGACGTGGAAGTCCTGACGGAGGCGGGCCTCGACCTCGAGCCAGGTCTCGTTGAGCGAGTCGATGCGGTCGATGCGGCCATGGCGCCAGGTGAGGTAGCCGGTGGCGCGCAGGAGGGCGTCGTAGTCGTTGAGGTTGGGGGCGAAGAAGTACTCGGAGAGGGACTCGCGCAGCTCGTGGCGGAGGGAGTCGTAGGGGGTATCGCCGATGCCCAGGACGTTGACACCGCGCTCGCGCAGGGCGGTGACGAAGTGGAAGAACTGAGGGGGGAAGTGAGGAGAGATGAAGACGACGTTCATGGGCGGGCTCGGGAGGGCCTCCTGCGCGACGGGAGCACCATAGCGCGACCCAGGAGCCGGCCCACATTCCGGTCCGCGAGGAGGTGAAAACCCGGACACCCCAATCCCATCTCCCTCCGGGAGAGGGTCAGGGTGAGGGTACCCGTCCCCTTGGCTCCCCCCTGTCTGCCACGCTCTTACTCTTGAATGGGGAAGGAGCCGCATCAGACTCCAGCGCCTACATCAGCGTAACCCCCTACAATCCCTGTGGATTTTCCCGCTGTCTACCAGCGCTGCCCTGGGCTCGAGCCAAGCCGTGCGTGGACAGAAGGACCCAGGGCAATCCTCTCCCGTGCAGAAGCGCGATCTGGTTCCTCATGTACCGACGCGCGTCCCGACCACTGCCGTAAATGACGTAACCGCCAAACCTGAATGTTCTGTGCGGACCTGTCCCATTTCGAGGACGCAGGTCCGCATCCCGAGATGCCCCCTAGCACCACTGTGCCGCGTAAACGCGCGAAACGACACAGGAGTATTCCTGGCCCTCGGATTGCTCTGAATCCAGAGCAACCACACGCCAATGCCTCACCTTTCAATCAAATGTGATGGGTCCAGCCTCATGGCCCGGCCCCCAGCCGCACGGGTGACTCGATTGGCAGAAGCATGTGGCGTGATTCTGGGATCCGACCGCAGAAAACCAATCGCATCGAGGTATGAATGTTCCAGACTTTCAGCCAATTTCCAGCTGTGTCACATACACTCAGAGGGTGGAGCCCGTTGAGAGCCCTCGTGTCACTGAGCACTTTGCTCGTATCGTTCATGGCGACGGCGTATTGGGAGCCGCCTTGCATGGAGAACGATGTCGAGAGCTGCTCCACGTGGGAAGATTGCCCGGGGGAGAGAACATGCATCAACTCGTCCTGGAGCGCCTGTGTATCCGTTGACGAGACCTGTCAGAATTGGGCTCCCACGGAAGTATGGCTCAAGACGAGTGGAATCGGCCCGGGACGCGAAAAAACATTCATTGGCTTCGGAAACGAGATTTACGTCAATACGCCGGACGGACTCCCAGATTATCTATTCACACAAGGGCAAACCCACATCACCTTCACCGCGACCGGGGTAGATTCAAATCGAGGAATCACATCCATCAATCTCGCGGGGGCAATGAACCGCATCTGCATGAAGAGGCGGAGCAACGCGGCGGATCCCGAGGAACGTATCACCCAGTCGTACCCAATAACCGGCAAGAAAGTCACTAGCGCTGGGTCGTCGTCTCTCTCAACATCGGTCACGGTGGATTACACGACCTACGCCAATGAGTGGCAATGCCCGACTGGCTACCTGCCCTGGCGAATGGACCTGGACATCTCCGCGGTGACAGTCAACGGAGAGGGGAAAACGGTCAGGACCAAACGGCAACGGTTCGTATTCGTGCAGTCTTTCAAGGTGGCCACCTACAATATCTACCATGGCGTTGACACGAATGGGGTGCAGAACATTGATCGGGTTGCGAAGCTGCTGCTCGACAACGATGTAGACATGGTGGCCCTACAGGAGGCGGACTCGGCCGACGTGAGATGGCTTCGTCAGAGCATTTACATTGGAGATCTCAAAAACCACGTTTACGAGATGGGGAATGACCTTGCCATCTTCAGCAAGTTTCCCGTCGTGAGCCACATGGTGATTCCGTATTCGGTTCCAGTCACCGGTTACGAGCCGGCATGGCAATACGTTCAGCTCGACCTAGGCGGTTTCCAGGCTCGATTGGTCAATCAACATCTCACTGCTGATTCCGTTGGCCGTAATCGAGGAATCGACCCGGTCGCATACCGGCGTGTACAAGTGGAGGAAATGCTGCAGTACATACGCTTCGGCCTTCCGGCCATCATCGCCGGTGACATGAACTCACACGTCTACGCTGAAGGCTCTTCGTACACGGTCTACGGTTACGAGATCACGCCTCTCGCCGAAGCGTGGCCGTACATGCACATGTGCGTCGCCACAGGATGCCCTACGGAGCCAGACATCGGCGCTCGGTTCGACATCGACCACATCTGGGTGCGGCATGCATCGCCCGGCTTCAGCTTCGTGGATGCATATGCGCCGCCCCGGTGGCAGTCTCCCTCCGACCACCCGCTCAAGGTGGCTCGCATGAACATCGCTGAGTAGGTATCAATCGAACTCCAGGGTTCGTACGAAGTTCCTCGAACGAAGGCAATGCTCTAGGGTTTTCCTTCATCCATGAGACTCGTCTTCGTTGGAACCAGCAGAGGTGCACGCGGGACGGAAACGCACCTGCTTTGCCTCGTCCGGGCACTGGCCCGGGCGGGGCACGAGGTCCTCACCGTCGCGCGTCCGGGAGCCTTCATCGCCCGTGAGCTGACCGCGAGCGGTCTGTCGGTGGAACCCGGTGTCTTCCGCAATGCGCTGGACGTGCGAGGAGGGAGGGCCGTGCTCCGCGCCATCCGGAGACTGCAACCGGACTGGCTCGTGGGCAGTTTCGGACACGAATACTGGCCGCTGCTCGTGCTGGGCCGCGCCACGGGAACTCGCGTGGCGCTGTTCCGGCACCTCAACAGCCCGCTCCAGCCGTTCTCACGCACGCTCCTGCCGCGCATGGCCCACCGCTTCATCGCCGTCTCCGAATCCATGCGGGAGCATCTGGTGGGCCAGGGCGTTGCCCGCCAACGCGTGCAGCTCCTCTACAACCCGCTGGACGTGGAGCACTTCCGCCCGAACGCGCGCTTGCGCGCCGAGAGCCGCCATGCGCTGGGTGTCCGAGAGCACGAGGTGCTCGTGGGGTTCGTGGGTGCGCTCGCGCCGGAAAAGGGGGCCTTCCGGCTCGCCGAGGCTTTCAATGAGGCGATGCCACAGCGTCCCTCCCTGCGAGCCCTCTGGGTGGGACAGGAGGAGGCCCATTCGCGCCTGCGGAGTGTGATCGTGCCCGCGCTCCAGGAGCGTCACCTGCTGCGCGGGTGGACCGCGGACGTGAGACCCCTCTACGCGGCCATGGACGTGCTGGCCATGCCCTCCGAGTGGTTGGAGCCTTTCGGACGCGTGTCCATCGAAGCCCAGGCGTGTGGCGTTCCCGTGCTCGGCAGCCGCATGGGTGGCATTCCGGAGACATTGCGCGAGGGAGAGACGGGATGGCTGCTCCCGCCAGGGGATGTGGCCGCATGGCGGGATGCGCTCGTTGCCGCCGTCGACATGCCCGCGGAACGGCGGCGCGCCATGGGCGAGGCTGGGAACCAGTTCGTCACCGGTAGGTTCTCCACCTCACGCATCGTGGAGGACTTCGTCGCGCTTCTCGGCTCACCGGCTGCATTGCCTGGGTGAACCCGGGACTTCCGATACCCTCACCCCGACCCTCTCCCGGAGGGAGAGGGAGGGATGGGGATGGGAGAGGGTTTCTACAGCGGCACGGCTCCGCGGTACCTCAGCTCCTCGTGAGCGGACGGTAGCGGATGCGGTGCGGCTCCAACGCCTCGGCGCCCAGCCGCTTCTTCTTGTCCGCCTCGTAGTCCTGGAAGTTGCCCTCGAAGAAGAACGCCCGGCTGTCTCCCTCGAACGCCAGGATGTGCGTCGCGATGCGGTCCAGGAACCAGCGGTCGTGGCTGATCACCACCGCGCAGCCCGCGAAGTTCAACAGCGCGTCCTCCAGGCTCCGCAGCGTCTCCACGTCCAGGTCGTTCGTGGGCTCGTCCAGCAGCAGCACGTTGCCGCCACTCTTGAGCATCTTCGCCAGATGCACCCGGTTGCGCTCGCCGCCCGACAGGTCCTTCACCCGCTTCTGCTGGTCCTGCCCCTTGAACGCGAAGCCCGCCAGGTACGCGCGGCTCGGAATCTGCCCCGCCCGGCCCAGGTCGATGTAGTCCAGCCCGCCGCTCACCTCGTCGAAGACGCTCTTGTCCCCGTCCAGCGCGTCGCGGCTCTGGTCCACGTACGCCATCTTCACCGTCTCGCCGATGCGCAGCTCGCCCGCGTCCGGCTTCTCCACGCCCGTCAGCATCCGGAACAGCGTCGTCTTGCCCGCGCCGTTCGGTCCGATGATTCCCACGATGCCGCCCGGCGGCAGCTTGAAGTTCAGGTCGTCGACCAGCAGCCGGTCCCCGTACGCCTTGCGCAGCCCCTTGGCCTCCACCACCAGTCCGCCCAGCTTCGGCCCGGGCGGAATCGTCACCTCGCCCGTCGGATCCCTCTTCTCCTGCGTCTGGTTGAGCAGCTCCTCGTACGCCGAGATACGCGCCTTGCTCTTCGCCTGGCGCGCCTTGGGCGAGGCTCGCACCCACTCCAGCTCGCGCTTGAGCGTCTTCTGCCGCGCGCTCTCCGACTTCTCCTCCAGCTCCAGCCGCTTCTGCTTCTGGTCCAGCCAGCTCGAGTAGTTCCCCTTCCAGGGCACCCCCTCGCCGCGATCCAGCTCCAGGATCCACTCCGCCGCGTTGTCCAGGAAGTACCGGTCGTGCGTGATGCAGACGATGGTGCCCTTGTACTCCTTGAGGGCCTGCTCCAGCCACGCCACGCTCTCGGCGTCCAGGTGGTTGGTGGGCTCGTCCAGCAGCAGCAGGTCCGGCTTCTCCAAGAGAATCCGGCACAGCGCCACGCGGCGCTTCTCACCGCCGGACAGCTTCGTCACGTCCGCGTCCCCGGGCGGCAGGCGCAGCGCGTCCATCGCCATCTCCAGGGTCCGGTCCAGCTCCCAGCCGTTGCACGCGTCGATGGCGTCCTGCAACCGGCCCTGCTCGGCCAGCAGCTTCTCCATCGCCGCGTCGTCCATGGGCTCGGCGAACTTCGCGCTCACCTCGTTGAAGCGGTCCAGCAGCGCGCGCACCTGCTTGAGGCCCAGCTCCACGTTGCCCTTCACGTCCAGCGAGCTGTCGAGCTGCGGCTCCTGCGCCAGGTAGCCCACGCGCGCGCTCGGGTCCGGCTTGGCGACGCCGAAGAATTCCTTGTCCACGCCCGCCATGATGCGCAGCAGCGTCGACTTACCGGAGCCGTTCGGACCGATGACGCCGATCTTCGCTCCCGGGAAGAAGGACAGGTAGATGCCCTTGAGGATCTCCTTGCCGCCCTTGACCTTCCGCAGGTCCTGCATGGTGAAGATGAAGTTCTGGGCCATCGTGCTCTTTCTGCCTCCAACTCGGTGACGGGGACGGTGGCGGATAGCAGGGTGCCGCGGCGGGCTCAAGGCGCTCGGCCGCGCTCCCGCTCTTCCCGGACACGTCTTTCCCGGGCTTCCGCCTCTTCCGCGTGAGAACAGCCCGCACCGCGTGGCACGTCCTCGGAGTCCTCCCCCCGCCCCTCCGGACTCCCCGCTCCCCTACTCCCCAGGCGGGACGCCACGCCGGCCGGGGCTCGCCCCGGGGGAATCCGGCGAGGAACCACTGCGCAGCAGCTTCTGGTGGAGCGACTTCGCCACGAAGAAGGCAAAGTCCGCGTCCCCGAAGCGCAGCAGCGCCCCATCCCTCAGGAGGTACTCCCGCTCGGGCGCGAGGGGCTTGCCATTGAGGAAGGTGCCATTGGTGGACCGCAAATCCCTCACCCGGCAGCTGGCGGCCGGCCCGTACCAGCGCAGCTCCGCGTGGTGCTTGGACACCGACGGGTCGTTGATGACCAGGTCACAGCTCGGCAGCCGCCCCACCGCCAGCGAGTCCTGGGAGCGCAGCGGCGGCAGCGTCGCCACCTGCAGCAGGTCGAAATTCAACAGCATCGACACCTGCATCGCCTCCAGGCTGCCCATGCCGTTGCCCAGCACCGTGCGCTGGGCCCCCAGCCGCAGCGCCATCTGCTCCACCACCGGCCTGGGCGGCTTCTGCACCAGCGCGAACGGCCCCACCTGCTGACAGAAAACCGGCTCCGTCAGCCGCACCGCCAGTGTCCTCAGCTCCTTCACGGTCAGCATTGCAGCCCCATTGTAATGCAGTCGGACCTTTTCGGGGGCCCGGGTGGTGGTAAAGGCCCCTCCCATCATGTCCTCCACCCCCGCGCTCGAGCTCCAAGGTCTCACGAAGACCTATGGAGGCAAGCTCACGGCCCTCTCCGACGTCAACCTCAGCATCCGCCCCGGGGAGATCTTCGCCCTGCTCGGCCCCAACGGCGCCGGCAAGACAACCCTCATCGGCTCGGTGTGCGGGCTGGTGAAGAAGACGAGCGGGAAGATCATCCTCTTTGGCAAGGACCTGGACGAGGATCCGGTGCGCCCGCGCTACGAGGTGGGGCTGGTGCCGCAGGAGATCAACTTCGACCCCTTCTTCTCGGTGGCCGAGTCGCTCTACATCCAGCAGGGCTACTACGGGCAGCACCGGGACGAGGCGCGGGTGAAGGAGGTCCTCACCGCGCTCAACCTGCAGAACAAGGCGGACTCGCTCACGCGCGCGCTGTCGGGCGGAATGAAGCGCCGGCTGCTCATCGCCAAGGCGCTGGTGCACAAGCCGAAGCTCGTCTTCCTGGACGAGCCCACCGCGGGCGTGGACGTGGAGCTGCGCCGGGACTTGTGGACGTACGTGCGCAAGCTGGCCTCCGAGGGCACCACCATCGTCCTCACCACGCACTACCTGGAGGAGGCCGAGGAGCTGGCCGACCGCGTGGGCGTCATCAACGAGGGCAGGCTGCTCTTGGTGGAGGACAAGAAGGCACTGCTGCGCCGGCTGGGCGAGAAGCGGCTCGTCGTCACCTTCACCGACGCCGTCACCACGCTCCCCGAGTCCACGCGCCAGATGGGCGCCGCGCTCTCCGCCGATGGCCGCACCCTCACCTACGCCGAGCGCGAGGGCTGCGCTCCCGCGGGCGAAGTCCTGCGCGCCCTCTACACGCAGGGCCTGCCCGTGAACAACGTGGAGACGCGCCACTCGCGCCTCGAGGACATCCTCATCGACATCCTGCGCGGCAAGCCCGCCGCCGCGCTCGCCTCCTGAGCGGCCCCCACCCCCTGCCCCGACGACACCATGAACACCCTTGGGATGAAAACCCTGCTGGCGAAGGAGGTCCGGCGCTTCATGCGCGTGCCGGGCCAGACCGTCCTCTCGCCCCTCATCAGCACCTCGCTCTACTTCCTCGTCTTCGGCTACTCGCTCTCCGGGCGCGTGCACGAGGTGGAGGGCGTGCCCTACCTGTCCTTCATCGTCCCCGGCCTCGTCTTCCTGGGCCTAGCCAACAACGCCTTCCTCAACAGCAGCTCCTCGCTGTTCATCACCAAGATTCAAGGCACGGTGGTGGACCTGCTGGTGGCGCCGCTGGGGCCCCTGGAGCTGCTGGCCGGCTTCATCGGCGGGGCCATGGTGCGCGGGCTGATGGTGGGCGGGCTCACCTGGGCCGTGGCCACCTTCTTCACCGGCTTCCGCCTGGCGCACGCCCCCGCCACGCTCTTCTTCCTGCTGCTCTCCTCGTACACCTTCAGCGTGCTGGGCGTGCTCGCGGCGGTGTGGGCCGAGAAGTTCGAGCAGGTCAACTTCTTCCCCACCTTCGTCATGCTGCCGCTCACCTTCCTGGGCGGCATCTTCTACTCGGTGCGCGAGCTGCCCTCGCCCTGGAATCACATCAGCCTCTTCAACCCCATGGTCTATATGGTGGAGGGGCTGCGCTACGGAATGCTGGGCACCGGCGGCGGTTTCTCCCCCTTGCTCGGCGGTGGAATCCTCCTGGCCCTGGCGGTGTTGGCCACCGGCGTGGCCTGGGCCGCGTTGCAATCTGGTTACAAATTGAAAGCCTGAGCGCTCATTCGATGACTGCCTGCCTGCTTACTCGATCGAGTCACGAATTGGACATTCGCGGATTCTTGGAACCCGGGTTATCGTGACGCGCCATGGCAGTCCCCTTCGGCAAGTACCAGTTGTTGCGCAAGATCGCCTCCGGCGGGATGGGACAGGTGTTCCTCGCGCTGGAGAAGGGATCTGGGCTGGAGAGGCTCGTCGTCCTCAAGCTCATCCTGCCGCATCTGGCCGAGGATGAGGACTTCCTCGAGATGTTCCTGGAGGAAGCGAGGTTGGTGGCGCGGCTGGCGCATCCCAACCTCATCACCATCCTGGAGCTGACGGAGATCGATAGCCGGCAGTGCCTGGCCATGGAGTACGTGCAGGGCGACGACGTGCGCCGGATGGAGAAGTTCGCGCGCGCGCAGGGCAAGCCGCTGCCGGTGGGACTGGTGCTGCGCATCATCGCGGAGGCGGCCGCGGGGCTGCACTACGCGCACCAGGCGAGGGATCCGCAGGGCCGGCCGCTGCAGCTGGTGCACCGGGACGTGTCGCCGCAGAACATCCTGGTGGGCTTCGACGGAGGCGTGAAGGTCATCGACTTCGGAGTGGCCAAGGCGGCGGGCAGCGCGTCGCACACGGCCACCGGAGTGCTCAAGGGCAAGTACCCGTACATGTCGCCGGAGCAGGCCAATGGCCAGCCGGTGGACGCGCGGAGCGACTTGTTCGCACTGGGCGTGGTGCTGTGGGAGTTGCTGACGGGCCGGCGCCTCTTCAAGGGCGAGTCGGACATGATGACGCTGCGGCTGGTGCGAGACTGCCAGGTGGCGAAGCCCTCGCAGCTCAACCCCCAGCTGCCGCCGGGCCTCGACGAGCTGGTGCACAAGGCGCTGGCCCCCTCGGTGGAGGGCCGCTACCCGGACTGCGGCGCCTTCCGGCTGGCCATCGAGGACTACATCCTCCAGCACCGGTTGCCGGCCAGCAACGCGCACCTGTCCGCCTTCCTGCGGGAGGTGTACGCGGAGCGCCTCGCGCGCGAGGCGGACCCGGCCAATTTGGACCAGCTCAGCGAGGACACGGACCTGGACGCGAAGACCAACCCGTCTCGCAGCAGCGTCCGTTCGCAGTCGCAGCGGCCTCCGCTCCCGCCCCCGCCAGGGCCTCCGCCCTCGCAGACGGGGACGCCCGTCGTCTCGCCGCCCAGGCCGCTCACGCTCGTCACCTCCCGGCCCACGCTGTCCATCAGTCCCGTCCCCGTCACGCGGCGGCGGCGCTTGCCGGTGGTGCCCATGGTGGCCGGAGTGGGCGCGCTGCTCATCAGCGCGGGGGCCGCGCTCGTCTTCCTGCGCTCCACCCCCGCGGAGTCCCTCTCGCCCGTGTCGCAGCCCCCGCTGGTGGCGCGACCCACCCAGCCCACGCAGCCCGAACAGACGCCGGAGCCGCGGGCGGTGACGTTGAAGGTGCTCTCGGAGCCCGCGGGCGCGGTGGTGGTGGTGGATGGGAAGCAGCACGGAGAGACGCCGTTGGAGCTGCCACTGCCCACGAACGCGCCGCCGGTGATGCTGGCGGTGAAGCTGGATGGCTACGAGACGGTGTCACGCCCGGTGTCCGCCGGGGACGCCCCCGAGGTCTCGGTGAAGCTCACGCCGAAGCCGGCGGCACAGAAGCCGCGCCGTCCCTCGCCCTCGCCGCTGGACATCAAGACGGACCGGTGAGGAGCGCTCCGGGAGTCCCCGTGCTCGCGCGCGGGTGGTACGACTCCCGGCCATGCCGACCCTCACCGCCCCTTCCCTGGCGACCCCCGCCCTCCTCGCCGCCTTCACGCTGATCCTCGGGTGCGCCGGAGCCACGTCGAGCACCCGGGCGCTCCCGGCCGCGGACGCGCACGCCGTGGATCCGCTCTTCGCCGCCTACGACACTCCGGATGGCCCCGGGGCCAGTGTCGTGGTGATCCACGAGGGGCGGGTCGTGCTCGGCCGCGCCTACGGACTGGCGGACCTCCAGGCGCGCACGCGGGCCACGCCGGAGACCCAGTACCGCCTGGCCTCGCTCTCCAAGCAGTTCACGGCCACGGCCATCATGCTCCTGGCCGAGGAAGGCAAGCTCCGCTACGACGACCGCGTGGTCGACGTGCTCCCCGGCTTCCCGGCCTACCTGCGCGAGGTCCGCATCCGGCACCTGCTCCACCACACCTCGGGCATCTGGGACTACGAGGCCTTCGTCCCGGACACCCAGACCGTACAGGTGAAGGACAAGGACGTCCTCGCGCTGCTCTCCCGCGCCGACCGCACGCACTTCCCGCCCGGGAGCGCGGTGCGCTACAGCAACTCCGGCTACGCGGTGCTCGCCCTCATCGTGGAGCAGGTCGGCGCAATGCCCTTCGCCCGCTTCCTGCACGAGCGCGTCTTCGCCCCGCTCGGCATGCGCTCGACGGTCGCCCATGAGGAGGGCGTCTCGACGGTGGCACGCCGCGCCTACGGCTACGTGGCCGACGCGAAGGGCTTCCGCCCCAGGGACCAGAGCCCCACCAGCGCGGTGTTGGGAGATGGCGGCATCTACTCGTCCGTGGCGGAGCTGGTGGCCTGGGACGCGGCGCTGGACGCGCACACGCTCGTCAGCGCGGACACCCAGCGGCTCGCGTGGACGCCGCCGACGCTGCCGGATGGCGCGTCCACGCGTTACGGGTTCGGCTGGTTCGTCGACGAGGACGGGGGACGGATGCGCCTGTCGCATCATGGAGAGACGAGTGGCTTCACCCATGCCATCGTGAAGTACCCGGAGCAGCGGCTCACGGTCATCGTCCTGACGAATCGCGCCGGCGGGGAGCCGTGGAGGCTCGCGCAGCGGCTCGCGGACCACTGGCTCGGCCGCGAGACGCAGCGGCGCGAGTGGCCCTTCGAGACCACGCCCAACGCGCGTTAGGGAGCCGGCAGGACCTCGATGGAAGTGGCGACGCGGATGCCACCTTCGTTGCGGAAGGACGTGCGAACGGTCATGCCCTCCTGGAGCTGCTCGAGGGCGAGCGTGCCCTGTCTTCCGCTCTGGCGGATCGGCAGCCGGTCCTCGTCCTTCACGACGACCTGGACCAGCGGCTCCCGCGGGCCCAGGTCGAGGGTGATGACGTTGCCGGTGGCTCCCTTCACCGTGCCCCGGATGGAGCCGCGTTCCTGTTGGGTGAATTGATCCCCGGGCGTGGCCTTCTCCTCGATCGCCTTCAGCTCCGACGGCGTGGGGTCCTCGGCCAGCGCGCCGAAGGCGAACGTAGCCATGGTCAGTCCGGCGAATACGGTCCGTGAGCGCATGGCCCACCTCCTCCCGGGAAGCTGCGTCCGGCAACCGGCTCCGCCAACCCGTGCCTGCCTCCCCGGGCCCCTGGCGGCCCCGGCGGATGCTCGTGCTCGAGTGCACGACCCGGGTACACCTCATACCCTCACCCCGACCCTCTCCCAGAGGGAAAGGGAGAGGAGAGGAGAGGAGAGGGGTTGGAGATGGGAACCTAGGCGCCCCCTCCCGTGGCGTAGTGCAGCACCAGCAGCACCGCCAGCACGTACACCACCGGGTGCGCCTCGCGCGGACGTCCCGACAGCAGCTTCAGCGCCGCGTACGACACGATGCCCGCGCTGATCCCGTTCGCGATGGAGTATGTGAAAGGCATCAGCGCGATCGTCAGGAATCCCGGCAACGCCTCATCCATCCGGCTCCACTCCAGCTCGCGCGCTCCGCTCATCATCAGCGCCCCCACCACCACCAGCACCGGTGCCGTCGCCACCGGCGGAATCGCCGCCAGCGTCGGCACGAAGAAGAGTGACAGCAGGAAGAGCACCGCCACCACCACCGCCGTCAGTCCCGTGCGCCCGCCCTCCTCCACCCCCGCCGCCGACTCGATGTAGCAGGTCACCGTGCTCGTGCCGAACACCGCTCCAGCCACCGTGCCCACCGCGTCCGCCATGAAGCCCCGGCCCGCTCCCGGCAGCTCCCCGTTCGGCTTCAGGAAACCTCCAATGCGGCCCACCCCCAGCAACGTGCCCGCCGTGTCGAACACGTCCACGAACAGGAACGCCAGCATCACCGTCAGGAACTTCCCCGTCAGCACCTGCGAGAAGTCGAAGGCCCAGAACGTCTCGCGCGGCAGGCTCGGCACGCTCACGAACGACTCCGGCGCCTTCGCCAGCCCCAGCCCCCACGCCGCCACCGCCACCGTCGCGATGCCAATCAGCAGCGCTCCCTGCACCTTGCGCGATGCCAGCGCCCCGATGAGCACCAGCCCCGCCAACGCCAGCAGCGGCACCGGCGCGTGCAACACCCCCAGCTGCACCAGCGTCGCCGGGCTGTCCACCACCAGCCCCGCGTTCTTCAGCCCGATGAGCGCCAGGAACAGTCCGATACCCGTCGTGGTGGCCAGCTTGATGGGCGCCGGAATCGCCCGGAGGATGATCGTCCGGATGCCCCCGTACGACAGCACGATGAACAGCAGTCCCTCGACGAACACCGCCGTCAGCGCGAAGCGCCAGTCCACCCCCAGCCCCTTCACCACCCCATAGGTGAAGTACGCGTTCAGCCCCATGCCCGGCGCCAACGCGAAGGGGAACTTCGCGTACACCCCCATCAGCAGCGTGCCGAAGGCCGCGCCCAGCGCCGTGGCCACCGTCACATCCGCCACCGGCATCCCCGCCTCGGACAGAATCTGCGGGTTGACCAGCAGGATGTAGGCCATGGTCAGGAACGTCACCAGGCCCGCGCGCAGCTCCGTCCCCACGGACGAGCCCCGCTCACGGATGAGGAAGAAACGCTCGAGAGCTTCCATACGGCGCCCATATAGACGTCCGCGAGCCCCCGCCCCAACCTTTTATGTCGCGCGCCTCGGCGGAGCCTGCGCCACCAACGCCCGGATGACCTCCGCCTCGAAGGGCTTGTCGATGCGCGGCGCCGACACCTGCTTGAGGAAGTCTCGTGCCCGATCCGTGAAGCCGCCTCCCGTCATGTAGACGAAACGCGACAGACACTCGGACCGCGTCTCCACCAGCCTCGCGTACAGGTCCATGCCCGTCAGGTCCGCCATCATCAGGTCGCAGAACACGCGGTCGAAGCCGTCGTCCTTCTCCAGCACCGCCAGCGCCTCGCGGCCGCTCTGCACCACCACCACCTCGTGCACCCGCCCGAGGATGCGCCGCATCACCGACCCGATGCCCGGCTCGTCGTCGATGACCAGCACCCGCTTGCGCGCCTGCACGTCCGCCATCGTCCGCGCCGGCGTCGGCACGGCCAGGGACTCCAGGCTCTCGCTCACCGGCAGCACCACCCGGAACGTACTGCCCCGTCCCGGCTCGCTCTCCACCGCCAGCTCGCCCTCCATCGAGTGGATGATGCCCAGACAGATGGACAGCCCCAGCCCCGTCCCCTCTCCCTGCGCCTTCGTGGTGAAGAAGGGCTCGAAGATGCGCGCCAGCACTTCCGGGGTCATCCCCACGCCGGTGTCACGCACCTCCACCACCACCCGCTCGCCCTCCCGCCGCGTCACCAGCGTGACGCGGTGGTGCGTCACGTCTCCCTCGGGGATGGCCTGCGCCGCGTTGACGAGCAGGTTGAGGAACACCTGCCCCAGCTTCGCCTCGTTGGCCCGCACCGGCGGCACCACCCCGTAGCGGCGATCCACCCGGGCCCGGTGGCGCAGGTGCGGCATCGCCAGCGACACGCTGAACTCCAGCGCCGCGTGCACGTCCACCGGCCCCAGCCGCGTCTCGTCCGCACGCGCCAGCGTCCGCAAGTCCTTCACGATGGTGCGGATGCGCTCGGCCCCCCGGCGCGCGTCCTCCAGCGCATGCACCGTGTCCTTCAGCCGCTCGGCCACCGCCGGTCCCAGCTCTCGCGCCGCCACCGACAACTGCTCGAGCGCCACGTGCAGGTTGCCCGTCACGAAGGCCAGCGGGTTGTTGATTTCATGCCCCACCCCCGCCGCGAGCTGCCCGGCCACCGACAACCGCTCCGACTGCACCAGCTTCTCGCGCGCCGCGTTCAGCTCTCCCGCTCGCTCCCGCGCCAGCGCCTCCGCCTCCAGCCGCCCGGTGAGCTCCTGGACGAGCAGCGTGTCCCGCTCCAGCTCCGAGCGCTTGCTCGGGGAGATGTCCTGGAAGCGCGCCAGCACGCCATCCTGGAACCGCGTCAGCGTGATGCGCAGCCACATCCCCCCGTCCTCGGGCAGCATCACCTCCAGCACGCAGGGCTGCCCCGTCTCCACCACCTGGCGGTACATGGCGAAGTGCGGCCGGGCCCGCTCGGTCTTGAAGACGTCGAGCATCCGTCGCCCGAGCAGCGGACCGGTGAACCGCCGCGTCACCTGCTCCCCGACGGCGTTGATGAACACGCACTCGAAATCGGCGATGGCCCCGGCGGCGTCTCTCACGACCCTCAGCACCAGGCTGCCGTCCGGACTCGCCCGCTCCACCTCGGCCAGGGCGCTCAGCAGAGCATCCCCATTTCTCTCGGAGGTGGCGGCGGTGGGCGTGTGGCTGACTTGGGTCACGGCGGACATCGATGATCCTCTACGACGGGCCCCCCACCGTGTCGGAGCGCCAGTCTACCCCCACCCCCGCCGAGCCGCGAGTGCCCGGCCGGCTCCGCACAAAAAAGCGGGCGCGGGGAGTCACACTCCCCGCGCCCGGTGCTTCACCCGCCGTGGGTGAGCGCTTCGCTACTCGGCGATCTCACGCACGCTCAACCACTTGAAGTCCACGTCCGAGGCGCTGTCCCAGCGGAACGTGGCCAGCGGGCCGCCCCAGGTGAGGGGCGCGGCGGCCACGGAGCCACCGCAGTGATCGAGGTCACCGCCGATCTGCCCGTAGTCCGTGGTGTCGTAGATCTTCTTCCAGGTCACCTTGTCCGCGTTGTCGTTGAGCCACAGCTCCAGCTTCACCGCGGCCTTCCCGTTGTAGGTGGTGTTCTTCATGATGGACTTGAAGCCCACCCAGCGGCCCTTCAGCGAGCTGGTGGCCGTCTGGTACGAGGTCTGGTCGTAGCTGACGTGCCAGGACTCCTTCTGCCAGCGGGCGCGGCCGTCGTAGTGGAGGCTGCCCTTGTACGAGGTGCCCTCGCAGGCCAGCGAGTCCGTGTGGCGGCCACCGCGCGCGTACCAGGCGAAGTTGTCGCTCATGTCGCTGGCGGCGTTCACCTTGATGAAGCCGGTCATCTCCACGTTCTTCCAGTCGTTGGCGGCCTGCATGTAGCCGCGGCTCGCCAGCACGTCCGGGTCATACGTGGGGATGAGCTTCGAGTCGTAGCCGGTGGTGGTCTTGGCGTGCATGCGCACCTGGCTGCTCTTGTTCTTCCAGGAGCCGTCCGCGTTGCGCGTGATGGTGTCCTGCGGGTCGAAGCGCGTGTCCTGCAGCGCGTTGTCCTTGAGGAACCACGTCTCGCCGCCCGCCTTCGTCGGGTAGATCATCGTGACGCCGAAGACGTCCTTGCCCGTCTCCGGGGTCGGGGTGGGCGTGGGAGTGGGCACTGGCTCGGTGGAGGAGGCCGCCGCGAGCTCGGAGATGCTCGCCCAGGTGTTCACGGTGTTGCCGTTGACCGTCACGCGCACGTAGCGGGCGCTCTTCGCGGGGAAGGTGTAGCGCTCGGCGGAGGCCGTCTTCCCGGAGGAAGTGCCCGAGAACACCGTCGTGAAGGTGGAACCGTCCGACGAGACGCCGATGGTGAAGTTGCTGGCTCGAACGTTGCCATTGTACCAGGCGATGTCCAGGGCGCTCAGGGACTTCACGGCGCCCAGGTCCCCCTGAATCCACTGACCGCGGCCATCCGAGGACCAGCGGGTGGACAGGCTACCGTCGATGGCATTGGCCGGCACGTTGCCGTCATTCCCACTCGCGGTGGCGGAGGAGAAGCCGCCAGCCGCCAGCGCCTGGGACGCAGAGAAGGTGACGAGGGAGACGAGCCCGAAGGCGGCCAGCTGCCGGCGGCGGGAGGAGAGTCGATTCATCACTATGTCGCTTCCTTTGCGGTGAAGGGACCGGCGCGGCGATTGGAATTTCCCAGCGCACCCATCCCGAGTGTTGGCCTTGCAACACTCGCTTCCCCAATCAATTCCTGGCATTTTCCCAGTAATTTCAATGGTTTGCGAGCACACCCCTCCCTATGGAGTCACATCGGTCCGATGGACACCGGGAGTCGGGCAGCCAGCGTCCTGTCCGTGTAGGCCCTGCGCTGGCTGCTCGCCTACCGACCTCGTAGGTCGGAGGGGAGGGGGCGGTATAGCAAGTCACTTCCGACGTGCCCAGCCTCGGCCGGACCGGGAACCGGCGCGCTGGCCGCCTGGGGGGTGCTGGGACGAGTGGGACGGGGAAGTGTGCGCTTCCTGTCATCGAGCCCCACGCCCAACTTTCGTAGGACCCCCGAACGAACACGAGGGTCCACAGGGAGGCAACATCATGAGCTTCAAGAAGAGCTGGGGTTTTGGCGCGGTCGCCGCGGCCACGCTGATGGCCTTGCCCGCGCTCGCCCAGGACGAAGCGCGCATCCCGGACGAAGGGCGTGTCTACGACTACGACGCGAAGCAGGACCGGGGAATGGACTTCGGTGTCAGCTTGTCGGGCGGCCTGAACGTGTTCACCGGAGACCTGGGTGACAGCACGGGCACGGGCGCCTTCGCGGGCATCCAGGCCAACGCCCGTCCCCTGCCGCTCATCGGCGTGGAGCTCGGCTACGAGGGCTCGCGCAACCCGTTCACGGACATCGACGGCTCGCTGTGGCGGCACAACGTGGGCGCGCTCGCCAAGGTGGGTCCGCAGCTCGGCGCCAACGGCGCCCTGCGGCCCTTCGTCGGCGCAGGCTTCGGCGTGAGCATCCTCAATCCCTCGGACGACGCGGGGCTGCGCGCCGACAACGACCTCGTGACCGAGGTGCCGCTGGCGGCGGGCATCGATTACAAGTTCGGCTCCGTGTCGGCCGGCGCGCGTGCCACCTACCGCTTCCTCGGCGACGAGGAGCTGGGCGTGGGCAGTAACGGCAACAACGTCAACGTCGGTATCAACCTGGGCGGTGCCTTCTAACCACACCGCCCCTCAGGCTTCGACGTGGCTCAGCCCGTGATGCGCACCACCACGGCGGAGGGCCCCTCGAGCCGGACGACCCCGCTTCGCAGCGGCTCCTCCCGCGAGGAGCCGCCGAAGCGGGGGGCTTCGCTCCACACCACCAGCCGGGCATGGGCGGGCAGCCGGTGCTCCAGCGTTCCCCGCACGTTGACGAGCACCTGCAGCGAGCCCTCGGGGCCCCGGCGCTCCAGCACCAGCGCGTGCGCGCCCAGGGGCCGTGCGTCGTACTGGCCCCGGCGGTTGTGTTTCAGGGCTGGATCCGTGGCGCGCAGGTGCAGCAGCTCGCGGTAGAGGGCGAGCACCCCGGCATGCTCCGGCCGCTCGGCCTCGCTCCAGTCGAGCCGCGAGCGCGTGAAGGTCTCCACGGCCTGCGGGTCCGGCACCTCCTCGCCAGCGAAGCGCGCGAAGCCGGCGAACTCCTTGCGCCGCCCCTCCGTCACCAGCTTGCCCAGCTCGGCGTTGTGGTCCGTGAAGTAGAGGAAGGGCGTGCTCGCGTTCCACTCCTGCCCCATGAAGAGCAGCGGCGTGTAGGGCGACATCAGCAGCAGCGTGCTCATGGCGCGGAAGGCCGCCGGGGACACGTCGGCCCCCAGCCGCTCGCCGTGGGCCCGATTGCCCACCTGGTCATGGTTCTGGATGCAGTGCACCAGCCGCCAGGGCTCGGTGCCCTCCACCGGCGTGCCCCGGACGCGGCCATGCACCTGGGACACCTGGCCCTCGTAGAACCAGCCCTGCCGCAGCGTGCGCGCGAGGTCCTCCGCGCCGCCGGTGTAGTCCCGGTAGTAGCCCTCGCTGTCGCCCGCGAAGGCGCGGCGCATCTGGTGGTGGAAGTCGTCCGCCCAGACGCCGTCCAGCCCGTAGCCGTCCTGTGCGGGCGGGCGCACCAGGCGCGTGTCGTTGCGCTCGTCCTCGGCGATGATCACCACGCGCCGTCCGGGGGCCGAGGCCCGGGCGCGCTCGGCGATCTCCGTGAGGAGGTGGGACTTGCCGTCATCGATGATGGCGTGGGCCGCGTCCAGCCGCAGCCCGTCCGCGTGGTAGTCGCGGATCCACATCTCCACGTTGGAGAGCACCAGCGAGCGCACCACCTCGGAGCCCTCGCCGTCGTAGTTGACGGCCTCGCCCCACGGGGTGTGGTGGCGGCCGGTGAAGTAGAAGGGCGAGTAGCAGCGCAGGTAGTTCCCGTCCGGCCCGTAGTGGTTGTAGACGGCGTCGATGAGCACCGCGAGCCCCTCGGCGTGGGCCGCGTCGACGAGGCGCCGCAGGCCCTGGGGGCCGCCGTACTCCGCCTGGGGCGCGAAGAGGTCCACCCCGTCGTAGCCCCAGTTGCGCGAGCCCGGGAAGCTGGCCAGCGGCATCAACTCGAGCGTGGTGATGCCCAGCGCCTTGAGCGAGCGCAGGCGGGGGATGAGGGCCTCGAAGGTGCCCTCGGGCGTGGCGGTGCCCACGTGCACCTCATAGATGACCTGGGCCTCCGGGTCCGGACCCTTCCACCCGGCGTCCGTCCAGGCGAAGTCCGGCACCACCACCTCGGAGGGGCCGTGCACGCCGTCCGGTTGTGAACGGCTCCACGGGTCCGGGAAGGGGCCCTCGCCATCCACCCGCAGCTTGTAGCGCACGCCCGCGCCCTCTCCCTTGAGTGTCGCGGAGAAGAAACCCCGCCCCTCATCGGCCATGGGCAGGGAGGAGCCTGGCTGCCCGTCCCGTCCGAACAGCACCACCTCGACCTTGCGATGGCTGGGGGCCCAGACGCGCCACCGTACACCCGTACCCGGTTCCACCCAGGCGCCCAGGCGCTGAACGTGCCCCCGCGTGTCCTCTGCTCGTTCCATGCCCACCTACTTATCCACCCTGACGTCCTGAGGAACGTGTCCTCCGCGCCAATGAGGCAGGCAGATGTTCACTGGTGACCCTGTTCGCCCGGTGTCCGCCCCCTCCGAGAGCGGCCGGGCAACAGGGGTACGTCCAGGCAACGCTTGTCCCGTGCCGTGGCTGTCGGAAAGATGCCGCCCACTTCATGAGCCCACGTCCCGACCATCTGCAGGCCCTCCCCTTCGAGCATGGCCAGTCCGTCCGCGAGCGCGTCGCCGCGCTGGAGGTGCTCTCTCCGCGGGAGATCGACGAGCGGCTCTCCTCGCTCGGCTACCGTGGACAGAAGGAGGCCCGGCGCGCGGCCTCGGTGCTCGCCTACCGGCACCTGCAGCGGTTGCGGCGCATCCACCTGGAGGGCATCGCCCCGGAGCCCGGCACGCGCGAGAACTGTCTCTTCCTGGGGCCCACCGGCAGTGGGAAGACGTTCCTGGTGGAGCTGCTCTTCCGGGAGATTCTCGGGGTGCCCACGCTCATCGTGGACGCCACGCAGTTCTCCGAGACGGGTTACGTGGGAGACGACGTGACCACCATGCTCTCGCGCCTCTACGAGGCGGCGGGTGGGGACGTGGCGTGGGCGGCCTGCGGGGCCATCTGCATGGACGAGTTCGACAAGCTCGCCACCAGCCGCTCCGATGCCCGCTTCGCCGGGCAGCAGACCACCAAGGACGTGAGCGGCTTCGGCGTGCAGCGTGGCCTGCTCAACCTGCTGAGCGCGCCACGGGCGGACTTCCCGCCGGACTTCGGCTTCACCAGCCGCACGCCGCCCATGCCCATGGAGCTGTCGGCGCTGACGTTCATCGCTTGCGGGGCCTTCAGCGGGCTGAAGGGCACGGCCGAGGAGCTCGGGACGAAGGAGCGCATGGGCTTCGGGCGCGAGGTGCGCAAGCGCGAGCCGGTCATCGCCGAGAAGGTGACGGAGGATCAGATCGAACAGACGACGGCCTTCGCGCGCTACGGCTTCATCCCGGAGCTCATCGGCCGCTTCAGCCGCATCGTCTCCTTCGCGCCGCTGGACGCGGCGACGCTGGGCAGCATCCTCGAGGACAACGTGCTGCGCGCCTACGAGCGCGAGTTCGCCCACGAGGGCCTGACGCTGGTGGTGGAGCCCGCGGTGCGCGAGTGGGTGGTGGCGCGGGCGCTCAAGCGCGAGACGGGAGCGCGAGGCCTGCGCGCCGCCCTGGTGCCGCAGCTGGAGCGCGCCGCATACGACCACTTCGGCGAGCCCCAGGTGTCCACCGTGCGTCTGGTGCTGGACGGCGACCAGGTGAGCACCGTCGCCGGTTGAGAAAAGAAAACGCGGTGTCGGGAGCAGATCCCGACACCGCGTGTCCATCCAGGTCCCGGAGAGCCGTCTCTCGAGCGTCCCCCCGACCTCGTGCGGCTCCGCTCAGCCGCGGTACTGGTGGATGGACATGATGGGGTAGTTCATCGACGAGATGGTGATCTTCTGCGAGCCATCCGCGTTCACGTTGTTGGAGCCGATGAACTGGGGCTTGCCGTCCTTCATGCCGGCGAACATCACCACGTGGTGACCGCCGTTGGTCTTCAGGCTCACCACGTCACCCGGCTTCGCATCGGCCAGCGACACGCGCTTGAAGTTCGGGTCCTTGTCCAGGTTGGCCTGCAGGCCCACCACCGCGTTGTGGTGCTGGCCGTTCTTGATCTGCCCCGCCTGCTCCAGGCACGCGGACACGAAGTTGGCGCAGTTCACGTTGTTGGGGACCCAGTCCTCCATGTCCGAGCCCACGCCGCCCTTCTCCAGCTTGAGGCTGCCGGCGTTCTTGCCCAGGTGCGACTTCGCGATGTCGAAGGGGCTGCCGTTGGGACCCTGCGAGGCCGGGCCCGCGGAGGTGGGACCCTGGGTGCCCGACGTCGACGGGCTGCCGCTGTTGCCCTTCGACGGACCGGGCTCGAAGCTGTCGCGCGAGCCGGGGATGTTCAGCGACTTGCCCGCGTAGATCAGGTTCGCGTCCTTGATCTGCGGGTTGGCCTTCATCAGCGCGCTGACCGTCGTGTTGTGGCTCCTGGCGATCGCCGACAGCGTGTCTCCGGACTTGATGCGGTAGCTCATGGCCGCTCCTGGGCGGGAAATTTGAAGTAACAAACTCGAAGAAATTCTCGGACCCAGGGCTGGGGAAGTTGCGTCGCCCCTGTCACGAACCCGCCTCGGCCCCTGATCCTACTCTCAACCTCCAAGAAAAAACGACACGGAATCTTGAACAGCAATATTTCCTCGTGATACCTGGAAAACCGGGTCACGACCATGCAACCTCCATCGAAGAAGGCCGCCGTCACGATCGGCGCCCTGCTGCTCATCATCCTCGGGGCGGCGCTGCTGTCGCGCCGCTCGGGCCCCGCCGGGGGGGAGTCTCCGGAGACCTCGGCCGACACGGCCACCCCGTCCGGGAGTGCCCAGGCCGCCGCCGCACCATCCCAGCCCGGAGGCCCGGGCCAACCCCAGGAGCGCCGTCCCAAGGAGGACGTGCTGCCCATGCCGGGGTGCTGGGAGGGGGTGGGCGAGTTCGACAAGAACGCCTCGCTGGACAACTTCCGCCAGGCCCTGGCCGCCGCGGCGGGCGCGGGTGATCGCGAGCTCGCGCAGTACCTCCAGGAGCGGCTCACGGAGCTGGTGGGGGAGGACGCGGGCAAGGCGCTCCAGGTGCTCGACTGGGCGGAGAAGTCCAGCCAGCCGGAGCTGGGCGTCTACATGGAGGCGCTCAAGGCCACGGGCGCCGTGCAGGACCCGAAGGTGGCCGAGCGCCTGCTGAAGATGGGCGAGGACAAGGGCTCGCAGCTGATGAACCGGGCCGCGGCCATGGACGCGCTGGAGACGCAGAAGCGCCTGTCTCCAGCCAACATCCAGCGGTTGAAGACCGTGGCGATGGACCTGTCGGCGGACTCGGCGGGCTGGGTGGCCACGCGCACCATCGGCCGGGTGATGAAGGAGGACTTCGAGCGAACCGGCAACTTCGCTCCCTATTGGAAGGAGCTGCTGGACATCGGCGAGAAGTCCGAGGACATGGCCGTGCGCCTGCTGGCGCTGGAGATGCCCTCGTATTCGAACCCCGTCATCGGCGGCGATTCGATGGAGCGGCTCGTTCAGATCATGCGCACCGACCGGGAGCGCGACGTGCGTGAGATGGCCGCCTTCCGGCTCGCCGTCACGCAGGAGCCGGACAAGGCGCTGGAGGCCTACCGCGCCGCCTTCCCCGCCGAGCAGGACGAGTGCGTGCGCTGGGCCTTCTTCCGCTTCGCCGTGCGCGCCGCCGGGCCCCGGGCGCTGCCAGTGCTCGCGCAGATGGCCGCGCAGGATCCGCGCTTCCTCCAGGACTACCAGGACTTCCAGCGGCTCTACGCCGAGGGCACGGTGGACTTCGCCCGTGTCTGGATGGGCAAGGAAGAGCGCCACCCATGCATCATGGAGGAAGGAGCGCCGCACTGATGCGCCCGCACTCCTCCCCGTCCCCGACAGGAATGACTCGCATGCCTCATGGACACCGCACCGCCGGCTGGCGTGTGGCGCTGCTGGCCGCCGTGGCCTGGCTGCTGCCCGCCAGCGCCTCCGCCGCCGATACCGACAAGACGCCCCTGCGCCAGGTGACGTGCTCCTTCACCGGCATGGTGGACGAGCTGCGCGCGGCGCTGAAGTCCGGCTCGCCCGCCTACCGCAAGTACGTGAAGGAGCGGCTGAAGGTGGCCGCCCGGGCCATGCCCGCCGACGAGCTGCTCGCCATCATCCAGCAGGAGCGCGACCCGGACACGCTGGAGGCCCTGGGCGCGGCCCTGGCCAGCAAGGCCAGCTTCTCCGAGGACGCCACCCTCCTCCAGCCGCTGCTCGCGCGCGCGGCGGGGGACGCGGAGCCGGGCCTGCGCGCCGCGGCGGTGCGGGGGCTGCGAGGCACCGGCTCGGTGGACGTGATGGCGAAGAACGGCGGCGTGGTGACGTACGAGCAGCTCATCCGCGACAGCGCGCCCGAGGTGCGCCAGGCCGTGGTGGACAACCTCGTCCACGAGAGCGCCAAGGTGTACTTCGGCCACGACCGCACCGTGTCCGAGACGGCCGTCAACACGGCGCTGGCCGCGAAGGACCCCGAGGTGGCCGCGAAGCTGCTGTCCGAGGTCTCCATGGAGCAGGTGGGCCATGGCACGGTGGAGCAGCTCCGCCAGCAGCTGCGCTCGGACAACGCGAGCCTGCGCGGGGCGGCGGCGACGGCGCTCGGCGGCGTACCCGGAGCGGAGTCCACGAGCGTGCGCGACTCGCTCGTCGAGCTCTACCGCACGGACAAGGACCCGGCGGTGCGCAAGGCGGCGCTGCGGGGAATCGTCCGGCTGGGCATGGGCGGCGCGCTGCCCACGCTCGAGTCGCTGCGGGGCGTGGCACCCGCGCTGGATCCGGAGATCGACGCCTGGCGCACCGCGCTCGGGATGAACCTCCAGGAGTGGGAGCTGCTGCTCCGGGAGAAGGAGCGTCTGCGCAAGTAACGGGGGGAACGCAGTTCCGCAGTGCAACCTCAGAGGAGGCAGTATGAACGTGAAGAAGATGCTGTACGCCGCCGTGGCCCTCACGGCCGGCTGGGCCGGGGTCGCCGTGTCCGCCACCGCGAAGGGTCCCATCTGCGAGACCAGCGCGAACGTGAACTCGACGACGTACTACAACTGCTCGGGCAGCAGCCACACCGCGCTCGACATGGGCAACGCGTCGTGCGGTGAGTGGAACCACCGCGCCATGCTCTCGGGCAGCTACGCCTACAAGTACTACGGCGGCTGTGCCGCGGCCTGCTACGGCTCGGACTGCAACGGCGGCGCGGGCAACTACTACGTCGTCACCGGCGCCAGCGGCTGGGACTTCCGCCAGCTCCACATCTACGCCAACGTCAGCTCCGGCACGAAGACCTGCGATGGCTGCGCGCTGGGTCTCGTGGGCGGCACCGGTAGCGCCACCGGCCCGCACGTGCACGCGGACAACCGTCAGTACGGCACCCGCAAGTCGGCCTGGTACACCAGCAAGGGCACCACCTGCGGCTCCAGCGCGTACTGCGGCAACGTCGTCGGCGTCCCGACGCTCTAGTTCCCCCCCGCCCCGTTCCAGCGCTCCGGAGCGGGGCGGCTCCTCCAGGCACGTGGCCCGCCCTCCCCGAGGGCCCGAGGCCCGGCCGCCCGCCTCCCCGACGGGCAGGAGGCCCGACGCTCCACGCCCGTTCGCTTGTGACCGCTCGCTCCAGCTCCCCACCTTGTCCCAAAGGAACCGTTGAACGCGGCGGAAGGATGGGATGGGCATGCACAAGTGGACATGGAGCCTGACGGCGCTGGCCCTGCTCGGCCTCGCTTCCGGCTGCAACAAGGGACAGAACGAGAACGCGAACGACCGGGGCGTGGTCGCCACGGAGCGCGGCCGCATGGGCGAGGAAGCCCCGGTGGAGAACGAGAGCGTCACCGAGCAGAACCCCGAGGCCATCGGCGGCGAGGACCTGGCGGACCAGGAAATCTACGGCACGGTGACGGGGATGGGCGCGGGGAACATCACGGTGCGCAACAACAGCGGGAGCACCACGATGACGCTCGCGCTGCAGGACGACACCCGCTTCCTGAGCCAGGGCCGGCCGGCGCAACGCGCCCAGCTGCGCGAGGGCATGCAGGTGCGTGCCTCCTATGACGAGCTGGGCGGCAAGTACGAGGCCACCACCGTGGAGCTCTTCCCCAAGGCGACGAAGCCACAGACCCCGGAGAAGTGAGAGGTGTTCCCATGCAGCATCACACGCGAGAGATTCCCCGCGAGGTGTGGTCCGACTATCTCACCCTGCTGAGCAGCATCGAGCGTGACCACCGGGTCCGCGTCCAGGCCGGGGGGCCGGACTTCGGCGAGCAGACGCTGGCCGCGAGCCTGCCGCTGGTGGACATCTCCGTCGAGGAGAAGGGCAGCGATGAGGGGGCCATCGAGGTGACGGTGGGCCGGCCCGGCGAGGAGATCACCCACCGCATCCTGCACCCGGAGCACGTCTGGGCCGAGGAGAGCGACAGCGGGGACATCGAGTGCCTGGACATCGAGGACTCGGACCACGTGAAGACGCTCATCTACTTCGAGCCGCAGCTGGCGCTCGAGGAGGCCATGCCCCAGCAGATGTAGAAGACGAGGCCGGAGACGCCCCACCTCCCGAGAGGTGTTGCATCCCCGGCCCCAGTGTCAGCTCAGACGAGCGGACGGATTACGGGTACAGCGCGCGGGCGCCGGACTTGTCCAGGCTGGTCAGCACGAGGTCGCCGGTCTGGGTGCCGTTGCACTGGGGGTAGTGCATGACGGAGGCGCGGTCGTAGGTGCTGGTCAGCGCGCGCCACTGGTTGTCCTCGTAGCAGCCGGAGGAGGTGGAGCGGGTGTGCTCGTGACGGAAGCCGAGCGTGTGGCCCAGCTCGTGGCGCAGCACGCCCGTCAGGGACCAGGCGCCCGTGCTGCTGAAGGCGCTGGTGTCGATGAGGACGTTGCGGGCCGAGCGGCTGGAGTTCGGGAAGAACGCGCGCGCCACGTAGCCGGCGCCGCTCACCTGGCGCACGTCGAACACCACCGCCGACTGGGACGCGGTGCAGCTGGAGTCGTAGCTGCTGCTGTGCACGAAGTTGACGTTGGCGGTGGCCTCCCAGGCCGCCGTCGCGCTGTTCATCGCGCTCACCACGGTGCTGTAGCGCGAGCCGAACGAGGAGGAGCTCACGCAGTAGGTGATGTTGCGGGCCGCGGTGGCGCTCCACTTGATGTCGCCGCCGATGTAGTACACGGCCAGGCCGCCCTCGGAGGTGCCCACGTCACCGTTGGCCACGAAGTTGTCATAGTACGCGCGCAGGCCCTCGACACCCTCGACGGCCTCGTCGCCGTTGACGACGTAAACGTCGCCCTCGTCCTTGATGGCCTCGGCCTGGAACTCCTCGAACGTCGGGATCTTCTGCTCGGCGGCCTCGGGGCCACCGCAACCAACAAGAGCCACACCGGCCAGCAACGCCATCGAAAGCTTGCGCATGGGAATTCCTTTGAAGGGAACAGCGGGGGGGTTTGACGCGGTCACCTGGGCTTCCCCAGCCGCGACCGCGCGCCGCATGCCCTGAGCAACCCCCGGGCCAACAAGCCTCTCTTCGGGAAATCGCGGACTTGGCTCGGTTAACGCGAATAGTCGTGGACTATCGAGACTCCAAGGATTCCCGGCTTCCCTGTAAAGACCCCTGACTTTTCCCGCTGAATCCCTCGTGGCGTCAGGCGTTTATCCGCTCTTCGCCCTCACTGTCCGACTCTCAGACGAGGTGTTTCCGTATCGGACAGCGGGCACACGTCTCCCAAATGGAGGACTCCTCCAGAAAAGAAACGGCCACACACTCGGTCCAAATACAGCCACGGCGGCAAATACGACGACAGCGGTGAGTATCACATTCATTGAAGGACCAAGGAAGCGCCCTTCCAAGGATGGAAGGGTGGGCTTCCCTGGCCCGGACATCACTGGCGAGGCCCAGGGGGCCCGGGAGTTACGGGTACAGCGCGCGGGCGCCGGACTTGTCCAGGCTGGTCAGCACGAGGTCGCCGGTCTGGCTGCCGTTGCACTGGGGGTAGTGCATGACGGAGTACGAGTCGTAGCTGGTCAGCGCGCGCCAGGCGGAGTCCTCGTAGCAACCGGTGCTGGTCAGGCGGGTGTGCTCGTGGCGGAAGCCGAGCGTGTGGCCCAGCTCGTGGCGCAGCACGCCCGTCAGGGTCCAGACGCCCATGTTGCCGAAGGCGCTGCTGTCGATGAGGACGTTGCGGGCCGAGCGGCTGGAGTTCGGGAAGAACGCGCGCGCGGTGTAGCCGGCGCCGCTCACCTGGCGCACGTCGAACACCACCGCCGTCTGGGACGCGGTGCAGTTGGAGTCGTAGCTGCTGCTGTGGATGAAGTTGACGTTGGCGGTGGCCTCCCAGGCCGCGGCCGCGCTGTTCATCGCGCTCACCACGGTGCTGTAGCGCGTGCCGAACGAGGAGGAGCTCACGCAGTAGGTGAGGTTGCGGGCAGTGGTGCTGCTCCACTTGATGTCGCCACCCGAGTAGTACACGGCCAGGCCGCCCTCGGCGGTGCCCACGTCGCCGTTGGCCACGTAGTTGTCATAGTACGCGCGCAGGCCCTCCACGCCCTCGACGGCCTCGTCGCCATTGACGACGAAGACGTTCTCCTCGGACTTGATGGCCGAGGCCTGGAACTCCTCGAACGTGGGGATCTTCTGCTCGGCGGCCTCGGGACCACCGCAACCAACGAGCGCCACACCAGCCAGCAACGCCATCGAAAGCTTGCGCATCGGGATTCCTTTTTCGGGGACGACAGGGGGGGTAAGGAGCGCGCTCGCCCGGGACTCCCCGGCCGCGATCGCGTGCCCATTCCCTGAGCAACCTCCGGGCCAGGAAGACAGCTCCTTGGAATCTCCAGGGTTTGGCTGGATTCGCCTGGATTCCAGTGGAGCCTCCGCGCTCCACCCCGAGCCCCAGGAATGCCAAGCTTCTTTACACACCACTCTCCAAGATTCTGAGATTTCCAGAACTTGAGAACCCAGCAATCCAGCCGTCCTGGAATCGGACATCCACTGTCCTCTGAGCGGCCACACGCCCAGTCACGCCGCGGCGCGGTGGAGGGCCGGGCTCAGCCGTGGACGGGCTCGGGCACCTGGGCGGGCTCGTGCGGGGCGTTGGCGTCGGCCTGGGCGAAGTAGATGCGCTCGAGCAGCTTGCGGTGGTGGATGAGGGGCTTGTCGTACTTGCCCAGCCGCATGCCCTTCATGCTGTAGGGGGTGTGGGCCACCAGGGGGATGAAGCGGGCGTCGTCGCGGACCTCGGACCAGCTCAGGAGGAGGGCGGCGCGGCGCACCAGCGGCATGAGGGGGCGCAGGCGCTCGTCGTGGAGCTGGACGAAGGAGAAGAAGTGCAGGCGCGTGGTGTTCGCCGTCTCCGGGACGAAGAAGATGATGGCGCGGTTGGTGAAGGGGCGCTGCTGGCCGGTGGGGCTCGTCCAGGTGATGGTGTAGTCGGTGCGCACCGGATCGAAGCGCGTCACCCAGTGGTTGTGGAAGAAGTCGCCGTTGCGCAGCAGCAACAGGGGAATCAGGTAGGAGGGACGCTGGGGCGCGCTGTAGCGCACCTCGGTGCGGTCCTCGAAGTTGTGGGCCTCGTACTCGATGTCCTTCGTCTGGGCGCGGTTCCACCCGAGGCGGGTGTGGACGAAGGGGGTGTGCTCGTCCTCGCTGAAGTTGTCGAGGGCGACGTGCAGCGGCGCGCGGAAGAGCATGGAGAAGGCGCCGTTGTAGTCGTAGCCCTGGGGAGCGAAGTCGGGGAAGGCGGAGGGAGGCGCGTCGCGAGCGGCGAGCCACAGGGAGTCGAAGCGCTCGACGAGCTGGAAGGAGCGAGCGTCGCACTTCTTGAGGTCGGGCTGGCTGGGGCTGCGGCCGTGGCCATCGGCGTCGAAGAGCCAGCCGTGGTAGGGGCACTCGAGGCGGCCCTCGGGCGTGACGCGGCCGGCGGACAGCGGGGCCAGACGGTGGGGGCATGCATCGGCGAGCGCGGCGGGGCGGCCCTGGGCGTCGCGAAAGAGGACGTAGGCGCGGCCAGCGAGCTCCACGCGCACCGGCTTCTCCTTGAGCTTCCGGGAGGACAGGACGGGGTGGAAGAAGCGGGTGACGTCGGGCATGGGCTCCATGGCTTGGCAGTATATGCGCCGGGACCGGGGCACCACCGGGGCCCGCCCTGTCTGAAGGATGCTGGACGGAGCCTCCCGCCGCGCTGCCGCCGGACGGAGGACGTGCACATACTGACCGCTCGTCCCGGCCCCGACCCGGCCGGGCGGAGGACGGATGACGCTGGAATCGCTGCTCCTGGAGGTCTGGCCCCACGTGGCGGCGGCGTTCGCGGTGGTGGCCAACCTGCTGGCCACCGGGCACGCGGTGCTGCGCAAGCGGGACGTGCGCGCGGCGGTGGCCTGGGTGGGACTGGTGTGGCTGGTTCCGCTGGTGGGAGTGGTGCTGTACCTGCTGTTGGGCATCAACCGCATCCGCCGCCGGGGCCGCTCGCTGGCGCTGCGCCAGGAGCACGGCCAGTTCCCCTCGAGGCCGAGCGTGACGACGTACACCCCCGAGGAGCTCGCGGCGGCCATGCCCCCGGCGGCGCACCTGGCCTCGCTGGCCCGGCTGGTGGACGAGGTGGTGCACCACCGGCCCCTGCTGCCGGGCAACCGGCTCGTCCCGCTGGAGGCCGGCGCGGGCGCCTACCCGGCCATGCTGGACGCCATCGAGGAGGCGCGCACCTCCATCTCGCTGTGCAGCTACATCTTCGACAACGACGAGGCGGGCCGGCGCTTCGTGGACGCATTGGGGCGCGCGGTGAAGCGCGGGGTGCAGGTGCGGGTGCTCATCGACGCGCTGGGGGCGCGCTACGACTGGCCACCCATCACCGGGCGGCTGCGCCGGGCGGGGGTGCGGGTGGCGCGCTTCCTCCCCACGCTGCTGATACCGGCGCGCCTGCCCTTCATGAACCTGCGCAACCACCGCAAGCTGCTGGTGGTGGACGGGCGGGTGGGCTTCACCGGGGGGATGAACATCCGCGAGCACTTCCTGCCCGGCCACGGCGACGCGAGCGACTTGCACTTCCGGGTGGAGGGGCCGGTGGTGGGGCAGTTGCAGGAGACGTTCGCCGAGGACTGGGCCTTCACCACGAAGGAGCGCCTGCAGGGGGAGACGTGGTTCCCGTCGCTGGAGCCCGCCGGGCCGGTGGTGGCGCGGGGGATCGCGGACGGCCCGGACGAGGACTTCGAGACGGTGCGCTGGACGCTGCTGGGAGCGCTGGCGTGCGCGCGCTCCACGGTGCGCATCGTCACGCCCTACTTCATCCCGGACTCGGCGCTCGTCACGGCGCTGAACGTGGCGGCGCTGCGGGGCGTGCGGGTGGACGTGGTGCTGCCCGAGCGCCTCAATCTGCCCGTGGTGCAGTGGGCCGCCACCGCGCAGCTGTGGCAGGTGATGCGCCCGCACTGCCGCATCTTCCTCACGGCGCCCCCGTTCGACCACACCAAGCTGATGGTGGTGGACGGCGTGTGGTCGCTGGTGGGCTCGGCGAACTGGGATCCGCGCTCGCTGCGGCTCAACTTCGAGTTCGACGTGGAGTGCTACGACCTGGAGCTCGCCACGCGGCTGGAGGCCCTCATCGAGGAGCGGCTGAAGCGGGCGCGGCAGCTCACCCAGGAGGAGCTGAGCGCCAGGTCCCTCCCCGTCCGTCTGCGGGATGGCGTGGCCCGATTGCTGTCGCCGTACCTGTAGACCCGAGCGACCTCAGGCGTTGGCCACCCGCGACACGGCCTCCGTCCAGCGGATGTCGAAGGTGCAGCCGGTGGCGTCGAAGGACAGCACCTCCACGTGCACGTCAGGAGCACCGGCCACCCGCTGCGCCCGGAGGATGAGCCCCACCATGAAGGAGGGGTGGTCGCAGAGGAGCTCGCTCATCCAGAGCTCGACGTGCTGCGGCGAGTGGTCCACCAGCCGCACCTCGCTGAAGTTGTTGCCACCGCGGAGATCCTGGCTGATGCGCGCCAACGTCAACCCGAGACCGAAGGCCGGGGCGAGCCCCGCCACCACGCGCCCCACGAAGGTCTGGAGGTAGCCCTCCAGGAAGTGCTCCCCCATGCATCCGTGCGCCTCGGAGGGAGACAGGTCCGGGTAGAGCGACTCGGAGGCGATGCGCACGAACGTCTTCCACTGCTCCAGCGGGTAGGAGATGGCGAGAGGGCGCTCCAGGTCCAACCCCGCCTCGAACAGCAGGGCCCGGGCCTCGGGAGACAGGCGCGCCCCCAGACCGCGCACGAAGAGCGCTTCGACGGTCGTGGCGAAGACCTGTTTCTCCAGCGGCATGACGGCCTCCTCGGCTCCTCCAAGGAAAGCGGCTCCGACGGCGAGGCGCATCACTCGCCTGCACCGAAAGATCAGCCTCTCACAAAACAAGACACTTCCGCCAGACCACCGGTGCGGGGGTGTTGGCTCACGAGCCCGGGAGTCCTCAGGATGGCACGCGGCCGACGAGCGCGAGGATGGTGTCGCCGTAGCGCTCGGCCAGCTTGGGGCCCACGCCGTGGATGCGTTGCAGCGCGGCACCATCGCGAGGGCGCGCGGTGGCGATGGCTCCGAGCACCTTGTCGGTGAGGATGCGGAAGGCGGGGACGCGCCGCTTGCGGGCCTCGGCGAGCCGCCACGTACGCAGGGCCTCCACGAGCTGCGGCGAGGCCGTGCTCACGCCGAGCGTCGCCCCGCTGCGCCTGGAGCGGTCCAATGCTCGTGCCAGGGCCTCGCGGCCGCGAGGAGCCCGAGGCACCTCCACCCGCTCCGCCATGTCCCCCTCGAACTCGTAGTCGTACTCGACCTCGGTCCGAGCCGGAGCCGAGCGCTTCTTCCTGCCACCGGAAGCAGCGCCCTTGCGACGCGACGTGCGGCGGCTTCCTCCGGCCGCGGAGAACCCCTTGGCTCGCGAGCCCCGGCGTTTGCGCGCGGGGGCCTCGTCTGGCGGCCTCGGCAGCTGCACCTGTCCCGGAGCGGGCTCGCGCGTCTTTCGCCCCTCGGGAGTGAGCGTCACGCGCTGGAAGGTGATGTTCTGCCCGTCCTTCTCGAAGGTGTCCTCGGACAGGCGCACCAGCCCGGCGCGCACCAGGCCCCCGAGCAGCCGCTCGAAGTCGCGGCGCGGGAGGGCCTCGCCGAACAGTTCGCGGTGGAGCCGGCCGGTGGCCTGGGCATCGCGCTCGTGGAGCGTCCCGAGGATGCGCGCGAGCGCCTGCGCCTCCGACGCGGACGGCTCGCCGAAGCGCAGGGTGGCGCACGACTCGGGCGCGCAGACATCGCACAGGCCGCAGGCCGCGCCCGTGTCCTGCACGTCGCCGAAGTGCTCCACCAGGTGCCGCATCCTGCACCCGTGCGACTCGGCGTAGCGCGCCATGTGCTCGAGCTGCGACTGCTTGTGCTCTCGCTGCGTCGTGTACGCCGCCATCCAGCCCGGCCGTCCGCGCTTCACGGCCTCGTCCGGCGTCATCTCCACGCCACCGTGGATCCACAGCTGCTCGAGCGCCTTGTCGAAGACCTCGGAGTCCATGCGCACCCGCGCCGCCAGCGACTCCTTGGGCTCCGGCTCCTCCCGCGTGGCGCGGAAGATGCGCTCGAGCATCGAGGGCTCGGGATAGTCGCGCTGGTGGAAGAACTCGTGCGTGCGCCGGTCGATGAAGGAGTGCAGCAGCACCGCCCTCGAGGGCTTCCCATCCCGGCCCGCGCGGCCCAGCTCCTGATAGTAGCCCTCCACGCTCGCTGGCAGCGCCGCATGCACCACCGTGCGCACGTCCGCCTTGTCGATGCCCATGCCGAAGGCCGTCGTCGCCACGATGACCTCCAGCCGGCCGCCGAGGAAACGCGTCTGCACCTCGTCGCGCTCCGTCGCGCTCATGCCCGCGTGGTAGGTGCCCGTGCGGAACTCCGCGCCGAGCTCCTCCGTGTACCGCTCCGCGTGCTTGCGCGTGGCCGCGTAGACGATGGCCGGACGGTGCGCGGGCTCCGCCAGCAGCTCCCGGATGGCATCGGCGCGCTGGCTCGGGTTGAGCTCGCGCACCTCGATGGCGATGTTGGTGCGCCGGAAGCCGTGGATGAAGGTGCGCGCGGGCGCGCTCCCCGTCCCCTTGAGCCCGAGCTGCTGGACGATGTCGCGCTGCACCCCCGGTGTCGCCGTCGCCGTGAGCGCCACGACCGGCGCGGGACGGAGCATCGGCAGCCGCGCCCCCAGCAACCGGTAGTCCGGGCGGAAGTCGTGTCCCCACTGTGAGATGCAGTGGGCCTCGTCCACCGCCACCAGCGCCGGTGTCCTCCGGGCCAGCAGCTCCACGAAGCCCGGCACCCCGAGCCGCTCGGGCGCGATGAAGAGGAAGTCCAGTCGCCCCTCCAAGTACTCCGCGCACACCTGGCGCGAGGTGGCTCGGTCTCGCCCCGAGTGGATGCGCTCCGCCGCCAGCCCGAGCGATTGGAGCCTCGCCACCTGGTCCTCCATCAGCGCGATGAGCGGGCTGATGACCAGCGTCGTCCCCGCTCGCGCCAGGCCCGGCAGCTGGTAGCAGAGGGATTTGCCCGCCCCCGTCGGCATGACGAGCAGCAGGTCCTTTCCCTCCGTCGCCGCACGGCACACCGCCTCCTGGTACGGCCGGAAGTCCGAGAAGCCGTACACCTCTTTCAGCAGCCCTCGCAGGGCGCTTGGCGGCGTGGGCTCGCGGGGCTTGCGCTCGGGTCGGGCATTTGGGGCAACGAGCGTGAGGGACGGGCGCGCGGTGGGGCGCGGTGACCTGGGCAGACCCTCACCCTGACCCTCTCCCAGGGGGAGAGGGGATTCACGCGGAGCCAACCTGGGGGGGGTCCGTGTACCCTCACCCCGTCCCTCTCCCGGAGGGCGAGGGGTGGTGGGCGGCGGCATCGGCAGATTGGGCGGCACCTTGCCGACGACTTCGATGACGTAGGCCTCGATTCCTCTCAGGAACGAGTCCAGGTCTCCGCTGCCCCGCTCGATTCGCTGCAGCCAGGCCTCCCACTGTCCCGTCATCGCAGGGCTCTTCACGTCCGGATGCACCACCCGGATGAGCGCGATCCCCTTCTCCGTCGCCTCGAACGACTTGCCCCTCCTCACCAGATAGCCACGGTCGAGCAGGGTCTCGATGATCGCCGCGCGCGTCGCCGGTGTCCCCAGCCCCGACTCCCGCATCGCGTCCGCCAGCTCCTTGTCGTCCAGCGCCCTCCCCGCCGTCTCCATCGCCGTCAGCAGGCTCGCGTCCGTGAGCCGGGGCGGCGGTCTCGTCCGCTTCGTCACCGGCTTCACCTCCCGCACCGAGCGCGCCTGCCCCTTCGCCAGTCCCGACGGCAACTCCTGCTCGTCCTCGGGCTCCTCCGCCTCCGCCTCGCCCTCCTTCTTTCCCGCCTCGCGCGGCTTCGGCGCCTTCTGCCCTCCTCCCACGTCCAGCACCTTCCAGCCCTGGCGCTCCACCATCGTGCCCGTGCTCTGGAAGCGGTCCACCTCCGACCCGTCCTTCGCCGCGACGGCGGTGATGACCGTCGTCACCGACCAGACGAAGTCCTCGTGCCACGCCGCCAGCAGCCGCCGGCAGACGAGCTCGTAGATGCGCCGCTCCTCCTGCGACAGCCTCGCGCCCTCCGGCGAGGTCGCCGTGGGAATGATGGCGTGGTGGTCCGTCACCTTCGCGTCGTCCACGAAGCGCCTTCCCAGCGGGCGCTGTCCGGTGCCGGGCGCGAGCAGCGCCTCCCAGGGCGCGCGGATGGCGTTCACCACGTCCGGCAGCGTCTCCGCTATCTGCTTCGACAGGTGCCGGCTGGAGGTACGTGGGTAGCTCAGCAGCTTGTGCTTCTCGTACAGCGCCTGCGCCAGCTCCAGCGTGCGCTGGGCGCTATAGCCATACAGCCGGTTGGCGTGGCGCTGCAGCTCCGTCAAATCGTAGAGCAACGGCGGAGCCATCCGCTTCGTCTCGGCGGTGACGGACTCCACCGCCGCCCGGCCCACCTTCACCCGCTCGACGATGCGCTCGGCCTCCTCGCCATCCGCCGACAGACGCCGCGCCTCGCGCGCGTCCCACTCCTTCTCCTTCCCCGGCTCGGCGGGTCGGAACCAGGTGCCTTGGTAGTGGCCCTGGGGTCCCTCGGGGCCCGCCGGACCGAACGTGGCGACAATCTCCAGGTAGTCCTTCGGGACGAAGTCGCGGATGGCCAGCTCGCGCTCCACCACCATGGCCAGCGTCGGCGTCTGCACCCGCCCCACCGACAGCGTGTCCCCGCCCGCCAGCGTGTACAGGCGCGACAGGTTCATCCCCACCAGCCAGTCCGCCCGGCTGCGCCCCTTCGCGGCATCCGCCAGCGGCTCGTAGTCACGCCCCGGCTTCAGCGAGCGGAAGCCGTCCCGGATGGCCCCCTCCGTCAGCGAGGACACCCAGAGCCGCCGCACCGGCTTGCGGCACCCGGCCGCCTCGTAGATGTAGCGGAAGATGAGCTCGCCCTCGCGCCCGGCGTCCGTGGCGCACACCACGGTGTCCACCTCGGGCGCGTTCATCACCCGGCGCACCACCTTGAACTGGCTCGCCGTCTTCTCCTCCACCACCAGCGGCCACTCGCGCGGCAACATGGGCAGCAGCTCGCGCTGCCAGCGCTTCCACTCCGGCCTCATCTCGTGCGGCTGCGCCAGTCCCACCAGATGCCCGATGGCCCACGTCACCACGTAGCCGTTGCCTCGGTAGCACCCCTCGTCCTGCTCGCGAGCCCCCAGCGCCCGCGCGATGTCGCGCGCCATGGATGGCTTCTCCGCCACCACGGCCAGCACGCCCCGTCCTCCGTCACCCATGTTCATCCCACCTCATCGCGTCCGGCCCGAGCCATACCGCGTCCGCGGGCCCTGACCATCCCCCTACATACACCACCCACCTGCAAGGTCGTTCAGGTATCCAACATGCATACCGGCTGAGCGGGCAAGGGGGCGCGGAGCATGGATTCCCGGCACTCCCCCTCAACCCCGCATCGCGTGGCGCTCATACGCAAGCAGTTGGCGTCCGGGAGGAAAACTCCCGATCGCACTTTGGACATTATGCGCCCGTCACCAACGCGCTCACGGGCACGCCACGGGGGGAGGAGCCCATGCACATGAGGTTGGAGAACGGGATGAAGGTGTCGGGTCATCAGGTCCACGGGAAGCGGTTCGGGGGGGAAACGGTCGGGGTGGTCCTGCATGTGGGGGGGGAGCAGAGCGCGTCGGTGGTGAGACCTCTGGCCCGGTCGTCGTACATGGCCGGGCAGCTCGAGCGCGATGGGGGCAACCGACTGGAGGTGCCGCCGTTGGCGTCCTTCGCGGGGGCGAAGCGGACCCAATGGGCGGTGCTGACGGAGGCCGAGGTGCTGGCGGGACTGCGCGAGGTGGTCACGGGGGTGACGTGCCTCGCATCGGTCCGGCCCATGTCACCGCGGCTGACGGTAGCCCCCATCGTGCTCGCCAGAGGGGGGGGATTCAGCCCGGGCCGGGTCTCCCGGAGCGGGCTGGTGGAGTCGGCGCACAGCCACGACGTCGACGCGGTGGAGGACGAGGGGGGAATCTACAGCTGGTAGGACGTTTGCTTTCGCGCCCCCCTGGAGCACCGGGGGGCCAGTCTCAGGTGGTCCCGTGGGGGCGGGACACCCAGGCTGACGACTCATCGACTCCTGCCCCATGGCAGAGGGGGAGGGCAGTGAGGTCGAAGTCGGAGTGATGGGGGATGCCTCGCTTTGAAACGAGGCATCCCCCATTTTTTTTCACGGGCTCGCGTGGGACGTGCCGGTGTGTTGCTGGTGCCAGGCGGCGAGCACCTCGCGCTCGCGCTCCGGGGTGAGGCCGGCCCGCTTCGCCAGCCCCGCCTGCCGCTCCGGGGGCAGCCCGTTGAACCAGGCCAGCGTGTCGCGCGCCGTGTCCACCACCGGGCGGAACTTCAGTCCGCGCGCCACCGCCCGCGCGTTGCTGACGCTGCTCATGCCCGCCATCTCGCCCGTGGGCGGCACCCAGACGGGCATGTCCATCCAGGGCTTCACGTTCTGCTTCTCCAGGAAGCCGGCATCGGCCCAGGTGAAGGTGGCGTCGCTGTTGCTGGCCTTCTTGCAGGCCTCCAGCAGCTCCCCCATGGTGAGCGGCCTGGCCGGGCCGGTGGCGTTGAAGGTGCCGATGTCCTGGTTCTCGACGGTGAGGAGCGCGAACTCGGCCAGGTCCCGCACGTCGATGAACTGCGCCGGGTCCGCGCCGTTGGCGCCAGGAGCGAGCACCTCGCCACCGCGCGCCACGCGCACCGGCCAGTAGGTGAAGCGCTGGGTGGGGTCATCCGGGCCCACGATGAGGCCGGGGCGGATGACGGTGGTGCGCCCGGGGAAGGCCGCCTCGGCCGCCTTCTCGCTGAGCGCCTTGAGGGCGCCGTAGTTCTCGCTGACGTTCTCGTCGGTGGGATCCGCCACCGTGGCCAGCGGCGAGTCCTCGTCCATGCCCGGCCGGGGCAGCTCCTTGTAGACGGAGATGGTGGAGATGAAGACGTAGTGGCCCACGTTGGGCGCCAGCAGCTCCGCCGAGGCGCGCACGATGCGGGGCACGTAGCCGGAGGTGTCGATGACGGCATCCCAGCTCCGCCCCTCGAGCGCCTTCAGGCCCTCGCCCACCTTCGGGTCCCTGTCCCCCTGCAGCTTCTCCACGTCCGGGAAGAGCTGGGGCCGCGTCTTGCCGCGGTTGAAGAGGGTGACGGTGTGGCCACGCGCGCGCGCCGCCTCCACCAGCTGGGGCCCGAGGAACCCCGTCCCCCCGAGGATCAGGATGCGCTTGCCCCCGGTGCGCGGCACGGGCGCCGTCCCGGCGCTCTCCCGGGTGGAGGTGGAGGTGGAGGCACAACCCACGGCCCAGAGCGAGCCGAACGCGGCGGCGCCCTTCAAGAACCCTCGACGAGACAGCTTCATGCGGACTACCCCCTCTTGGTGTGAACGTGCGAAGCGCGGCCTTGTCGCACGGCCGCGAAGCTCAGCGAGCCGCGTCCGCGGTGGGAGCCAACGCGGGGGCCTCGGCGCCAGTGCGCGCGGAGAAGCGCTGCTGCAACCGGGCGAGCCACAGGGACACCGCGAGCCACAGGCCCGCGAAGGGCACCGCGGTCAGCGCCAGTCCGGCCGCGCCCAGCCCCAGCGAATCGAGCCCCGTGTACAGCCACGAGCTCACCGTGTCGCTCCCCCGGTACACCACCGTGTCGATGAAGCCCTTGGACTTGTACTTCGTCTCGCGGTCCACGCTGGTGAAGAGCACCTCGCGGCCGGGGCGCTCGAAGGCGTAGTGCGAGGCGTTGCGCAGCGACTTGAAGCCGATGAGCACCCCCATCGTGGGCACCGCCGCCAGCCCGAGGAAGCCGAGCCCGGTGAGCAACGGAGCCACCGCCAGCGCCAGGCCCAGGCCAAAGCGCGTCATGAGGCGCCCCGTCACAAACACCTGCAGCACCAGCGTGAAGGCCTGCACCCAGAACTCGATGCCCGCGAAGGCCGCCGCGCGCGCGTTCGTGCCGGAGGCCAGCCCGGCCACGATGTGGGCCTGCTGGTTGTAGAGGAAGGTGGAGGTGGCGGCGTAGAGCAATATCTGCAGCCCCAGCCCCAACAGCAGCGGCGAGGAGAACAGCAGCCTCAACCCCGCGAAGATGCCGCCCCCCACCGGAGCCTCCGCGACGGCCGCCCGGGGCTGCGTGGTGGGGCCCCCGCGCGACAGCCGCCGCACGCACCGCGCGCTGACCTCCAGCAACACCGCCGTGAAGAGCATCAGGTTCGTCGCCCCCAACGGCTCGGCCAGGAGACTCACGAGGAAGGGACCCACCAGCATCCCCACCGTGCCTCCCGCGGCGATGAAGCCGAAGAGCCTCCGGCCCTGCTCGTTCTCGAACAGGTCCGCCATGAAGCTCCAGAAGACGGAGACGACGAAGAGGTTGTAGACGCTCACCCAGACGAAGAAGGCGCGCGCCACGTGGTCCCCTCCCACGCCCAGCTTCAGCACCCCGAAGAAGCCCAGCAGGTTGAGCAGGAAGAAGCGGTAGACCAGCGGTATCACCCGCTGCCTCGGCCAGCGCGACACCAGCGCCGAGAAGGCCGGCACCGCCACCAGCATCACCACGAAGGTCGCCGTGAAGAGCCACGACACGTTCTTCACGCCCTTCGCCGTCGCCATCTCGTCCCGCAGCGGCTTGAGGATGGCGTAGCCACACATCAGCGTGAAGAAATACACGAAGGACAGCAGGACAGAGCCCACCTCCTCGTCCTTCACGTTCACGAATCGCTTCAGCATGGGTACCAGTGCCATCCCCGTGTGCTCTCGGACCGGGGTTGGCTCCCCTCCGAGCGTGCCGCCACCAACCCCGACACACCCGCACTATTCCCAACGCTGATGGGACACTCCAGTCAGGGGGACGGATTTGGGGCGCTCCCTGACTTCTCGTGAAGCGCTCCCGGCCCGCGGGTACGGGGTTGGAACCCCATCCCCTCACCCCGACCCTCTCCCAGAGGGAGAGGGAGGGGGAGAGGGAGGGGGTGGGTCTACTTGCCCATCACCTGACGAAGGACCGCCTCGACCCTCGGCAGCGCCGCCTTGATCTCCTCCATCGACACCGCTCCCACCGACAGACGGAACCAGCCCGTGTCATCCTTCAGACCGAACGCCTGGAACGGCACCAGCGCGAAGCCCGCCTTGTCGAGCAACAACTTGCGGATCTCCTCGTTCGTCTTCAGCCCCGCCTTGCCGATCAGATCGAACTGCGCCGACAGGTAGATGGCCCCCTGCGGCGCGATGGACCGCACCGGCAACCCCGCCTCCCGCATCGCCGCGAAGCCCTGGTGCAGCGCCACCAGCCGCTCGTCCACCCGCTTCCGCATCCCCTCCAGGTAGCTCGTCGTGGCCGGCACGTCATCCAGGAAGCGCGCCACCGCCACCTGCTCGGCCTTCGGCGCCCACGCCCCCACGTGCCCCAGCACGTCCTTCATCCTCGAGATGATCGACGGCGGCCCCAACGACCAGCCCACTCGCACGCCCGTGGCCGCGAACGCCTTCGAGATTCCATCCACGAACACCGTGTACGGCGCCAGCTCCGGCACCAGCTCCAGCGGCGTCACGTGCTTCGTCTGGCCGAACGAGAGCGTCCAGTAGATCTGGTCGTACATCACGATGAGCGGCTTGCGCCCCTGCGCCTCGCGCTTGCGGTTCTCCTCCACCACCCGCTGGCCGATGTCCTTCAGCGCCTCGGGGGAGATCATCGTCCCCGTGGGGTTGAGCGGGCTGCAAAGGCATAGCAGTCGCGCCTCGGGCAGGTGCGGCGCAAGTTGCTCCGCCGTGGGCATGAAACCGTGGGCGGGGTCCGTCACCACCGTCACGTGCTTCGCCCCCACCATGTGCGCGTAGTGGTTGTTGTTCCACGAGGGCACCGGGTAGACGACCGTGTCGCCCGGATCCATCACCGCCCGGAAGACGCCGTAGATGACCGGCCGGGCGCCCGCGGCGATGAGCACGCTCTCCATCGGATACTTCAGGCCCAGCGTGCGCTCGTAGAAGCGCAGCACCGCCTGCCGGAGCGTCAACACACCATCCGAGGGCGGGTAGTTCGTCTCGCCCGCCTTCAAGGCCGCGGCGATGCCCTCCCCCAGCGCCGCGGGGATGGGGAACTCCTTGGGGCTGAAGTCTCCCACGGTGAGGTTGCACACCTGTTTGCCCTGGGCCACCAGCTCGCGAATCTCTCCGGCGATGCGGAGGATTTCGCTGCCGACGAGGCCACGCACCATCGTGCCAACGGTGTCGTCCCGTCGAGCAGGGCCAAGCAGGGAGGTGAGATCAAGAGCCATGGGGGGTCACTCCTGGGGGATGAAGAGTCCAGGCGAACCATATACGCCGCGAAGTGCGTCACAAGCGGTCCGTGGGATTTTCCACATACCCCTGCATGCCCGGTTCGCGGACGCCTGACTGCCCGCTACCGGGCAATTCCTTCCACCTCCAATCGATGCAGGCGCGGAAGTCCTCTACACACGAAGAGCGCCACCGGGGCTCCCGGCCCATTCCGGGCACGCAGGGCCCTGGTGGACAGACAGGAGAACCCGATGCACACGCGAAACACGAACCGTTGGGCGGTGCTGACGTTGGTGGGGGCGGGGCTGCTGGCGCTCGCCGGCTGCGGAAGTGACAAGTACGTGGCAACCACCCAGCTCACGGGTGCCAACGAGGCGCCCAGCCCGGTGACGACCAACGCCACCGGCACGGCCACCGCCATGCTCGATGGCGACACGCTCACCATCACCGGCAGCTTCAACGGGTTGGGGAGCGACCTGCACGTGGTGTCCGGCAGCTCGGCCCACGTTCACAAGGGGGCCGCGGGTACCGCCGGTCCCGTCGTCTTCCCTCTCACCATCACCAGCACCGACCAGCGTAACGGCACCTTCACCGGTACCCAGGAGCTCAGCGGTGATGAGCAGGAAGACTTCAAGAACGGGCTCTACTACGTGAACGTCCACACGGCCACCAACCAGGGCGGGGAGATCCGCGGTCAGTTCGTGCCGCTCCGGCAGGACGACTGACCCCCCCACCGGCGGAGCCGAGACCGTCCCGGCTCCGCTCCCTCCTCCGGGAGGCGATCGCACTGGCACTCGGGCGCCGCTCGTGCCACATGGGGCCCCGATCCGGCCCCGACCCCGCGGGCCGCCAGGAGGACGACGATGAAGGTGTTTGGACGCTGGATGCCGGTACTGGGGCTCGCGGCCTGCCTCGCGACGGCGGGCTGCAAGAAGGAGGAGCCGGCCGCCGCCCGGCCCGAGCCCACTTCCCCCGCCGAGCCCACCCCGTCTGGGACGAAGGCCCCGGAGAATACGCCCCCGCCCCCGGAGCCCGCCGCTCCCGCCGGTCAGCCCGCCAATGCCGGTGCGGGAGCCCCCGAGGATGCCGGTGCCGCACCCGCCCCCACGCCCTCGGGCTCGCAGGCCGGCCAGGCCGAGGATCCGAAGGGCCGCGAGTGGACCGCGAGCCGCATGGACATCAAGCGCTCCGGCCAGGCACCCGTGACGCTGCGCGAGGTACGCGCGGCCCGCAACGAGGGCTTCGATCGCGTCGTGTTCCAGTTCGACGGCGACCAGGTGCCCGGCTACCACGTCGAGTACGTCGACAAGCCCGTCATCAAGTGCGGCTCCGGAGACCCCACCGAACTGGCCGGCCAGGGCTGGCTGCAGGTGCGCATCCAGCCGGCCCAGGCTCACGCGGACGGCAAGGCCACGGTCACCGAGCGTGAGCGCAAGCCCGCCCTGCCCGTCCTCGCCGAGCTGGAGCAGACGTGCGACTTCGAGGGCGAGGTCACCTGGGTGCTCGGCGTGCAGCACCCCAACAAGTACCGGGTGATGGAGCTGCACGGGCCCACGCGCCTCGTGGTGGACGTGCAGCACTGAGCGCGCGCATCAGCCGAGCTGCAGCTCCGCCGCCAGCCGCTCCAGGGCGGCGATGAGCCCCCGGTGCCGCGCCCGGGCCTCCTCGCCGCCCGCGCGCAGCGCCAGGGCCAGCGCCTTCGGCAGATTCAACGCCTCGTCCCGCTCGAGCTTCTCCGCGTACCCGCTCCGGTAGTCGTTGGGCACGCGGAGGCTCCAGTTCTCCTCGCTCACCGTGCCGGGCGCGTTGTACGTCTCCTTCATCCCCAGCAGGTCCGGGAAGAACACCATCACGTTCTCCGCCCGGCTGGCGAAGAGGTCCGCGAACTTCGCCTGCACCAGCATCCCCGGCTCCTCCACCAGCCGCCGCGCGAAGTCCTCGCGCCCCTCCTCCTCCGGGTGGAGCCTCCACGCCAGGTACTCCGCCTGCGCACGCGCCTCGCCCGCCTGCCTCCACCGGTCCGCCAGCGCCCAGATGGGCTTCGTGTCGTGGTTGCCCACCATGATCCAATCCTGGGGCACCGCGTTCTCGCTCCGGTACACGTCCTTCGGATTCGTCAGGTCCGCCTTCTGCGTCACCCGGAAGCGCCCCAGCCCGTACTGCTCCATCACCCGCCGCAGCGGATGGGGCATGGTGCTCAACACCTCGCACAGCAGGTCCGACACCTGCCGCCCATGGGCTCGCGCCGCCGCGATGATGGCGTCGAAGAGCGCGCTGTAGCGGCGTACCTGCATGGGGTTCAGCTCGCGCACCCAACCATCCGCGTAGCGCGGCACCGAGCGGTCCAGTTGCTCCGGCGGCACGATGGCCCAGCGCGCCAGCTGCGGGTGGTCCGGCAGGTCCGGCGACGCGAAGAGCCTCGCCCCGTTCTGCACCGCTTGCAGCGCGTTCAGCTCTCCGGACCGGTACACCCACGGGCACACCAGCCCGTGCGGGTGATCGATGCGCAGCCCGTCGTACTCGGACAGCATCTTGTTCACCCGCGAGCCCATGAAATGCAGCACCGGGCCCGCCGCCCCGCGCGGCGCATGGTACTGCTCCGGATCCAGCACCGGGTAGTTCCACGGCTGGCCCTCGGGGTTGGTGCGGCTCGGTGGTGCTCCCATCAGATACGAGCCCACGAAGAGCCCCTGGTACGCCCAGGCATCCCGAGGCGAGAAGCCAATCTGCAGGTCTCCAAACAGCTTCAGGCCCCACGCCGCCGTCCGCTCCCGCAGCGCCGCGTGCTGCGAGTGCACGAGGAACTGCCGGAACGCATAGGCCTCCACCTGCCCGGCGTACTTCGCCAGCAGCACCTGCCGGCGCGTGGTGAACGCCGCCTCCTCGCCAGGGCGCGGGCTCCACAGGCGCCGGTCCCACTCGCTCGACCACTCCTTCCAGTAGGGGCGCCCGTGCTCCGTGCAGAGCGCGTCGTAGAGCGCGTCCCGCTCCAGCCACCCGTGGTGCTCGCGCCGAAAGGTGTCGAAGTGCTCGGCGAGCCAGGAGATCGCACTGCCGGGCGCGGCTTGGGCCCGCTTGTGCCGGAAGGCCTCCCACGCCTCGTCCAGCGCCTCGTTCTGGGCGCGGAAGGCGTAGCGGTGCTTCACCCTCGGCTCACTCCCGGGCCGGGCCGCGACGAGGGCCTGCACGCGCTCGGGCCGCAGCAGACCGCCCCAGGACTCCTCGTGCGTGAGGGACGCGAGCGCCACGTTCAGCACGTTGCGCGAGAAGAGCGTCCCGTCATACGGCGAGGGGTTGTCCTCCGACGTCTGCCCCTGCGGACCGAGCTGGATGCCGTTGAAGCCCAGCTCCCGCGTGAACTCGAGGAAGCGCAGGCCCCCTTCCGAGTACGGCGAGCCTCGGCCGAGATCCTCGCCCGGAGTGCTCGGGAAGCTTGGATCGTGGATGCTCAACACCAGATTGCGCACGTTCAGCGCGGCCAGGGCCGCCGTCACGTGACGCCGGTAATCTTCGGGCAGGGTTCCGCGGGGCATGGAGACGACTCGCAGGAGAGGAGCCCACCCTAGGAGATAGCGGCCGGGCCGTGAACCCCTTCCCGATCACGGCTGGCCGTTTCCCGGGCAGGCACTGACAGATTGGAGACCAAGCACGGAGCCGGGCGGCGGGGCCTCAGCCATTCTCCGCGGCGGCTCCGCCCTCGCCCGCCGCACAGTCCGTCTTCCGCAGCAGCTTCTTCACCTGCTTCGTCACCACCGCGCCCCTCTGCACCGAGAAATGCCAGGTGCGCGAGTACACCTCCGCGCGCGGCTGCGTGTCGCACGTCGGGTGTGTCAGCACCTCTTCCAGCACCACCTCGCCCCGCCCCAACCGCAGGCCCTTCACCTCCGACTGCACCTCGTCCTCCGGCGGCTCGATGACGCTGGACTCGACGTCATCCTTCTTCAGCAGCGCGAGGATCATCAGCCAGCTGCGCTGCGCGCGCGGCCCCTCCTCCCCCTCGTACTGGAAGGTGGTCGCCATCAGGGTTCCCCCCGTCACCCGCATCTGCGTGCTCTTCCCGAAGGACCAGCCCGGCAACAGCGACGGACACGCCAGCGCATCCCGCTCCTCCCACAACACCCGGCGCGAATATGAGCGCGGCTCCAGCGCCTTGAACACCTTCGCCACCGCCTCGCCCTCCTGCGCCTCGCACACGCCCAGGACCACGAAGAAGTAACCGGGCCGCAGCCCGGGCAGGTCCGTGCCATCGACGATGCGCGGATAGCCGGGCCCCGCCTCCACCACGCGCGCCCAGTCCACCGAGCGCTCCTGGTAGGACTGCACGAAGGACTCCGCCTCCTCGCGCGTGCGGCCCCCGCCCCAGACCACCATCACCCGTTCCTTGATGGAGCCGGGCAGTGGCAGCTCCGGCTGGGCCCGGACGGAGAGCGACGTCAACAGGACGAGAACCCCGAGGAGAAGACGCATGGTGCCACGCACGATGGCACGGCTTCGGGGTCGCTCCTAGAAGCCTCCCTGGCCGCTCCCCTGACGGCCCGAGCCCCGTCGCTCCCCGGGCATCCATCCCCCTCCCCTCGGGTGTTCCCCTCCACGTGTCCCCGGCTCCCACCAGTGAACACTGGCGGGCAGGGTGGATGGACGTTTCCCACTTCCCGTTGGAAGGGTGGAGGCCCTACGGGAGACAGTCTTCTTCGACCTGGAGTTCCTGATGAGCACGCTGGCCCCCCCTCCCCTGCTCTCCGCCCTTCCGCTGGCTCCGCCCGGCGAGGGACTGTCGGCGGAGATGCTGGCCCTGCTCTTCGAGCGCGCCCGCCCGCTGGTGGACGCGCTCTTCGCGCAGGTGAACGATGGCGTCACCGTCCAGGCGCCCGACCTCTCCCTGTGCTTCGTCAACCCCGCCGCGGTGCGCCTCCTCGGCGCCACCTCCGAGCAGGAGGCGCTGCACCTGGGCGGTGCCTCGGTGTTCGGGCGCCATGAGCTGCTCGACGCCTCGGGCAATCCGCTGAGCCACGAGGCACTGCCCGGCCGGCAGGTGCTCGCGGGCCAGAGCGTCTCCGAGCGCGTTCTGCGCTTCCGCGACAAACGCACGGGCCAGGAGCGATGGAGCCGCGTCTCCTCGGCCCCCGTGCGCGACTCGCGGGGCCAGGTGGTGTACGCCGTCAACGTCTTTCGCGACGTCACCGAGGTGATGCGGACCCAGGAGCGGCTGAGCCTCCTGGCCGAGACGGGGGAGTTGCTCACCGCCTCGCTCGACCTGGACAGCACGCTGATCGCCACCGCGCGTCTCCTGGTGCCACGTCTGGCGGACTGGTGCGCCGTGGAGCTCGTGGAAGGCTCCTCCCCTTCCCGGCAGGTGGCGGCCATCCACTCGGATCCCGCCAAGGTGGAGCTGGTCCGCAGGATGCGCGAGCTCTACCCCTCGGACCCCCATGCCCACGGTGGTACCGCCTACGTGCTGCGCACGGGCCTCTCCGCGCATGCGCCCGACATCACCGATGACATGATGGTGGCGTCGGCGAAGGACACGGAGCACCTGCGCCTGATCCGCGAGCTGGGCCTGCGCTCCCTCATCATCGTGCCCCTCAATGCCCGGGGCCGGACGCTGGGCACGCTCTCGGTGGCCACCGCGGAGTCGGCGCGCCGCCTGGAGACCGATGAGCTGCAGCTGGTGGAGGAGCTGGCCCGCCGCGCCGCGCTCGCCGTGGACAACGCCCGCCTCTACGCCGAGGCGAAGCGCGCCCAGGCCCGCCACGAGGTGGCGCTCGAGGCCGGACGCATGGGTGCCTGGGAGTGGGACATCCAGGCCGGACGCGTGACCTGGGCACCCGAGCTGGAGCGCATCCACGGCATCCCCGAGGGCAGCTTCGACGGCACCTTCGAGGCCTACCAGCTCGACATGCACCCCGAGGACCGGGAGCGTGTGCTCACCAGCATCCAGCGGGTGGTGGCCCGGCAGGAACCGGAGCACCACGTGCAGTACCGCATCATCCTCCCGGATGGGCGGGTGCGCTGGGTGGAGGCCCATGGCCGCCTCACCCTCGACGACCAGGGCCGCCCCGCGCGCCTGACGGGCGTGTGCACCGACATCACCGAGAGGCTCACCCTGGAGGAGGACGCGCGCCGGCTGGTGCGCGAGCAGGCCGCGCGCGCAGAGGCCGAGCGCGCCCGCCAGCACACCGCCGAGCTGCTGGAGAACCTGAAGAAGGCCCAGGACGAGCTCGCCCTGCGCGCCCAGGAGCTGGCCCGCTCCAACGCGGACCTGGAACAGTTCGCCTACGTGGCCTCGCATGACCTGCAGGAGCCCCTGCGCATGGTGGCCAGCTACGTGCAACTCCTGTCACGGCGCTACAAGGGCAAGCTCGATGCCGACGCGGACGAGTTCATCCACTACGCGGTGGACGGCGCCAACCGCATGCAGGCGCTCATCAACGACCTGCTGGCCTACTCGCGCGTGGGCACGCGGGGCAAGGAGCCTCAACCCGTGTCCCTGGAGAAGTGCGCCGCTCGCGCGCTGTCCCACCTGCGCCTCGCCCAGGAGGAGACGGGCGCGGAGCTGACGGTGGAGCCGCTCCCCTGGGTGAAGGGAGACGAGACCCAGCTCGCCCAGCTCCTGCAGAACCTGGTGGGCAACGCGCTGAAGTTCCGCGGAGACAAGCCCCCGCGCATCCGCGTGTCCGCCACGCGCCAGGACGACACCGTCACCGTCTCCGTGGAGGACAACGGCATCGGCATCGAGCCCCAGTACTACGAGCGCATCTTCGCCATCTTCCAGCGGCTGCATGGCAAGGAGGAGTACCCGGGCACGGGCATCGGCCTGTCCATCTGCAAGAAGATCGTCGAGCGCCACGGCGGACGCATCTGGGTGGAGTCCACCCCGGGCCAGGGCAGCACGTTCCGCTTCACGCTCACCGCGGCACAGCCCCCTACCCCGTCGGCCTGAGCTCGCGCTCCGGAGCGCGCCCGGTGAGCGCCTCCACGTACAGCTCCCGCACCCGGCCGGCGAGCTCCACCGAGTCCGGGACGAACGACTCGGGCGGCAGCGGCGGCAACACCCGCACGCGGATGGAGGCGCGCGGGCTCATCCACGGGCCATCTCCATCCACCAGCTCCGGAGTGCCCTCGATGAGCACCGGCACCACCGGCACGTGCTCCTCCAGCGCGAGCTGGAAGGCCCCGCGCTTGAAGCGCAGCAGCTCCCCCTGCGAGTAGGTACCCTCGGGGAAGATGAGCACCGGCATGCCCCGGCGCAGCCAGCGGCGGCACGGCTCGATCATCTGCTCCATGGAGGAAGTCTTGCCCCGCGTGACGGCCACGTAGCCCAGGAGGCTCATCATCCACCCCACGATGGGGATGGAGAACAGGGACGACTTGGCCACGAACTTGTACGGGTGGAACAGGCCCATGGCCGCGAGGATGTCCGCCATGGACTGGTGGTTGGCCACCAGCACGCACGGGCCCTCGGGCAACAGCTCCCGGCCCTCCACGCGCGTGCGCCAACCCGGCGACACGTGCAGCCACAGCCCGAAGCACCAGCGGCAGATCAGCGCGTGCAGCCACCGCCGATCCGGGTCCAACGGGTAGGCGACCAGGAACAGCACCAGCCCCAGGGTGAAGAGCACCGGGGCGGTGACGAGGAAGACGAGCCAGAACCAGAGGGTGACGGCGTATTTCATGACGGGGGCGCCGCGCGGAGGAATCTCACGCACGCGGGCCCCGCGTCCACTCTCTCCGCTATCCGACGGCTTCGCCTTCCGCCTCTCCCGAGGGCTCCGCGGAGGGCTCCGCTCCGGAGGAGGAAGCCGCGGGCTTGCGACGCGGGAAGAACCGTCTCCAGGACAGGGCGAAGCCCGTCCACACGAGCAGCACTCCGCCCAGCGAGGCGATGGCCGCGACGAGCTGGCCGCCCCATCCGAGCGCCTCGCCGGTGTGCAGGAAGCGCATCCACGTGCGCATCTGGCGGCCCGGGGTGTAGTCCGAGAAGCCCTCCCGGCGCAGCACCTCGCCGGTGAAGGGATCGAACACGAGCTGCGCCGAGGCGAAGAGCGGCCAGCCGCCCTGCTCGCGGATGGCGAAGTTGACCGGCTGCGGGCCCTTGGCGCGCGCTTCGTTGCCACCGGGGCCACCGCCTCCCCGCTGACCGCCCTGCTCTCCCCGAGGCCCTTGCGCGCCCTGGGGACCCTGCGCCCCTTGAGGACCCTGGGGCCGACCACCACCGCCACCACCCCCGAGGCGCAGCGTCACGCTCTCATGGGCCGGCACCTGCTGCTGGGCCCTGGCCAGCAGGGCATCGAGGCCGAGCGGCTTCGCGCCGGCGGGCGGCTCGGGCACCGTGACCGATGGCGGAGCGGCCGGGCCCTGCGCGGCCGGAGGCTTCTCTCCCGCCAGCGTGAAGATGAGATTCGAGGCCCAGCGGTAGGAGATGACCATGCCCGAGGCCGTCAGGATGACGAGGATGGGCAGGCACCAGAAGCCGATCACGTTGTGCCAGTTCCAGTCACGCGCCTTGCCCCGGATGTTGAGCCTGAACCAGAGCGAGGGCCGGACCGTCCGCCACGTCCACTTCCGGGGCCACCACAGATAGAGGCCCGAGAGTCCGAGGAAGAGGAAGGCGGCGTTGCAGGCCCCGGTGATGGCCTTGCCCACGGGGGTGTTGTCCCCCTTGGCACCGAGCCACCGGTGCCACTCCTCCATCACATGGAAGAACCCGCGCCAGCCTCCGTCTCCCGCCGCGAGCACCTCCCCGGTGTAGGGATTCACGTAGGCCACGCCCGTGCGTCCGAGGCTCACCATCACGGTGGAGCCCGGCTCCGGATACACCGTCACCCCCGAGGGCTGCCCCTCCGGCCGGGCGGCGCGCACCCGGGCCACCAGCTCGTCCACCGGCAGGCGCGGCGCGTCCGGCGTGGGCGGTTGCACCCGCCGGACCTCGCTCTCGGCCCAGGCGAGGAGCTGCGGCTTGAAGGCGATCGCCGCTCCCGTGAAGGACATGATCGCGATCACGACGCCAGCGATGACACCCGATACGAGGTGCATCCAGAAGAGGATGTTGCGGAAGGTTCGACTCATGGAGCGCAGCGGGCCTTCACTTCAGGGAGAACTGGAGAGGAACGTCGATGACGACACGCACCGGCCGGCCCTGGCGGCCGAGCGCCGGGGAGAAGCGCCACCGGTTGACGGCGGAGATGGCCGCCGCGTCGAGCTCGGGAACGGAGCGGATGACGCGCGTGTGCTCCGTCTCGACGCGCCCATCGGTGCCGATGATGATCCGCACCAGGACCACCCCCTCGATGCCCTCGGAGCGGGCCCGCCGGGGGTAATGGGGAGTCACCTGCTCGAGCACCTCCGGACGACGTGACACCTGCTTCACGTCGAGAGCCGTGCCTCCCGTCGCGCCCAACGCGCTGCCTTCCACCCCGTCGAGGGCACCGCCCACGATTCCCGCCACCACTCCCCCGACACCCGAGAGGCCCACCTCGGGGGAGGCCTCCTGGGAAACCTCGGTCTCCTCCACTGCCGCCTCGATCACGGGCGCCGGCTCCACGGGAGCGGGGGCCACCTCGGGAAGACGCGAGGGCTGGGGAGGCACGAGAGCCGGACGCGGGGCGGGCACGCGAGCCTGACGCGCAACCCGCTCCGTCCGCGCCGCATGCGAACCCGCGGCGGCCCGAGGCGGCGCGGGAGTGAGGAACACCAGCTCCGGCTCCTCTGGCCGCGCGGGCGCCCCGGCCGGAGCGCGCAGGGCCGAGAGCCCCACGAACGCGACCGCCCCGGCATGCACGAGCACGGTGAGCACGAGCGCCCAGCCCCACCGCCCCCACGCCTCCTCTCCCCGGACCTCGCCCATGAGGAACAACCCCGGGGCGGGCTCCACCTGGGACGGCGCGAGCCCGGATGATCCGACCTCGGAGGGCTCGACCGCTCCCGCCAACGCCATGACATCTCCTCGTACCGTAGGGCTGAAATTGAGAATCGTTCTCATTTTCGTCCTTTGGCGTATCGCAACATGAGCAGGCGCGTCAACCCAGGGGAGGGAGCGGGCCCTGGGGCGTCCAGCAGAACAACATACTTGCTCTTCCCAGGGAATCTGAATATGAGAATCACATTCAGAATGAAATCCGAGCCGGCCGCGAGAAGCGGTCGCCGGGTCCGCGCGTGATCGCGCGAGCCGGTCCTCTCCAGCGTGGACCGACGGAGACAGCACGCAATGACATCCCCCAAGCATGGCAAGGCAGGCATCCGCTCGATCAAGGGCCATCCAGGAGGCGTGCGCGGCGCGCTGCGACCCTGGAGTCAGGCCGCGGTCGGCCTTGCATCGGCACTGGCCGCCAGCGGCGCGGTCGCCCAGGAGACGACGGGGACGGAGCCCCAGAAGCCGGCCGAGGACCACTACGTGCTGCCGACGGTCCAGGTGGTGGGCGAGTCGGAGTCGGAGAGCTACAACCCCCAGGAGAGCAGCCTCACGCGGCTGCCCAGGCCGCTGGTGGACACGCCGCAGACGGTGACGGTGGTGCCCGAGCAGCTCATCGAGGAGCAGAACGCGACGACGGTGCGCGATGCCCTGCGCAATGTCTCCGGCATCACGATCAGCGCGGCCGAGGGCGGCCGCCAGGGCGACAACTTCATCCTCCGCGGCTTCTCGGCGCAGACGGACGTGAGCCGTGACGGCGTGCGCGACCTGGGCTGGTACACGCGCGACACCTTCAACATCGGTGGGGTCGAGGTCTTCTTCGGGCCCTCCTCCGTCCTCTTCGGGCGTGGCTCGACGGGCGGCGCCGTCAATCTGGCCACGAAGAAGCCGGTCAAGCGCTCCTTCCAGGAGCTGAGCCTGACCGGCGGCACCGCGCCCTGGGGCCGCGTGGAGGTGGACGTCAACCAGGTCATCACCGATAGCATCCAGGTGCGCGTCAACGCCGCGGGGCAGCTCTCCCAGGTGGCGGGGCGTGATCTGGCCGAGCAGAACCGCGCCGGCTTCGCCCCCTCCATCCGCTTCGAGCTGGGCAAGAACACGTCGATCGACGTCGACTACCTCTACCAGCGGGAAGACAGCTTCCCGGACTACGGCCATCCCTATTTCAATGGCTACCCGGTCTCGGTCACCCTCGGCGTTCCGCGCAACGCCATCTATGGTGTGGAGGGCTCGGACACCGAGCGGGTGAATGCCCACATCGGGACCGCGCGCTTCCAGCACCGGTTCGGGAATGGTCTGACGCTGACGGACACGCTGCGCTACGGCGGAGTGGACCGGTTCTCCCGGCCCACGTCGCCGCGCGGACTCTCCCCCACCGACGCCCCGACGACGATCGGCCGGGAGCGCTACCAGACCGACACGGACAACACCAACCTCATCAACCAGACGGATGTGCGCGGAGAGTTCCAGACCGGCATCCTGAAGCACACCGCGAACGCCGGGCTCGAGCTGGCCTGGGAGACGCGCGACCAGCTCCGCTTCAACCTGCCCGCGGTGAATCTGTCCACCGGGACCAACCTCCCCGCCGACCTGTTCGACCCGGCTCCCTCGCCCGACCTCTCCCCCGTCAACAAGGTCTTCTCCACCTCCAACGACACCGATCAGCGCACGGTGGGCGTCTACGCGTCGGATCAGATCCAGATCACCCGCTTCCTCGAGGTGCTCGGCTCCGTCCGCTTCGACTCCTTCAAGACGAAGTACTCCTCGGTGAGCAGCACGAACGTCGTCACCCGGCTGGAGAACACCGACACGTTCTTCAACTGGCGCGCCGGCCTCGTCTTCCACCCCCTGGAGAAGACGAGCCTCTACGCCATGTACGGCACCTCCGCCAATCCCTCGGCGGAAGCCGGCACGCTGCCCACCGGCACGGAGAGCCTCGAGCCGGAGCGGAACAACATCTACGAGGTGGGCGCCAAGGCGGACCTGCTCGACGAGCGGCTGGGCTTGAGCGCGGCCGTCTTCCGCCTGGACAAGACGAACGCGCGCGTGCCGAACACCGACCCCAACGGGCCCCCGCAGATCCTCGCGGGCGCGCAGCGCGTGCAGGGCTTCAACTTCGGCGCGGGCGGCCTCATCCTCGAGCGCTGGCGGTTGATCGCCAACTACACCTTCATGGAGTCGGAGATCCGCGAGCACACCAACGAGTACCTCGTGGGCCAGCGGCTGCCGAACACGCCCAAGCACAGCATCTCGCTGTGGACGACCGTGGAGGTCATCGACAACCTCACGCTCGGTGGCGGCGCCGTCTACCAGGACGTGACGGTCGTCAACAACCCGACCTCCACGGCGCAGGTGCTCAACAAGGTGCCCAACTTCTGGCGCTTCGATGCCTTCGCCAGCTACGCGGTGGGCCCCGTCCAGCTCCAGCTCAACGTGAACAACCTCACCAATGAGCTGTACTACGGCCAGTACTACAGTGGGCAGGCCGTTCCCGCCGAGACGCGCTCGGCCAGCCTGACCGGTAGGGTCCGCTTCTAGCTCCATGCGGTGAGGACGTTTCCATGATGCTCCACATCCCCAACGTCCTCACCGCCGAGCAGGTGGCCCGCTGCCGCGCGATCTTCGACCAGGCCTCCTGGGAAGACGGCCGCGTCACCGCGGGCTACCAGTCCGCGCAGGTGAAGAAGAACCTGCAGCTTCCGGAGAACAGCCCGCAGGCCCGGGAGCTCGGAGACCTCGTGCTCGCGGGCCTCGAGCGCAGTCCCCTGTTCATCTCGGCCGTGCTGCCTCAGCGGGTGTTTCCTCCGCTCTTCAACCGCTACGACGCGAGCATGTCCTTCGGCTCGCACGTCGACAACGCCATCCGCCCCATCCCCGGCACCCCGCTGCGCATCCGCACCGACGTCTCCGCCACGCTCTTCCTGTCCGACCTCGAGAGCTATGACGGCGGAGAGCTCGTCGTGGAGGACACCTATGGCAGCCACGCGGTGAAGCTGCCCGCGGGCGACCTCATCGTCTATCCCTCGACGAGCCTGCACCATGTCACGCCAGTGACCCGTGGTGTCCGGCTCGCCTCGTTCTTCTGGGTGCAGAGCATGGTGCGCGAGGCGAGCCAGCGCGCGCTGCTGTTCGACCTCGACACGGCCATCATGCAGCTCAACCAGGAGGTGCCCAAGAGCCCCTCCCTCGTCATGCTCACGGGCGTCTACCACAACCTGCTCAGGCAGTGGGCCGAGCCCTGAGGAAGCGTCCTCGACGTCCGTGTGCCTGGTCCTGATGCCCGTGGATGTCCCCTCTCCCCCTGGGAGAGGGATAGGGTGAGGGTCTTTCCTCAGCACCGTGGTCAACCAGGGCGACGACCCTCACCCCCCGCCCTCTCCCAGGGGGAGAGGGAGCATGCGCAACCCAATTAGAGCTGCTGCTCCCGGCTGCGCACGTTCCACGTCTCTCGCAGGGAGTCGGGGATTCGGAACGGCGGACGCTCTCCCCCTCGTCCCACCCAGACGATGCCCTCCAGCAGCTTGCGCCCGAACAGCTCGCTGAGCTTCTCCGCCACGATGTTCTGCTCGTCGCTCTCGTCCATCACCCACCCCAGCAGCTTCAGCGGCTTCACCAGCGCTCGCGTCCAGTCCGACGGCGGCACGGCGATCAGCTCCGCTGTCTTCTCCCCCACCAGGTAGCGGATGAGCGTGCTGCTCAACCCATCGAAGAGGTTGCCGGGGATGATGTGCTCCAGCAGATCGATGAGGGCCTTCGTCATCGCCTGGCCCTCGGGGCATGCGTGCAACACGCGCCCCAGGATGACGTCCGTGAGGACCTCGCCGTCCTCGAACGACTCCGGCAGCAGGCGCTCGTCCACGCCCATCACGTAACCCACCACCCGCCACGCGTGATAGTAGGCCTGCGCCTCGCGCGCCGAGAGCGTGTAGCCCAGCTTCACCAGCGCGCGGATCGTCACCACCGAGAACGTCACCAGCGTGCCCGCCATGTCCTCCTGGTTGATGGGCTGGCCCCACTCGGGATTCCACCGGCCGCTCTGACGGATGAGGTGGCGCACGGCGGCGTGCATCAGCCGCACCTTCTGCGCGTCCCGGATTCCCCACCCGTCGTGCTCGAGCCCCCCGGGGCTCATCACGTCCACCACCATCTGCGCCGTCTCCACGATGCGCCGCTGGGTGTCCGTCTGCAGGCGCGCCGTCATGTGCAGCACCTGCACGCCCTCGGCGCCCGCGTAACAGATGGGCAGACTCGCGCACACCAGCGCCACCACCGACAGCGGGCCACACCGGCTGAACACCGCCTGCCCCTCGCGGATGAGCTCCTTGTCCGCCCACGAGGGCAGCTTCGCGCTCTGCTCGAAGTAGCCGCGCAGCGGCACCGGCAGCTGCTCCGCCGTCACCGACTCGTGGGCCACCAGCTGCTTCATCAGCCCGTTGGCCGAGCCCACCATCCCCTGCGCGAAGAGGCTCCGCACCGCCTCGTCGGCCGGCGGATCACACTGCTCGCGCATGGCATCCAGGAACTCGTTCGTCCAGCGCTCGTCCGTCATGGGAAGTACCCCCGAAATGGCTCCGCCCTCCATTCCCCCCGGAGGACGGGGCGCCAGTGTGGCACACGCGCCCGGACTGTTCGAGAGTGGATGCCTGCCCGCCCGCTCAGTGCACCGGCGGCTCGGGGGGCCGCTCCCGCTCGGCCGGGCGCGAGGCCCGGGGCAGCGTGAAGGAGAACGTGCTCCCCTGCCCCTCCTCGCTCTCCACCTCCACCGAGCCACCATGGGCCTGCACCAGCCCCCAGCTGATGAAGAGGCCGAGCCCCGTGCCCTTCTTCCCCGTCCCCTCCGCCTGCCAGAAGGGCTGGAAGAGGTGGGGCAGCGCTTCGGCGGAGATGCCCGGGCCGGTGTCGTGCACGCGGAAGCGCACGAACTCCTCCCCGCACTCCACCACCACCGTCACGCTCCCACCCTCGGGGGTGAACTTGAGGGCATTGCCCACCAGGTTGGACAGCACCTGGAAGACGCGGTCCCGGTCGCAGCTCACCCGGCAGCGCTCCCGGGGCAGCCGCGTCCGCAATTCAATCCGCTTCTGGATGGCCAGGGGCTCGAGCAGCGCCAGACCCTCGCGCACCAGGTCGTCCACCCCGTACTGCCCGAGGTCCAGCTTCAACCGGCCCGCCTGGAGGCTGGCCATGTCCAGCAGGTCCCGGATGAGCCGGTCCATCCGCTGCACCGAGCGCTCGATGGTGCCCGTGTGGTTGCGCATCCGCTCACCCACCTCGCCCTCGGGGATGAGCCGGCGCAGGAGCTGGACGGTCAACGAGATGCTGCCCAGCGGGTTCTTCAGGTCGTGGCTCACCACGGCCAGCACCTCCTCGCGGGTGCGGACCGCGTTGCGCGCTTCCCGCTCGGCGGCCTCGGCCCGGGCACGCTCGCGTTGCTGGGCCTCGGCCTCGGCACGCGCGGCCTGCTCCCGTTCCACCAGACGGATCCGCTCCTCCTCGCCCCGCAGGCGCCGGGCCTCCTCCCGGTCCAGCGCGAACGCGGCCCCCCACACCAGCCCGGCGAAGGTGAGGACGTTCACGGTGGCGATGAGCGCCACGGCGAATGGCAGCGAGTAGGCCTCCGCCTGGTAGCCCGCGAGCACCAGCCCGGCCTGGAGGATGGGGAGGATGAACGCGGGCGGCAGCAACCAGCGGGAGAGCACCCCGCCCAGGCCCGAGTGGGTGACGACCTTCATGAAGCCGCGGTCCGGACGGGCACTGAAGACGCCCACGGACAACAGCAGGAAGCACACCGTGGTGTGCACCGCCATCTGCGCGTAGCGGCTGATGCCGGTGAACTCCCGCAGCCCGTAGAGGTAGCCCAAGAAGCCCACCAGCGAGATGACTCCCGCGAGCGCGGCGAGGTACTGCGCGGGCCACCCGACCACCCGCGTCTTCAGCTCGATGCTGAGGAGCGACACCCCGAGCAGGAGGAAGCAGATGGCGGTGTTGGGAGCCATGCGCCCCGGATGGCCGAGCTCCACGCCGAGGACGGGGTCCCTCACGAGAAGCTGGTCGATGCCGAGGTCCACCCCGAAGATGTACTGGGCGAGTGTCGGGCCCGAGATGAGGATGAGGAGCCCCGCGCCGACCCGCACCGCCCACTGTCTGAAGACGCTGGGGCGGGAGAAGCTCAACAACACCAGCGTGCTTCCGGAGAGCATGAAGCACAGGGCCGTGTTGGCCTTCATCGTCGGCAGGCCCGGCCGCAGCCCCTTGAGCGAGGAGATGTCGAACAACCACGCGGCGAACACCACCAGTCCCACGAGCAGGACGATGCCGCCCTGGAGTCGCGCGGTCCGCTGGAGGTTCCGACACAGACGCTCGTGGGCCGTCACCTCCATTGCTCGCCCTCCCTCGGGGCGCGTGCCCGCTCAAGCGCCCGGACGCGCCTGAGGGGGCCCGTGAAGCGGCTCGCGCTCGCGGTGGCCCGTCTTGCGCCGCAGCTTGCCCATCGCCCACGTCCTCCAGTCATGGAGGATCTCATACACAGTAGGAATCACAAGCAGTGTCAGCAATGTGGAAGTGATGACACCCCCGATGACGGCACGGCCCAGGGGCGCCCGGAAGTCACCGCCCTCGCCATGCCCCAGCGCCACCGGCACCATGCCGGCGATGAGGGCCAGGGTCGTCATCATGATGGGCCGCAGGCGGATGCGCCCCGCCTCGATGAGCGCCTCCCGCATGGGCTTGCCCCGCAGGTGCGCCCACTTGGCGAAGTCGATGAGCAGGATGGCGTTCTTGGCCACGATGCCCATCAGCAGGATGACGCCGATGAGGCTCATGATGTTGAGCGTGTCCCCGGACACCAGCAGCGCCAGCACCACGCCGATGAGGGACAGCGGCAGCGACAGGAGGATGGCCAGCGGGTCCAGGAACGAGCCGAACTGGATGACCAGGATGAGGTACATCAGCAGCACCGCCACCGCGAGCGCGAGGAAGACGCGGCCGAACACCTCCGCCTGGTCCGCCGCCTCGCCGCCCACGCCCAGCTCGTAGCCCGGCGGCAGCCGCACCTGCGCCACCCGCGCCTGGATGTCCGTCATCACCTCCGACAGCGAGCGCCCCTGCACGTTGGCCTGGATGTTGATGACCTTCTCGCGGTTGAGGTGGTTGATCTGCGCGGGACCCACCGTCTCGCGGATGCGAGCCACCTGGCCCAGGGGCACCAGCGCCGGAGTACCGCCCGGCGTCACGCCCGCCACCAGTGGGAGCTGCTCCAGGTCGCTCGGGCGCGTCCGGGACTCGGGGACGAGCCGCACCATCACGTCCCGCGTCTCGCCCGAGGGGTCCACCCAGTCACCCGAGTCCACGCCCGCGAAGGCCGCGCGCAGCGACTGCGCCACCTGGGCCACCGTCACGTTCAGCCGGCCCGCCACGCCGCGGTCCACCTCCACCTCCACCTCGGGCTTCTCGCCGCGCGTGGACAGGCCCACGTCCACCGCGCCCGGCACCTTCTCCACCTCGAGACGCACCGCCTCGGCCAGCCGCGTCAGCTCCCGCGCGTCCGGCCCGCGCAGCTCCAATTGAATCTGCTTGAAGGCTCCGCCGAAGCCGCTGGTGAAGACGGACACCCGCGCCCCGGCCACGCGCGACAGCTCCTGGCGAAGGGTGGCGCCCAGCCCCTCCTGGCTCACCTTTCGCTCGTGCTTGGGCACGAGGCGCACGTACACCAGCGCCTGGTCCACGCCCGGCGAGCGCAGCGGCAGCGCCGTGCCGATGGTGGTGAAGGTGTACGCCACCTCCGGGTGGTTGCGCGCGATGCGGGACACCTCGTCCACCTTGCGCCGCGTGTACTCCAGGCTGGAGCCCGCGGGCGTCTCCACCAGCATCTCCACCTCGGAGCGGTCGCTCACCGGGACGAAGCCCGCTCCGCCCACGGTGCCCTGCAACACCAGCGCGCCCACCAGCGAGCCCACCGCCACCAGCACCATGGCCAGCCGGTGGTCCAGCGCCCAGGCGATGACGCCCTTGTACCGGTCCGCCTGCCGGTCGAACCAGTTGTTGAAGCGCGCCAGCACCCGCGAGATGGGACCCCTGCGCGCCCCCTTCTCCACCGCGGGGTCCGGCCAGTACGCCGACAGCATCGGGTCCAACGAGAAGCTCACGAACAGGGACACCAGCACCGAGCAGGCGATGGTGAGGGCGAACGGCTTGAACCACTGCCCGGCCACCCCGTACATGAAGGCCACCGGGACGAACACCGCCACGATGGAGAACGTCGTCGCCGCCACCGCGAGGCCGATCTCGCTCGTGCCGTCGCGCGAGGCCGTGTAGTGGTCCTTCCCCATCTCGATGTGGCGCACGATGTTCTCGCGCACCACGATGGCGTCGTCGATGAGGATACCGATGGCCAGCGTGAGGCCCAGCAGCGACATGGTGTTGAGCGTGAAGCCGAACGCCCACACGCTGATGAAGGAGGCCAGCACGCTCACCGGCAGCGCCAGGCCGGTAATCACCGTCGAGCGCCACGAGTTGAGGAAGAGGAACACCACCAGCACGGTGAGCAGCGCGCCCTCCACGAGGGCGGACTGCACGTTGAACACCGCCTCGTCCACCCGGACGCCCGCGTCACGGACGATCTCCAGCTTCACGCCCTGGGGCAGCTTGGGCTGGATGGCGGCGATGCGCTCGCGGATGGCGTCGGCCACCTGCGTGGTGCTGTAGCCCTGGGCCTTGAGGATCTCGATGCCCACCGCCTCGCGGCTATCGTAGAGGGCCAGCGTGCGCGGATCCTCGGTGCCGTCCACCACCTGGGCCACCTGGCCGAGCCGGATGGGCTGACCGTTGCGCTCGGCGATGACGACGCGCGCGAAGTCCTCGGGCGTCTCCAGCCGGCCCTTGAGGCGGATGGTCGTCTCATCCAGCTTCGCATCCAACCGCCCCACCGGCGCGGCGAGGTTCTGCTCCTGCAGCGCCTGCACCACCTGCCCGATGCTCAGCCCCGCGGCCTGCAGCGCCTGCGGGCGGACGAACACCGTCATCTCCCGCTCGATGCCACCCACCACCGAGGCCTGCGCCACGCCGGGGATGGCGCGCAGCTCGCCCACGATGCCCGGGTCCGCCAGCCGGGAGAGCGCCGTGGCCGGCACCGTGTCCGAGGTGAGCGCCAGCGAGACGATGGGCATGTCCGCCGGATCGAAACGCGTGAGGATGGGCTCCTCCATCTCCAGCGGCAGGTCCGCGCGCTTGCTCGAGATGGCGTCCCGGATGTCCTGCGAGGCCTGTTGGATGTCCTTTTCGTAGTCGAAGAAGATGGTGAACTGCCCGAGGCCATCCGTGGCACTGGAGGTGGAGCGCCGCGCGTCCACCCCGCTGATGCTGAAGATGGCGTCCTCGATGGGCTCCACCACCTCGCGCTCCACCACATCGGGTGAGGCGCCTGGGTAGACGATGGTGACGCCGATGATGGGCTGATCGACGTCCGGGAACTCGTCCGTCTGCAGCGCCACGAGCGCGACCACACCGAACACCACCAGGGCCAGCATGGCGGTGATGGTGACGATGGGCTTCTTGATGGCGAAGTCGGAGATGAACACGAAGGCTCTCCCTCTAATGAGACTAGGCGCGAGTGGACACGAGGCTCAGCGAGGCGGGGACACGGGCTCGGCCGGGGGAGGCCCACCACCGCCCACGCCCGGCTCGGGCTCCCGGGGCTTCTCCCTGGGCGGCCGCACCTGCACGAGCGTGCCCTCGGCAAGGTCCCGCGCCGAGCCGCGCAGCAACACGTCTCCGGCCCCCACACCGGAGCGCAGCTCCACCAGCCGCGCCATCTGGTCCGTCATGCCCAACGTCACCGGCACGCGCTCCACCCGGCCATCCTTCACGCGCAGCACCGTGGGCGGCTCGGCGCGCGTGTCCACCACGGAGATGGGCACGGCGGGCACCTCGCGCTGGAGCGACGCCACCCGCCCCTCGGCGAAGAGCCCGGTGAGCAGCGCCTGCTCCGTGTTGGGCAGGGTGACGTAGAGGCGCACCTGGCCGGTGGCTGGATCCACCGCCGGGTTGATGCGCTCGATGCGGCCCGCGAAGGTGCGGTCACCATAGCCGCCGACGGTGAAGTCCACCCGGGTGCCAGTCTTCAGCGTGCTGAGCTGCGCGGCCGGCACCGAGGCCTCCAGCCGCATGCTGGTGGGGTCGATGACGGTGTAGAGCTGCGTGCCCGGCTGGACGACGTCTCCCGCGCTGGCGTGACGCTCGCTCACGATTCCATCGAAGGGGGCGAGGATGCGGGTGCGGCCCACCTGCTGCCGCGCGAGCGCCAGCCGGGCATTGGCCTCGGCGAGCTGCGACTCGGCCTGCACGCGCGCCAGCTGAGCTCGCTCGAAGTCGCGCCGGGTGATGACGCCCGCCTCGACCAGCTTGCGGTTGCGCTCCTCCTCGGAGCGGGCCACCCGCAGGGCGTCATGCCCCACCCGCACCGCCGTACGCGCGGCGAGGAACTGATCCTGCTGCGAGAGATCCTGGATGCGCGCGAGCAGCTGCCCCTTCTTCACTTCCTGGCCCTGCTCGACGGCCATCTCCAGCACGGCGCCCTGGGCCTCGGAGCGCATGGTGGCGGCGCGCCGGGCCTGGAGCGTGCCGGAGAGGACGGGCCCCTCCTGCAGCTCGCGCGACTCCACCCGCACCACGTCCTCCGGCCCGAGCGTCACCGGCGCCTGTGCCTGTGGCTGGGACGCCTCCGGCGCGCCCGGCTTGCAGCCCGAGAGCACCCCCAGACTCAATCCCAGGCTCATGATGAAGAGACCGCGGAATCCCGCCTTCACGGGCATCCACCGTCCCGTTCCCCGGCGTCTCGTGCTTGCACTCACGCCAAACACCTCCTGACACACCGCGTGGTGATGTGCATGATGGAGAGCCGACGCACCCGGAGTGACATCTTGGAGCCCCTCCCGCTGGTTGCCCGCTCGCTCGGAAACCGCTCGTGCGATGAGGGGTTGCGCCTCGCGGAGGAGGCAGGGAGCCGGGCGCATGTGTTCCCGCTCTCCGCGTGTGGGGCCACGTCTTAAGAAATTCTTACGACAGTTCCTGTAGGAGGCAGATGAGGGGACGGCGCCACGGGGGACGTGGTGGCCTCCGTTCCTGGAGAGGACAGCCCCATGGGTGAGCGCATCCTGCTCATCGAGGACGACCAGCAGCTCGGAGCACAAATCACGGACTTCCTGGGACGGGCGGGTTTCGAGGCCACGTGGTGGTCCGAGGGACGTCCCCTGCAACCCGGCGAGGCGGCGACCTACCGGCTCGTCATCCTGGACCTGATGCTGCCCGGCACCTACGGCATGGACATCCTCCGGCAGCTCCGCGAGGGCTCGGACGTGCCCGTGCTCATCCTCAGCGCGCGCAACGACACCGCGGACAAGGTGCGGGCGCTGAAGCTGGGGGCCGACGACTACATGACCAAGCCCTTCTGGCCCGAGGAGCTGGTGGAGCGCATCCGCGCACGGCTGCGCCGGCCCGTGATGCAGCGGCAGAACGCCGTGGAGCTCGGGGGACTGTCCGTGGACCTCGAGAGCCACGAGGTGCGCGTGCAGGGCAAGCCCGTGGAGCTCACGCGCGTGGAGTTCGAGCTGCTGGCCGCGCTCGCCCGCCGGCCGGGAGCCGCCGTGACTCGCCAGTGGTTGGTGGAGAACGTGTTGGACCCCGAGCGCGAGGGCACCGAGCGGACGCTGGACGTGCACGTGTCGCGGCTGCGCCGCAAGCTGGGTCCCGGCAAGCACATCGAGACGGTGTGGGGCATCGGCTACCGGCTCGGGGACGGAGAGGGTCCATGAAGCTGCGCATGCGGCTGGCACTCACGACCGCGGGGGTGGCGCTCGCCATCGCGCTGGGGCTGGCGTGGATCCACTGGACCGTCGAGACGAGCGCGCGCGAGTCGCTGCTCGCCGAGTTCGCCCTCACGCAGATGCTCCAGGGCGGGCGTGAGCGCTGCGAGGCCTCCCCCGCGACCTGGAGCCTCGAGCAGACCGGTGGACCCCGCGGTCCCCCACCGGGTGGGCGCGAGGGCCCTCCACCGCCACCTCCGCGGAACTGGTTTGGAAGGAAGGAGCCAGGAGGCCCTCCTCCCCCTGGAGGGACGGCGCTGTTCGCCTATGACACGGAGCTCGTGGCCCGGAACCCCGCCGCGCCTCCGTTGCCCGAAAAGCTCGCGGCGGCCATGCGGAAGGGACAGGAGGCGGCCGGCCGGTCCCCGGGGCTCGACGACCGGGGCATGCGAGAGCTGGTGGTGCGGATGCCCTGGGCTTCCGGCCCCTGTGCCTTCGTGCTCGTCCGGCAGTGGGGACCGGGCCCGCGAGGGCGGCGGTCTCCGACACCTCCTCCCGACATGCTGGTGTTCCCCTCGCTGATCGCCCTCGCGGGCGTGCTGCTCACGGTGGGGCCCGTGGTGCGCCGCCTGCGCCAGCTCACCCGTGAGGTGCGCACCTCCGTGAGCAGCGCGTACCAGGGGCCCATCACCCTCCAGGGGAACGATGAGGTCACCGAGCTGGCGCGTGCCTTCGACGAAGCGGGGCGTGAGGTGCGCGCGCAGATGGACCTCAAGGAGCAGCGGGAGCAGACGCTGCGCTCGTTCCTGGAGAACACCACGCACGACGTGATGATCCCCCTGACGGTGCTCCAGGGGCACCTGGCCGAGTTGCAGCAGCGCGCCGCCCGGGGCGAGCCGGTGGAGGCATCGGTCGTCGCGGCGGCCAGCCAGGAGGCCCATTACATGGCGGCGCTCATCCACAACCTGGGCGCCGCGGCGCGGCTGGAGGCGGGCGAGCCGGCCGTGCAGCGCGCCCCGGTGGACCTCAACGCCCTGGTGGAGCGGTGCATGAGCCGCCACCGCCCCATCGCACGCCAGCAGGACGTGGCGCTCGAGTACGCCGTCCCGGAGGCGCCGGTGCGGGTGCTCGGGGACGACATCCTCATCGAACAGGCGGTGAGCAACGTCATCTACAACGCCGTGCGCTACAACGCGCGCGGAGGACATGTGGCCGTCGTGCTCGAGCACCAGCCGGGGAACACGTTCCGCCTGCGGGTGCTCGACGACGGGCCCGGCATCCCCGAGAACGAGCTGTCGCGCATCGTCGAGCGGCGCGTCCGCGGCAACGCCGCGCGCACGCGAGGGCCTGGAGGCAACGGCCTCGGGCTCAACATCGCCTGGAAGGTGACGGTGCTGCACGGGTGGCGCCTGGAGCTGGGACGCTCGGAGTACGGAGGGCTCCAGGTGGACTTCCTCGGTGAGCTGCTCTCCGAGAGCGAGCCCGGTGGAACGCGCCGGACGTCGGGCATCGGGTAGGCTCGGGCGCCCGTGCGCGCCCCCTTCGTCTTCTGCTCGTTCCTTCTCTGTCTCCTCGTCTGTACTTCCGCCGCCGCCGCTGGACCGCTGGTGTTGGAGGGGGAGGTACCCGCCGAGGGCAGCTTCTTCGACCTCCCCTTCGAGGTGCCACCCGGCACGGTGGAGCTGGAGGTCCGCCATGACGACCTCGCCAGCGAGAACATCCTCGACTGGGGACTGGAGGACCCGAACGGCTTCCGCGGCTACGGCGGTGGCAACGAGGAGCCCGCCATCGTGGGCGAGCGGGCGGCTTCGCGCTCGTACCTGACGGGCCCCCTGCCCGCGGGCACCTGGAAGGTGACGGTGGGCAAGGCCAAGATTCGCAAGACGCCCGCGCGCTACCGCATCGAGGTGCTCTTCCGCTCGCAAGCCACGCTCGCGCCCCAGCCCGAGCGCCAGCCCTACCACCCCGCCGACGCGCTCTCCTCACAGGCCCGCTGGTACTCGGGCGACTTCCACGTCCACTCGCGCGAGAGCGGTGACGCCCGGCCTCCGCTGGAGGAGATCGCCCGCTACGCGCGCGGCCAGGGGCTCGACTTCGTCGTGCTCACCGAGCACAACACCACGTCCACGCTCGACTTCCTCGGGGACGCCCAGTCGCGCTTCCCCGACCTGCTGCTGGTGCCGGGCATCGAGTACACCACCTATGGAGGCCACGCGAACGCCATCGGCGCCACCCGCTATGTGCCTCCGCGCGTGGGCGAGGGTGTCTCCTTGAAGGAGGCCGTGGACGACTTCCACCGCCAGGGCGCCCTCTTCTCCATCAACCACCCCACCTACGACGTGGGCGATATGTGCATCGGCTGCGCGTGGCAGCACACCGTACCCCCGGGCGGCGTGGACGGGGTCGAGGTGGCCAACGGCGGCTGGGAGAAGCTCGGGCGATTCTTCTCCGACGGCGCGCTTGGCTATTGGGACTGGCTGTGCGCGCAGGGGCAACACGCCGCGGCGCTCGGAGGCAGTGACGACCACCGCGCCGGCGTGGACCTGGATTTCACCCAGAGCGCCATCGGTAATCCCACCACCCTCGTGTACGCGCGCGAGTTGAGTGTGCGGGCACTGCTGGACGGCATCCGTGATGGTCGCACGGTGGTGAAGCTCCAGGGGCCGGAAGACCCCATGGTGGAGCTGACGAGCAGCGTGGTGCCCGCCGGAGACACCGTGCTCGCGGAGGGCACACGCTTGAGTGCCCGTGTTACTGGTGCGAAGGGCCAGCAGGTGCGCTTCGTCCACAATGGCGTGCGACTGCCGCTCGTGGCGGTGACCTCGGATGACTTCGTGGTGGAGCAGGACGTCACCGCTCCAGAGCACGGTGAAGATCGCTTCCGCGTGGAGGTCTGGGTGAATGACAGACCTCGCACCGTCACCAGTCACCTCTGGGTGGCTCGCTCCTCGGAGATGCGCGGCATCCCCGGTCCCGTGCCCCAGCTCGGTGAGCCCGGCCGTTGCGGCTGTGGCTCGGTGCCGGGCTGGAGCGTGGGAGTGCTCGCGCTGGCCGTACTGGCATTGAGGCGCGAGCGGCGCACACGGTTGGACAATGCGCACTGACTCACGACGAGCCTTGTGGGCGGGCCTGCTGCTCGCCATGGCCATTCTGTCCATCTGATGTGCGTCGCTGACACCACCGCCCAGCCGGGGAATGAACCTGCGCTACTCGCCGCGCGAGGCTTTCCCGCCCGCGTTGGCCGAAAAGCCGAGTGCGGCGAGCCCCAGCCCCGCGGGCGCTGCGCGGCAGCGTGCCCTCGCGGCACACCTCGCATTCCTCGGGGCGGTTGGTGATGTGTCAAACTCCTCCCGCCGCATCTCCGGTGAGCTTTCCAGACTCGAGGCCAGCGAGCGAGGCATCGCCGGCAGAGCCGCCGGCATCTTCGGCCCCTACGTCGATCATGGCACCCAGCAATTGCGGTGGATCGACGCGGAGCTCGCTGCCGCCACCAAGCTGGCCAACACGGCCTCGGAGGTGGGTGACCCGGACATGCAGCTCGCCCTCCTACGCCTCGCCGGCCCACGGCTCCAGGCCGCCATGATGGGCTCCATCCTGCTCGCCGTATGGCTCGACTTCCTCAACCTCGCCGACGTCGTGCTCAACCAGTACCTCTACAGCGTAGAGAGGCTGTTCGTGGACATGGAGCGTTTTCAGAAGATGCTCGAGCCGTCCATGAAGGCGCTCTCCTCCCTGGAGCCAGGGCAGGTGGAGGTAGCGGCGGCCGACCTCCCCGCGCTGGTAGGCCACCTCACCAGCGAATTCGCCACAACCCGTGAGGCCGTGCGCGCAGGGGCGGAGAACCTCGAGAAGATGCTGGTGCTCAAGGAGTCCATCGAGGCACTCACCCTGCTATCGGCGATGAAGTTCTCGCTCCCCGCACCACCGCCGGCCGCTCCGGCCACGCTCGGAGTGGGCCTGGTGATGGGCTCCAACGGCGTGATGATGGGCACGCGGATTGTTGTCTCCGCGGAGTGGGTGGAGATGATGCGCCGACTGGTGCAGGCGGGCATCCTCTCCCTTCCCGTCGTCAGCGCCGCCGTGCGGATTCACGCCGGCCAGGTGATGATGGCGCAGTCTCACGACGAGTTGCCGCGGGGCGTTCGCGATGCGCTGGGCGATGGACCCGAGGTGCGGAGCATGCGCGTGACGGGCAGAGCTGGGACCGGCATGGCCAGGCCTCCGCGGCACCACGTCCTGCCGCGAGAGTTCCGCGAGTGGTTCGAGAAGCGCGGCTTCACTGGCGACATGAGCATCGACCGGTTCTGCGTCGAATTGGAGCGTGCAAGCCACGAGGCGATTCACGGCGGTGGCGATTGGCTCGTGGGTCGTCGATGGCCCGGTGAGTGGAACCAGATGATCATGGGGGCACTGCGTGACGCCGAGGCCGAAGCGGGTCGGATGTTGACGCGCAGCGAGATCCTGAAGGTCGTCGCGGAGTACATGAGACTCTATAAAATCCCAATGAACTTCGTCCCCGGGAGAGGACCATGACAGAGGGGAGTGCCTGGCAAGGCAACTGGAGGGCCCGTCTGTATGAACGGGTCCGCGAGCGGGGTTTCGACTCGCTCACGGCCTTCGCGGAGGCGCGTCCCGCGGTCCCGATCCATACGCTCGCCGAGGAGCTTGGCGAGGACGATGTCGCTGGGGTGCAGGTGTTGGGCGCGTTGCTGTCCGAAGCGGAGCAGCGCAAGCAGGTCACACGTTTCGTGCGCGATGTTCTCGTGCGCCTTTTGTCCCAGCATCTCCCCGAGGGATGGCCCGCCGTGCTGGACGACTCGAACCGTTTCACGGTCGCCCAGACATTCGCCATGTGGACGAGCTTCACCCCGGAAACACACAAGGAGCGTGTCAGGCAGGCCAGGGCAGCGCTCCGCGCCGAGCCGCCGCCGCCCGGCTGGCGCCCGCTCGGCCCTGACGACGAGTTGCTCCGAACGCTCCTGCCTGACGAGGAGGTTTGAACTTCACTGCCACTAGGGAGCTTTCTTCGGCGCCTCGGGTGCTTCCTTGGCTCCTCGACGCAGACCCGCCACTCCCTTCTGGACCTCCCGCTGCGCCTGCTCCAACGCCGCCTTGGGCGTGGAGAGCTTGTGGAGGGTCGCGTTCATCGCCGACGTCGCCGGAGACCAGACCATCGTCATCTCCGCCAGGTTCGGCATGGGCAGGGACACCTCCCCCTGCTTGCGGATCGCCGATAGCACCGCGTCCGAGGCCACCGCCGGATCCTCGTACACTTGCGCGAACGCCGGGTTCTGCCTCCCCTGCAACGCCATGACGCGCGCACCCTCCGGGCCGGTGAGGTAGCGCACGAAGTCATAGGCCGCGTCCTTGTGCTTCGAGCGCGAGGAGATGGCCACCCCCTCCACCGTCATCCACGGCTTCAGCGGCTTGCCGCCCGCCTCGTCCACCGTGGGCAGCAGGGCCAGGCCATAGTCGATGCCCGGGGCGATCTCCCCGATGAACCAGGGACCAGAGAAGACCATCGCCGCCTTGCCCTCGTTGAACAGCGACGTGACGAGCGCCGTGGACGGCTCGGCGGGCAGCACTCCCTCCTGCTTCACCCAGCTCATCAACAGCTCCAGCGATTTGACGTTCTCCGGCGCGTCCAGGCGCACCTTCGGACCCGGGTCGAACACGCGCCCCCCGAAGGCATGCATCAACGCCGCGTGGTAGTAGAAGTCCGCGTAGGGATAGGCCAGACACACCCGCGTCTTGTCCGCCGAGCCCGCTCGAAATGCCTTGCACGTGGCCAGCATCTCCCCCGTCGTCTGGGGCGGCTTCGCCATCAGCTTCTTGTTGTAGATGAGCGTGATGACCTTGAAGTTCAACGGCAGCGCGTAGACCGAGCCCTGGTAGGTCATCGCCTCCAGCGTCCCCTTCACGTAGCGCTCGCGCACGGACGGCTCCAGGAAGAAGTCGAGCGGCTCGAGCAGCCCGCCCCCCTCCACCCAGCCTCCGAGCCGGTCCTGCGGGAAGACGAAGACGTCCGGCCCCAATCCCCGTGGAAGCGTCGCGGAAATCTTGTCCGTGAACGCATCCGAGGGAATGGCCAACAGCTTCACCTGCACACCGGAGCTCGCCTTGGCCGTGTTGTACGCGGCGACGACCTTCTCCAACGCGGCGCGCTCGGAGGCGCGGTAGCCGTGCCACACCACCACCTCGGCGGCACGAGACACTCCAGAGGACACCAGGGCCAACAGGAACAGGAGCCAGAACGGCGAGCGACTCTTCATGAGCGGAACTCCTTACCCGAGAGCAGCCCGGGCCAAAAAAATACAGAACCCGACAATGACCAGAATTGCACCTCATACCCGGCTGTCGAAGCTGGAACCGGTCCCAGGGCCATGACCGGAAGCCGCGGGACGGGCCCAATGTTGCTCAGTGTTCCTTCGACTCCTCGGACGTACTCGCAATGCCCCTGCCGCCCCCTCCTGACTTCCAGCTCCTCTTCGAGCACAGCCCCGGCGCCTACCTCGTCGCCGCCCCGGACGCGGACTTCACCTTGGTGGCGGTGAGCGATGCCTACCTGCGTGCCACCTTGACGACCCGCGAGGGCATCCTCGGCCGCCCCTTGTTCGATATGTTCCCCGACAACCCGGCGGAGCCGGACGCCACGGGCGTGCACAACCTGCGCGCCTCGCTCGAGCGGGTCGTGGCCACTCGCGCGCCGGACACCCTGGCCGTGCAGAAGTACGACATCCGGCGTCCCGAAGCCGAAGGGGGCGGCTTCGAGGAGCGCTACTGGAGCCCTCGCAACACCCCCGTCCTCTCCTCCGAGGGCGAGGTGCTCTACCTCATCCACCGGGTAGAGGACGTGACGGACTTCGTGCACCTGTCCCGCCGCCGCGAGGAAGAGCGCGAGCGCACGGCGGCCCTCCAGAGCCGCAACCTGGAGATGGAGGTGGAGCTCCTCCACCGGGGCCAGGAGCTCCTGGCCGCCAACCAGGAGCTGCGCGAGGCGGTGCGAGCGCGCGACGAGTCCCTGACCCTGGCTTCCCAGTCCCGCGCGGAAGCCGAGCACCAGCGCGAATGGCTCCATTCGCTCTTCATGCAGGCTCCCACCGCCATCGCCATCTTCCGGGGGCCCCAGTACGTCATCGAGCTGGCCAATCCCAAGATTTGCCGCCTCTGGGGCCGCCGGCCCGAGCAGGTGCTGGGCAAGCCCCTGTTCGGGGCCCTGCCCGAGGCCGCGGGACAGGGCTTCGAGAAGCTGCTGGATGGGGTGCTCGCCACGGGGAAGCCCTACGTGGGGACGGAGCTGCCCGTCAGGCTGGCGCGCCTGGAAGGCGGAGCCCTCGAGGACGCGTACTTCAACTTCGTCTACGAGCCCCTGCGCGACGCCCAGGGCGGGGTGGAGGGCGTCATCATCGTCGCCTCGGACGTGACGGAGTTGGTCCAGGCGCGCCGGCGGATGGAGGCGCTCGCCGCCGAGGAATTGCGCGCCACCGAGGAGCGGCTGCGCCTGGCCACCGAGGCCATGGGACTGGGGACTTGGGAGATGGACTCCACCACGGGTGCGCTGGAGTGGGACGCACGCACGCGCACCCTCTTCGGGGTGCCCGAGGAGGCCCCCGTGGACTACCCCCTCTACCTCTCGCGCGTGCACCCCGAGGAGCGCGAGCGCGTGGACCGCTGCGTCCAGGAGGCGCTGGCCCCGGGCGGCACCGGGACCTTCTCCATGGACTACCGCGTCGTCCCGAACGAGGGCGCGGCGGAGCGGTGGGTGTACACGCAGGGCCGGGTCTACCGCGATGGCTCGGGGTATCCCGTCCGCTTCCTGGGCACGGTGCTCGACATCACCGAGCGCAAGCGCACCGAGGAGGCGCTGGCACGCAACGCGGCGGAGCTGGAGGCCATCCTCCAGAGCATCCCGGACGCGCTCTTCGTGGCGGACGCCACGGGCGTCAAGCGCGCCAACACCCGGGCGCTGGAGATGCTCGGCTTCTCCAGCCTGGAGGAGCTCAACCAGGCGGTGCCCGTGCTCTCGGAGCGGCTCAACAACCGCTCCGCGACGACGGGCCAGCGGCTGACGATCCAACAGGAGGCCGCCACCCGGGCGATGGCGGGCGAGCGGGTGGTGGACGAGGTGGTGTCGCGCCACCTCCAGACGGGCCGGGATGTGGTGATGCGCCGCGCGGCGGCGCCCATCCTCCAGGACGGGCGGATTGTCGGCGTGGTGGCCGTCAACACGGACATCACCGAGCGCAAGCGCATCGAGGCGGAGCTGCGGCAGGCGGCGGAGTTCCGCGAGCGCTTTCTCGGCATCGTCTCCCATGACTTGCGCAACCCGCTCAACGCCATCCTCCTGTCCGTCAATGCGATGATGCGCTCGGATGGCCTCGTCCAACAGCATCTGAAGGCCGTGCGCCGTATCGCCACCAGCGCCGAGCGCATGGGGCGGATGATCGCCGACCTGCTCGACTTCACTCGCGGGCGGTTGGGCGGGGGTATTCCCATCAGCCCCCGCTCGGCCAATCTCCGCACCATCTGCCGGCAGGTGTTGGAGGAGCTGGAGATTGGCAACCCCCAGCGGGAGTTTCGGCTGAGCGCAACAGGCGAGTTCCAGGGCGAGTGGGACCCCGACCGACTCGCGCAGCTCCTCGGCAACCTCGGCAAGAACGCAGTGGACTACAGCCCTGACGGCATGCCCGTGGACTTCGTGTTGCGCGACGAGGGGGACACCGTGCGCGTTCAGGTGCACAACGAGGGCCCCCCCATTCCGGCGGACCTGCTCCCGCGCATCTTCGAGCCCTTCCGGCGGGCCACGGACGAAGGACACCCGAGGTCCGGCCTGGGCCTGGGCCTCTTCATCGTCCAGCAGATTGCCCGCTCCCACGGAGGACACGTCGAGGTGTGCTCCACCCCAGCGGAAGGCACCACGTTCACCGTGCGGCTGCCGCGCTCCGTTGGCCCGCCCCGTAGTGGGCATGACCCGTTTCAGTGGATGGGGTGACGACGCCGCCAGCCTACCTCGGGAGAACTCCCGGGTAGCACCCCGCCTGCCGCGCGCGCTCGCGCACCAGCGCCAGCACCAGCTCGCACGTGGGCATCGGCCTGCCCACGAGCTGGCCGAGCTCCACCACCGCGCCCAGCAGCGCGTCGATCTCCATCGGCCGGCCTCGCTCCAGGTCCTGCAGCATGGAGGTCTTGTGCGCGCCAACCTCCGCCGCTCCCCGGATGCGCTTGTCGATGTCCACCGGGAAGCGCACGCCCAGGGTCTCGGCGACGGCCTGCGCCTCCACCATCATCGCGCGCGCCACCGCTTGGAGGTCCGCCTGCGTCGCGAGCCGCTCCAGTGTCGCCCCCGTGAGCGCCGAGAGCGGATTGAAGGCCAGGTTGCCCCAGAGCTTCACCCAGATTTCATCGCGCAGACGCGGCCGGATGGGCACCTTCAGGCCCGCTTGGATCAACTGCTTCGCCAGGGCCTCGATGCGCGGGCTCTTGCTCCCATCGGGCTCACCCAGCGAGATGCGGTCTCCATAGGTGTGCTCGATGACGCCGGGCTCGACCACCTCGGCCGCCGGGTAGATCACCGAGCCGATGGCTCGCGACGGATGCAACGTCGTCCAGAGCTTCCCGCCCGGGTCCACGCTCTCCACCGGCCGGTCCCGGTAGGGGCTGTCGAGTCCGTAGAAGTACCAGTAGGGCACACCGTTGATGCCCGTCACGAGCGCCGTCTCGGGGCCCAGGAGCGGGACGATCTGCTCCGCCGCCCCTGGCAGCGAGTGTGCCTTCAACGTGACGAAGACGTAGTCCTGTGGCCCCGCCTCGGCCGGGTTGTCCGTGCACGGCGGGTGGACGGTGACGCTCTCGCCTTCGCTTCGCAGGGTGACGCCCTTCTCGCGCATCGCGGCCAGGTGCGCCCCGCGCGCGATGAAGGTGACATCAGCACCCGCCTGGACCAGCCGGACGCCGAGGAACCCGCCAATCGCTCCCGCTCCGAAGATGGCGATCCTCATGCCGTGAGCCCCAGGCGCTCCGCCAGCCCGATGCGCTGCAGCTTGCCCGTCGCTCCCTTGGGAATCTCCGTGAGGAAGACGATCTTCCTCGGCACCTTGAAGTCCGCCAGGCGCCTGGCGGCGAAGTCCCGGAGCTCCCGCTCGGTGACGCTCGCCCCCTCGCGCAGCACCACGGCGGCAGCCACCTCCTCGCCCAGCTTCGGGTGCGGCATCGCGAAGGTGACCACCTGCTGCACCGCCGGGTGATCCATCAACACCGTGTCCACTTCCAGCGGGCTGAGCTTCTCGCCCCCCCGGTTGATGATCTCCTTGAGCCGGCCGGTGATGCGCAGGTAGCCCGCCTCGTCGAGCGTCCCCTGGTCCCCCGTGCGGAACCACCCGTGCGTGAAGGCCTTGGCGTTGGCCTCGGGGTTGTTCTCGTAGCCCGCCGTGACGTTGCGGCCCCGGATGACGATCTCCCCGAGCACGCCCGCCGGCAGCAGGTTGCCGGCCTCGTCCATGATGCCGATCTCCGGCCCCGCCGCGATGCCCACGCACCCCGTGTAGCGCAGCCTCGGCGGCAGCGGGTTCGAGGCCATCTGATGCGACGCCTCCGTCATGCCGTAGCTCTCGATGACCGGCACCTGGAACACCCGCTCGAGCTCCTCCATCACCTGCGGCGGCAGCGACGCGGAGGACGAGCGGATGAGGCGCAGCCGCCCGGATTGGATGATGCCGCTGTTGCGCCCGGCTCGGCCGAGAATGGCCTGGTGCATGGTGGGCACCGCCGTGTACCAGCTCGGCCGGATCTCCTCGAACCAGCTGAAGAACTTGAGCGCGTTGAAGCCCGGCGTGCACACCACGGCGCCTCCCGCCGCGAGGCTCGCCAGCACCGCCGCGATGAGCCCGTGGATGTGGAAGAGCGGCATGATGTTGAGGCAGACATCCTCGTGCCCGAGCTCCAGCGTGTGGCCGATGTGATAGGCCGACGCCGTGACGTTGACGTGGCGCAGGGGGACGATCTTGGGCCGCGAGGTCGTCCCCGAGGTATGGAGCACGAGTGCCACGTCCTCGGCCCCGGCGAAGCCCGCCCGCGCTGGACTCCCCGAGAGCGGCCTTTCTGGCTTCAAGGTGAAGAGGCCCGCCGGACCTTTCGCGTCGGGCACCAGCTCGATGATGGGAATGCCTCGCGCGGCGGCGACGGCGCGTGCCGGGCTCTCCATGCCCTCCTGGATGACGAGCGCCCGGGCGTTCAGGTCCGAGAGGTAGAACTCGAACTCCTCCGCACGGTAGGCCGGGTTGAGCGGCGCGGTGGTGGCGCCACAGGCGATGGTGACGAAGGCCGTCGCCATCTCCGGACCGTTGGGCAATACCAGGGCGACACGGTCACCACACCCGATGCCCAGGGCGTTCAATGCCGCGACGGTGCGCCGGGCGAGGTCCCTCAGACCGCCATGCGTCAGGCCGGGCCGCCCCGGCGCTCCGATGGCGAGGTCTCCCTCGCGCCCCTGCTCGATGAGCTGCACGACCGTGTCCGCGCGATACATACCGACGCACCTCCGCTCCTGCTGGAGGTCTTCCGATACGTCCTCCGGTGTCCCCGCGCAACCAACGGTTGTCCGGGGAGGAGCCAGTCGTGAGACGGCCGACTCAGTAACGCGCCCGGACTCCCAACGACGGCAACGTCACGGGCGGAAGGCCGAACGGCTTGCGCACCAGTTGGCCCTTCTCGCGCCCGTAGGAGTAGCGGAACGTCTCCTTCGCCAGGGCGACGTTGAAGACATCCAGCCACGCCTCCACCGCCAACGGCCCCAGCGTGCCCGTCTTGGATACCCGGCCATCCACCCGGAAGTAGCCCGGCAGGCGCGTCACCCGGTCCCGGTCCTCCGGAATCCAGCGCGACGTGCCCTTCTCCGGATCCACTCCCTCGCGCTGCGTGTACGAGAAGAGGAGGTTCCCCGCCTCGGGCATCCCCGTGTTGTAGTGCAGCGTGGTGCCCACCGTGAGGCCCCACGGCAGCTTCACCGTGACGGCCGTGTTGAAGACGTGCGCCTGCTCGAGCGACGAGGCGAGCGGCACCTGCTCCGTGCCCACCACCTGTCCCGCGTCGTTCCGGCGCTCCACGGTCGTTCGCAGCGTGCGCCGCTGGAAGGTGTAGGAAGCGAGGAGCGACCAGCGGTCGGAGATCGCTCGCCGGGCCAGGAGCTCCACGCCGTAGCCGTACCCCTCCGCCGTGCGCGTCCGCCCGCGCTCCACCGGGTCATCCGCGAGCATGTCGAAGGACAGTACGTCCAGCTCCACCGTGCGCAGCAGCGGGAGGGCGAACACGTCCGCGCCGAAGGTGAAGCCCGCGGGGCCTCGCACGTCCGCGCCCGCCTCCACCTGGAGGGCTCTCTGCATGCCGAGGCGCAGCGCCGCCGCCTCCACGCCCGGCGCGTCGATGAGGTGGGCCGGTGGCTGGTGCATGAGTCCCGCGCCCAGCCGCAGCGCCACCGTCTCCGAGAGCATCGCCCGTGCGTGCAGCCGGGGCTCGACGACCATCTGGCTCAGCGCGGGTGCCAGCAGGTAGCCATCCACGCGCACGCCCGGAGTGAGCTGCCACCTGTCCCGTGTCCACGTGGCCTGCGCGTACGCGCCCGCGAACGTGGCTCGGGCGAGGGATTGGAGGACGCCCGTGGTGATGGTGGGACGGGAGGGGTCCCCGGCCTCGCCAGGGCGAAAGGTGGTGGATTGGTCGATGTCCGCGAGCCGGCGCTCCACGTCCGCGCCCGTCTCCACCGCGAGCCGCTCCGACAGGGAGGCACGCCACGCCACCCTCGCTCCGAGCGTGCGCTCCGAGAGCCCCACGGTGACTCGCGATGCATCGCCTCCACCGTTGGCGCCCAGGGTGTCGTGGCCGTAGGTGACGGCGGCCTCGGCCTCGCCCGCGCCCAGTGGATGCGTGAGGCGGAGATCCACGCGGTGGAAGGCGGTGCCCAACCGGACGATCGTCCCCGTACCGCGCAGGCCCGCGTCATCCGAGCTTCCCAGGGCGAACAGGCGCAGCGAGCCCCGGCCCACGGACTGGGTGATGCGCGCCTGGTAGTCGAAGAGGCCGAGCACCAGATCCGGGCCCGGTGAGTCTCGCAGGCCGTTGATGACCGAGGCGGCGATCCATGGGGTATAGGCGAAGCGGCCGGAGAGGGTGAGCTCGGTGCCCGTGTCGGCGATGGGTACCTGGGTGAGCACGCCGACGTTGAACAGGTCGATGGAGCCAACGGCGCGTACCGTGTCGGTGCTCGGCTCGAGGAGCCGGGCCTCCACGGTGCCACCCAGCTCTCGACCGAAGCGCGCCGGAGGGGGTCCCCGGTGGAAGTCGAAGCCGGAGACGAGCTCGGGGCTGATGGCCGAGGGGCCCACCCACAAGTGATAGAGTTGGGGCACTCGCACGCCGTCCAGGTAGATGCCCGTGGACGATGGGGCAGAACCGCGCACCACGGGCAGGCTCGCGCCCGAGACGATGTGACTCACCCCCGGCAACACCATGAGGGCGCGCAACGGCTCGCCTCCCCAGGTGCCCGCCCAATCGTGCAACTCGGAGGATTCGAAGGTGAGGGGGGCACCGCTGCTCGTGGACAGCTCCCCGGCCTGGGAGACAGAGCCCACGAGGAGCGCTAGCAGGACTCCTGGCGTCTGACGCACGGCTTCTCTTGGGTTCGACTCTCCCTCTCCCTTCGGGAGAGGGCGGGGGGTGAGGGTAGCGGAGCTCCCGAGGTTATATCTGGGAACCTCTCCAGTCTGGATCCCAGGATCCGGGTACCCTCACCCCGTCCCTCTCCCGGAGGGAGAGGGGTGTTGCGCGCGCGCGCTACGGCGTTTCGCTCTGAAGCAGCGTGCCGGTTGAGAAGGCGTCCGCCGTGCCGCACTGCGGCTTCACCGCGGCCCCAGGGCACGACACCGGCGCGTGCGCGCGGTTGTGGTCCGTGAAGCAGCGCGCCCCCTCCGTGTCCCACTCCGCCTCCAGCCCCCAACCCTCGGTGTCCACCTGCACGTTCAGCGCGTCGTAGATGTTCACCCACTGCCCGTTCACCGTGTGCGAAGTGCCATCGCCGCAGTAGTCCGCGCGGATGAGCCGCGTGCACGCCTGGTGGTGCGCCGCCAGGCTCACGCCCCCGACGCTCGCCCACGGCTTGTAGCCAATGTGGATGCACTTCGCGATGGCCGCGCCCTCGCACGCGAAGGTGAAGGTGTTCGGGTCTTCGTACTTCGCGCCCCCCACGCCCGGCAGCTCCTTCCGGTAGTCCCAGCGCCCCGCCACCGCGATGGCGTCCGCCGGCTGTCCGCTCGCGTCCTTGCAGATGGGGTACCAGTGGCCGTCCTTCGGCTCTCGATAGGACACCCGGTACTTCCACACGTCCTGCTCCGCGCCCGTGCCCGGGGTGATGCCGTCCACGCGCAGCTCCACCTTGCCGCCATTGCCCAGGTTGCCCGTGAACCACGCGTGCGCGAACTGCGTTCCGGACACGCTCCTCCCCAGGTACCGGCCGTGCAACACCGAGCCCTCCAGCCACACGGCGTCGAGCCGGCCTTCCTTCCACCCGTGGCCACGCCCGGGGGCCGGCTCGTTCCAGCCACCGAGCCACGCTCCCGCGTAGTTCACCGACACCAGCATCCGGGCGATGCCATTGAGCTCATCCCCGTTCAGGTCCGAGCCATTCAAGTCCGAGCCGTTCAGGTCCGAGCCATTCAGGTTGGACCCGTTCAGGTTCGAGCCATTGCTCACGCCCAACGCCGCGCCCGTCTCACCGGCAGACTCTTCCGGAAGCACCGGCGCCTCGCCTCCACACGCCACCACTCCCACGGTCGCCACGACAACACGGCACCACCCACTCGCTCGCATGACCCTACCTCCGTCCCCAGCCCCACTTGCGAGCGACGGTGTGCAGTGGCCAGTCCCCGAGCAAGCCGCACATGTCGCACCCGGGCACTTGCACCGTTCACGGCTTCACCCCCGAGGGCGAACCGTGGTGTCAGTCCAGCGTGTGCAACGTACGGGAGGGCAGGTCCGCGCACACGCGGATGCCCACGGTGATGTCGCGCAAGGTCCGCTCGGGCATCTCCCGGTTGGCCAGGCGCGCCGAGGCGGCGGCGAAGTAGTACGCGCCCCCGCGCGCCACCACCTGGCCGGGCTCCACCGCCGAGTGCGTCCACTCCCAGGCATTTCCGGCCAGGTCGTCCACCCCGAAGGGGCTGCGCGAGCCGGGATGCGAGCCCACCTCGTCGGGGCCGAAGCCCCCGGGCTCCTTGCCGTAGGTGAGGTCGAAGTTCGCGTCATCCGGAGCCAGTGAGTCTCCGTGGGGGAACTCGCGGCCATCCTCGCCCCGCGCGGCGCGCTCCCACTCCAGCTCCGTGCACAGGCGGGCACCCGGTACCCGGCCCGTCCGGGACAGCCACGCCGCGTAGGCCGTCGCGTCCTCGAACGAGATGCCCGTGACGGGGAAGTTCAGCCAGTCCTGCGAGGCACGCCGCTCCCGCTTCGCGTAGCGCAGCTTCTCCCCGGCCCGGACGGTGTAGGGCACGCCCCCTGGCTGGAAGTGGAGCGTCCACGTGCCCCGCACCCGCTCCAGCCGGAGCATGCCGTGGTAGGTGGTGCTCGTGCGCGGTGCGCGCAGGGCCCGCTCCGTCGCGGGCAGCGACTCCAGGAACGTCAGCCAGTCCGCGTAGGTCGTCTCCCGGCGGGCGATGAGGAAGCCCGCCGTCTCCTTCGGGTGCAGCGGCAGGGCGTTGAAGAACCCGCGCACGCTCGCATCCGCCGCGCTGCCGAAGAGCACGCGCCCGGGCGGCACGTAGACGAAGCCCGTGGGGAGCTCCCCCTCGCGCAGCAGCGGCAGCCGCAGGTGTCTCCGCTCGCCGCGCGCGAGCCGCAGCGGAACGAGCGCGGGCTCGTGGCCCGGGGCCCACACCCTCAGCCGCCAGTCTCCCGGTGGCACCGCCCTGTCCACCCAGGGCTCCGGCCCGAGTGACACCGGCTCTCCGAGGAGCTCGCGGCCCTCCACGTTCCGGGAGACGGGCCGCAGTTCCACCATCGCCCCGGGAGCGGCGATGTCGAGCGTGAGGAGTGAGGGGGCCGTCCAGCGCCGCCAGCGCTCCCCCGTCGTGTCGTACAGCCGCAGCCGCTGCAGCAGCGCCGGCAGCTCGCTGGTCTCCAGCGACTGCTCGGCGTGGAGGGCGCGCTCGAGGAGGAAGTCGGCCAAGGCCTCGCGGACATCCTGGCGCATGGGGTCCAACACCAGCGCGTGCTCCAGGTGGTCCCCCGCTTCGTCGAGGTGGCGGTGCAGCACGGCCTCCGCCGTGGCGGTGCGCGTCCAGGCCGTGTCGCCCTGCTCCTTGCGGCCCGCGTCGTAATGGAGGAGGGCCTCCTCGCGCGCCGAGGCGAAGGTGGCGCGCTCCCTTTGTACCCGCTCCATGGTCGTGGCGGCCTCGGCCAGCCAGGCGCGTACCGCCGCGTCCCGCTTCGCCTCCTCGCGCAACCGGAAGCCTCCGTAGACGAGCGCCAACGAGAGGACGAATCCCACCGCCAGGGCCTGCCGCATGCGGCGGCTGCGCACCATCGTGCGGCGCGAGGCCTCGAGAAAGGCCAGCTCGCGGCGGGTGAGCTCGGCGGGGTCGAGCAGGGTGGCCTCGGCCAGCTGCCGCGAGCCCCAGAGGAGGTCACGCACATGGCCCAGGCGCTCCCAGTGCGCGGAGGCGGCCTCCAGCCGGGCCTGCACCTCGCGGCGCTCGGCGGCCTCGGCCAGCCAGCGCGCCAGCGTCCCCCAGCCGGACAGCAACGCCTCGTGCGCCACCTCATAGGAGGTGCCGCCCTCCCCTTCCCGGGCCACCAGCAGGCGCGCGCGCACCAGGGCCTCCAGCACCGTGCGGTGGCGCGGGTCGTCCCCCACCAGCTCCCGGTCCGTCTTGCGCGCCCGGGTGCCGTCCGCGGTGATGAGGCGCAGCAGGACGCCGCGCGCCACCGTCCGCTGGTCCGGCAGCAGACGCGCCACGGTCGCGTCCGCGTGCTTCGCCAGCGCGCCTCCCACTCCGCCCAACCCGTCCAGCGCCGTCTGGGGGATGAGGCCCGCGGCCACGTCCCGCGCCTCCCACAGCTCGGCCAGCGCGAACTGCAGCAGCGGCAGCCCGCTCTCGGTGGTGGAGGTGGAGGCCACCAGCGCTTCCACCAGGGCCTCGGACTCGAAGCGCACGCCCGTGGCCCGGGCCGGACCCACCACGGCCTCGCGAATCTCCTCCGGGCCGAGCGCCCGCAGCAGGTAGAGCGCCCCGGGCACCGCCGCGCCCAGTCCCGGCACCGCCGTCAACCGGGTGAGGAAGTCACTGCGGCACGTGGCCAGCAGGCGCACGCCGGACACGCCCTCGGCGAGCCCTCCGAGCGCGAGGCCCGCCTGCGCGGCCTCCGCGTCGCCCGCCAGCGTCACCAGCTCCTCCATCTGGTCCACGTAGACGACGAGTCCCTCTTCCTGGCGGAGGTGGGCTCGCAACCGGCGCGCGAGGCCCGTGGGGTCCGCGCGCAGGGAGGCCACCAGCCCCTCCTCGTCCGCGCCCAGCACGGGGGCGAGCGCGGCGGCGAGCGCGGAAGCGGGGCGCCGGCCTGGAACCAGCCGCACCCCGCGCCAGCGCCGCCCATCCTCCAGCGCGCCGTCGACGACGCGGGGCAGCACTCCCGCCAGGCACAGCGAGGACTTGCCCACCCCGGAGTCACCGGCGACGAGCAGGAAGGACTCGGCCCGGAGCCGCTCCAGCACCTCGCGCTGCTCCCGCCGCCGGCCGAAGAAGAGGGCGCGGTGCTCGGCCTCGAAGGCCTGGAGGCCGCGGTAGGGGTTGCCCTCGGGGACGGCGCCCGCGGCCTCGTCCCGCGAGAGCTGCTCCAGCGCGTCCAGCAGCAGCACGGCGGAGGCGTAGCGCTCCTCGGGGGCGCGGCGCAGGCAGCGGTCCACCACGGCGGCGAAGTCCGGGTCCACCCCCGGGGCAACCTCGGCCAGGGGCCGCGCGTCCCGGTGGGCAATCACCACCGAGAGCTCCCTCAAGGGCACGTTGCGGAAGGGCCCGCTGCCGGCGCACAGCTCGTAGAGCACCAGTCCCAGCGAGTACACGTCGCTGCGGGTCGTGAGCTCCCCGCCCGCCCAGGCCTCCGGGGACATGAAATAAGGAGTGCCCACCAGCATGCCTTCCGGCAGCGACGGCAGGTCCACCCCATCGAGCGAGCCCGCCAGGGCATCCGGGTCCAGGTCGGGCAGGAGGGGAAGGCCGGCTCCGGCCTCGGCGAGCGCGGAGTCCCCCGGCACGGGCGCCTCCGGGTCCAGCAACTTGGCCAGGCCGAAGTCCAGCAGCTTCACCTCGCCGGTCTCGGTGAGGATGGCGTTGCCCGGCTTGATGTCGCGGTGCAGCACCCCGCGCCGGTGCGCGGCGCCGAGTCCCCGCGCCAGCTGCTTGCCGAGCTCCAGCACGCGCTCCCAGGGCAGGGGCCTCGGCAAACGGTCCAGGGTGGTGCCGCGAACGAACTCGGAGATGAGGTAGGGGTGGTTCTCCAGCTGCCCCACCCGGTAGAGGGTGACGACATTCGGGTGCTGGACACGCGCCGCGGCCCGGGCCTCCACCAGGAAGCGGGTGAGCGCGCCAGCGTCCAGCGCCCGGACGAACTTCACCGCCACCGGCCGGTCGAGCAGCGTGTCGCGGGCCAGATACACGCGTCCCGTGGCCCCATGGCCCAGGAGGCGCATCAGGCGGTATTCGTCGAACGCCTCGGGTGGAGTCCACCCGTCGACATTGGACCTGGAAGCAGGCGAGGAGCCCACGGGGAGGACCTGACGTACGGGAACGCGAGGGAACCGGACGACGGGCTAGGGGCTGCTCTTGGGCTTGCTGGGTTTGAGCATCCGGCGGATGCGGTCCTCGAGGTCCTGCGGCAGGCACGGCTTGGCGACGAACTCGTCCGCGCCCGCCTGCCGGGCCTGCTCGGCGTTGCCGGCGAGCACGTGGCCGCTGAGCGCCATGACTGGAATGTTGCGGGTACGTAGGTCCTGTTTGAGCCGCCGCGTGGCCTCCCAGCCGTCCATCACCGGCAGCGACAGGTCCATCAGGATGATGTCCGGGGGAGCGCCCTGGGCCTTCTCCACGGCCTCCACGCCGTTGCGGGCCACATCTACCTGAAACCCGACATATGCGAGGTACTCCGCATACATCTCGCGGGCATCATCGAAGTCGTCGACGACGAGCACGCGCTTGGGCTCGACCGTCTCAGCCGGCCTGGCGCTGTCGTCCGTCGTGATTTCGAGGGTTTGCGTGGGCGGTACGGTCATGGCGCGGGGCCCTCGTCCAGGGTGGGAACGCCGCCCCATGCTATGCACGGCCCCGTGGATGTGCTCGTCCCCGCCAGGGTCCGGAGGCTCCCGGGCCCACAAAACCTGTCGGACCCCGGACACTTCACTCACAGCGTTGATGACTTGGGAAACCCGGGCGGCGCACTCCCGCCCGGGTTTGGACCGCGGGACTACGGCGCCTTGGTGAGGGCGGCTTCCACGACCGTGGTCGAGGGGATGGGGGCGCCCCAGGAGGTCTCGTAGTAGCTCGCCGGGTCCAGCGACTGGAACCTGGCGAAGTCAATCTTCACCCGGGCGCTGGTGGTGCTGGGGTTGATCGGCGGCAACGTCGTCGCGGAGGCGTAGGTGAAGAAGAACCGGCTCGTGGCGTCGTTGAAGTTGGTGATGTCGATCGGGTACTTCGTGGCCGCCTCCCCGGCACAGCCGGCGTTGGGGGGAGGAGCCCTCGTCACCTTGAAGATCTGCGAGGTCGTCGTTCCCGTGATGACAACGGCATCGAGCAGCTCAAGAGACGAGAGCACGAGCTGATTGAAGGTGAGCAGGACGCATTCACCCGAGTCCAGCACCCCCGCGGTGTTGCCGGTCACGGTCGTATCCCTGAACGCGGCGCTCACGAGCTGGGCGGGCCTGGGCGTCTTCGGGTCGCCGCTGATGAAGAAGCCCTTCCAGGTCTTGGCGGTGCCGTCATACGCCGAGGTGGCGCGCAGGATGAGGTTGTATTCCTGCCCCTCCCGGATGACGGAAGCCGCGGGCGTGAGCGTGTAGGAATCTCCCGTGACGCTCGGCGTGACGACGAGGTCCAGCTTCTCCTGGCCGTACTCGTCCGTCAGGATGGCCAGCAGCGAGTCCTTCGCCACGGGCTGGGTGAAGCTGATGAAGATGGACTCGCCGGAGCGCAGGAGGTTGCGCATCGGCCTCTTCGCCTCGGCCTTCTTCGCGGCATCGGTGAGCGTGGCGAAGTTCAGGCTGGGGACGTTGGTGGCCAGGATGCCGAAGCCGGCGGGCTGGTCGGGGTTGCTCGGGTCGCCGGCGTCGGTGCGCGGCGCGGGCAGTTGGATGAGCTGCGAGCCGCCATACGCCATCAGGGTCGAGGCATCGATCTTCCGGGCATAGCCGCCCGCGTCGAAAATGCCATCGGTGTTCAGGTCGATGGGGTCCACCCAGAGGCGGTACCCCCCCGCCGCGGCCCCGGTGCCACCGATGCGCGCCAGCTCCGCCGGCGCGGGGACGCGCTCGAAGGTGACGACCCCCAAGGCATCCGCCTGGGCCATGACCACCACCGAGCTCACGGCCGTCGTCGCGGTGCCATTGACGGAGATGATCCCGGCGGGAGTGGCCTCGAGGTACGCCTGGGCGCCCGCGGCGGGACGGCCCGAGGGCGTGACGAGCGTGAAGCGCACGGTGCTGTTGGTCTCGGTGAGGGAGACGGCGCCGATGTTCGCGTTGCCGTTGTTGATGGGGATGTTGCCCGCGCTGGACGGCACGATGGCGCTGGTGCGCAGCGTGGCGTAGCCCGGCTTGCTGATCGTCAGCAGCACGTTGGAGCCAGCCGGCACGTTGGTGAACATGAAGTTGCCCGAGGCGTCCGTCGTGGCCGTGACCGGCTTGTCCGTCGTCGCGCTCCCGATGGTCATCCCCACCGAGACGCCCGAGAGCGGCTCCATCCGGGTGGTCAACACCTGACCGGAGACCGTCCCCTTCGGGTTGGCCGGAGCCACCACCGACACCGTATCCGGCTCGCGGACACCATCGACGATGCCGTCTTGGTCCGCGTCCTCAGGACCGTTGCAGCCAATCACCAGGAGCGGCAGCACGACTGCCCAATGCTTCTTCATCTTCCCACCTTGAATGCTTGGAGTGTCAGCCCTTGCACAGCGGCGGGACGACACTCTCCGAGCCGGGCCGCCTGCGTCAAGCAGGGGACGGTGGGAGCACCCAGGACGGACATTTCCGGGGAGGCACCCGGGCTCCCCGGACGCTGCTAGCGTGCGCGCCATGAGCGACGTGGATGTGAACGACCCCTGTCTCGGCTGCGCCATCGTGAGGGGAGCCACCCGGCCCGTGGGGGGAGTACTCGCCCGCTCGGCCGGACTGGTGCTCCATGGCGTGGCCTCGCCGAGTCCGGTACCCGGCTGGGTCGTGCTCACCAGTGCGAGGCACGCACGCGCATTGTATGACCTGGACGACGAGGCGGCGCGCGAGCTGGGCCCCTTCGCCGCGCGGGTGATGCGGGCCCAGCGCGAGGTGCTCGGCGCCGAGCACGCCTACGCCTTCGCCATCGGAGACGTGCTGCGCCACTTCCACCTGCACCTGGTGCCCCGCTACCGGGACACGCCCCAGCGCCTCTGGGGACGGGGGGCCTTCGACGCGACCCCCGGGGACTGGCGCCCGGAGGCGGAGCTGGAGACCGCGGCCAGGGCCCTGGCGGCAGCGCTGGGCGGGTGAGCGGACGGGCCCTCCTCGCGCCCGGCGCCTGCCCACTCACGCCGTGCGACCCCCACTGTCCGCCCGTGGACCTCGCCATCCCTCGCGGTGAAGAATGGCGGCGCCCATGCGCGCGCTCCGTCTCGGGACCCTCGTCCTCACACTCCTGCTCACGCCCGCCACCTCCCTGGCCAACAACACCGCGGACGAGGCGGACGTGACGTTCGAGGTCGGCAACGAGGCCTACGCCCGGGGACAGTACGTCGAGGCCCTGCGCTCCTACTTCACCAGCTACCGCCTCGTCCCCAACCGCAACGTCCTCTTCAACATCGCCCGCTGCTACGAGGCGCTCACCCGCTACAACGAGGCCTACCGCTACTACAACGACCTGGCCCAGGAGAGCCTCCCCCACGCCGACGAGGCCGAGGTGCAGCGGGCCCTGGAGCGGCTGCGTCCCAAGGTGGCCCTGGTGCGCGTCACCACCGACCCCCCGGGCGCCGAGGTGTTCGTGGACCGCGAGGACCTCGGCATCCGCGGCCTCTCGCCCCAGACGCTCGCGCTGACGCCCGGCACGCACAAGGTGATGGTGCGCAAGCAGGGCTACCGCCCCACGGAGCAGTCCATCTCCGTGGTGCGGGGACACTCCGTGGCGCAACCCTTCGAGCTGGAGCTCATCACCGGCAGGGTGGAGCTCACCGGCACGCCCGAGGGCGCGGAGGTGCGTGAAACCCCGGACGGCCCCGTGGTGGGGCGGGTCCCCGGGGCGCTGAGCTTCACTCCCGGTCAGCATGTGTTGCACGTGCGCGCGCCCGGCCACACCCCGGCCCAGCTGCTGGTGGACGTGCCCGCCGACGGCACCGTCTCCCTCCAGGTGGCCCTGCGCCCGCAGGAGAAGCCCACCGGGCGCCTCATCATCACCGCCAACCGCGACAACGCCACCGTGCGTCTGGACGGCCACCCCGCCGGCTTCACCCCCACCGTCGTCACCCTCACCGAGGGCGAGCACACCCTGGAGGTGGAGAGCCGGGACGTGCGCCCCCTGCGCCAGCAGGTGACGGTGGTCGCCGACCAGGAGACGCGCATCCACGCGGACCTGCGCTACGAGCCTCCTCCGGTGCGCGCCGCGTCCAAGAACCTGCTCTCCGTGGACGAGGCCCCCGCCTCCATCACCGTCCTCACCCAGGAAGAGCTGCGCGCCTTCGGCTACACCACGCTCGCCGAGGCCCTGGCCGCCGTGCGCGGCTTCTTCATCTCCAACGACCGCTCGTACACGTACCTGGGCGTGCGCGGCTTCGCGCCTCCGGGAGACCTCAATACCCGCGTCCTCATCCTCTGGGACGGCCACTCCGTCAACGACGTATGGGCCGGCCAGGGCTACTCGGCACGCGACCTGGTGGTGGACCTGGAGGAGGTGGACCGCATCGAGGTGGTGCGCGGCCCGGGCAGCGCCCTCTACGGCACGGGCGCCTTCTTCGCCGTCATCAACGTGGTGCCGCGCGACTCGCTGGGCATGGAGCGGAAGGTGGAGGCGACGGCCGCGGTGGGGGCGCTGGGAACCACGCGGCTGCACGCCACCGCGGCGTGGGATGACGGGCAAGACAAGTCGGTGCTGCTCTCCATCGCGGGGCTGAACATGCAGGGCGCGGAGACGACCCGGATGGGCGAGGGTTTCCCGGTGGTGGAGGGGATGGACACGGAGCGCGGTGTCACGACTTCGGTGCGGGCCCGCTTCGGCGGCCTCACCCTCCAGGCCCAGCACCACTGGCGAACGAAGGAGGTCCCCACCGGCGCCTTCGGCACGGAGCTGGGCATCGACGGCACCCGCGTGGAGGACCTCCGCGCCTTCGTCGAGGCGCGCTACGAGAAGAAGCTGAACGAACGCATGAGCCTGTCCCTGCGCGGCTCCTACGACGCCAGCCGCTACCGCGGGTACTGGATGTACGAACAGCCGGAAGGCGGCGGCATGCGGCGCGACACGGACGCGGGCCGCGCGGACTGGGTCTCCGCCGAGGCCCGCTTCCTCGCCCAACTCTTCAAGGGCAACCGCCTCACCGTGGGACTGGAGGGCCAGGGCCAGCTGCGCGTGGAGCAGGAGAGCTTCGGCCCCGAGGGCGAGGCGCCCATGCCCGGCCGGCAACGCGTGCTGCTCTCCGCCTACGTGCTGGACGAGTGGCGCCCGCACCCGAGGCTGAGCATCTCGGCGGGCCTGCGCCTGGACAAGTACCTCGACCTGGACACCACGCCCCTCACCCCGCGCCTGGCCGTCATTGGCCGCCCCTATGACAAGGGCCTCACCAAGCTGGTGATCGGCCGCGCCTTCCGCGCCCCCAATGTCTACGAGCTCGACTACCAGGACTACGGCTTCACCCAGCGCGCCGCTGGCTCGCTGGAGCCGGAGACCATCACCACCTATGAGCTCGAGCACTCGCACGACCTGACGAACGAGCTGCGCCTCACCGTGGCGGCCTACGACAACCGCATCTCCAACCTCGTGGTGCTGGAGACGGAGGACGGACCAGCGCGGTGCGGCAACCCGCTCGGCACCGAGGAGTGCATCATCTTCCAGAACCGTCCCGGCGAGATACGCGCCCTGGGCGCCGAGGCCAGCCTGCGCTGGCAGCCGGGGCGCTACCTGATGGTGGACTTGAACTACTCCTTCGTCACCCTGAGCAAGGCCTCGGAGGAGGTGGCCGCCGCCGTGCCCGCGCACCTGGCCTCCGGACGGCTGCTGCTGCCCCTGGGCAATGGCGACGTGCGCCTGTCCACCCAGGCCACCTACCAGAGTGCCCGCGGCAGCAGGACGGAGGGTGCCGACCGCGGCGAGGCCCTGCTCATCAACGTGGGCTTCTCCGGCGAGTTGCCACACCTGCGCTACTTCGCCGGCGTGCAGAACCTCCTCGACGCGCGCTACGCCCTGCCGCTCGGGAGCGAACGCGCCGCCGCCCCCGTGCCCCAGTACGGGCGCACCTTCACGCTGCAGCTCACCGGCGACTTCTGAGGCTCACAGCTTCAGGGGAAACTCCTTCCGGCCCTCGGCGCAGAAGAGGCCCAACCGATTCCTGTCGACGTAGGGCACGTCATGGCCGCCCTTCTCGAAGTCGCGCAGCGAAATCTCCCGCTCGCCGCCGGGGGCCATGCCGCCCAGCTTGTACATGTCCCGTCCCTGGATGACGAGGATGCACTGGCTCCAGATGATGGAGTCCGTGTTGGTGAGGATGAGCTTCCGGCCGAGGGCACCCTTCCGCGCGATGCGCCCACTCAACTCCCGTGGCTCCGCGGGCTTCCCTGCGGCGGGAGCTGACTCGGCGGGAGCCGACGCGACGGGAGCCGACGCGACGGCCGGCGGCGTGACGGTCACCTCTTGGAGCGGCGCGAGGAGCTCGGACGCCTGGGGCTCGGACGCCTCGGGTTCGGCCTTCACGGGTTTGACCTTCTCGGCTCTGGCCTTCACGGTGGAGGACGCGGGAAGCACCAGGAAACGGTCGACATCCCCGGCGTTACGCACGCGCTCGTCGGGGTCCACCCTCGCCTGCTGCGGAAACACCTGCATCACCGTCGCCTCGCCCAGGAGCCTCGCCTTCCCATCCTTCACCGGCGCCGCCACCACCGGGAGGACCATGCCCTCCGAGAGTCCCGACTTCCTCCCTCCCAGGACGCGGTAGAGTCGGCCTCGCTCCGCCCTCATCGCCACCACATGCTCCGCGGGGACGAGCTCCGGCGGTGCCGACGGGACCTCGCCCCTCTCGGGGGCATGGGGCTCCCCGGCCATGGCCTCCGGCGGCCCTGGGTTTGGACGGGGCTCGCCGAATGCGCCAGGGCCACCCGGAGGCATTCCCTCCGGAGGTGGCGGCATGTGCTCCCGAGGCGCTCTCTCCCCTCGTGGCGGTCTGTGCTCGGGAAAAGGCCCGTCCCCTGGCCGCCTGTGTTCAGGAGGCCCGTCCCCTGGCCGCCTGTGTTCAGGAGGAGGCCCATCCTCTGGCCGCCAATCATGACGAGGCCCACGCATGTCCGGGCCACGCTCCTCCCGCTGTTGAGCACTGTGGAGCATGAACCCCGTGGTCACCGCCGCCGTGATGCCAATCAGGCCGAGCGCTCCGAGGGTGAGCGCCACCACCCACCCCTTGCGGCTCACGCCCAGCGGTCCGGAGACGGGCGCCGCGAGCTGCGCGGTCGCCACCGGCGCGAGCGCCGGCCCGGAGCCGACCACGGGCACGGCGGGGCTGGTGGGCGAGCGCACCAGGGTGGGCTCGAAGCCCGGGCTCTGCTCCGCGATGGGGGAAGCCAGGGGCAGCGGAGCATGGCGCGCGGTGTTCACGGTCCCCAGGCTGCCGCCGGGCAGGGGGGTGCGGCGCAGGGCCGGGTTGGAGAGGCTCGTGAGGAGCTTGCGCTGCGCGGCGAAGGCCTCCGGGCAGCGCTCGCGCACGAAGTTGCCCACCTCCTCGGCGCCGAGCGTGGAGCCGGTGCGCAGCAGCTGCTCGTTGAGGGCGCGGGCGAAGTCATCGGCGCGTGCGTAGCGGTCCCCGGGGGCGGGAGCCAGCGCGCGGCGCACCACCGCGTCGATAGCGGGGTCCAGGTCCGGACGCACCTCGTGCAGCGCGGGCACCGAGGGGTTGGCCATGGCCGCCATCATCTCGCCCACCGTGCCGGGGGCGATGAGGGGCCGGCCCGCGAGCAGCTCCCACACCACCACGCCACAGGAGTAGATGTCACCGCGGTGGTCGACGGGCTCGGCGCGCACCTGCTCCGGGGACATGTAGCCCAGCTTCCCCATCACCGTGGACGGCAGGGTGTACTTGCTGCGCGCCGCCGACTTGGCGAGGCCGAAGTCGATGACCTTCACCTCGCCCTCGTAGGACACCATCACGTTGTGGGGCGAGACGTCACGGTGGACGATGCCCAGCGGCTGGCCGTCCGGCCCCGTCTTGCGGTGGGCGTAGCCGAGCCCCTCGGCGATGCGCTGGCCGAGGTAGAGCGCCACCGGCACGGGAACCTGCTGGCCCTGGGTGCGCGCCTGGTCCTGAAGGAAGGCCAGGTCCACGCCGGCCACGTACTCGAGGGCCATGTAATAGGTGCCCTCGGCCTCGCCCATGTCGTACACCTGCGCGATGGACGAGTGGACGAGGTGCACCAGCACCTTGGCCTCGTGGTGGAACCGGTCGAGGAACTGCCGGTCATTGAGGAGCGCCGGGAGGATCGTCTTGACGATGCAGGGTTTCTCGAAGCCCGCCGCACCGGAGATCTTGGCGAGATAGACCTCGCCCATGCCGCCCTGGCCGAGCAGCTGGACGAGCTCGTAGCGGCCGAGGGGTTGGAGCAACTGGGGAGATTCGTTCATCGACGGAGAATCCATGGCCGGCCCTGGGGACTTCCATCCTAACCCGGGATGTGCCCCGGGTTGCGGCGGTCCCCCCATGTCTTAAAAATTGGAAATAACGGCCATCCGACCCGGGGCTCGGGGGGCGAGCGGTGTGCCTCAGCCCACCCGCTCCACCCGTGCGGGGCCTCGCGGCTCGCGGAATTGCCGGTGGTACAGCTCCGAGTACAGCCCACCCCGGGCGAGCAGCTCCTCGTGCGTGCCCCGCTCGACGACCCGCCCCGCGTCGATGACGAGGATGAGCGCCGCGTTCCGGATGGTGCTCAGCCGGTGGGCGATCACCACGCTCGTACGGCCAGCGAGCAGCGTGGACAGCGCACGCTGGATGAGTGCCTCCGTCCGCGTGTCGATGTTCGCCGTGGCCTCGTCGAGGATGAGCACGCGCGGCTCCGCGATGACCGCCCGCGCGAAGGCGAGCAGCTGCCGCTGCCCCTGACTCAAGGTGGCGCCCCCCTCACCGAGCACCGAGTCGTAGCCCTTCGGCAGCGCGGCGATGAAGTCGTGGGCGTGGACCGCACGCGCGGCGGCCTCTATCTCCTCGCGGCTGGCGCCCGGCCGGCCATAGCCGATGTTCTCGGCGATGGTGCCGGAGAAGAGGAACGGCTCCTGGAGGACCATCGCCATCTGCCGCCGCAGGCTCGCCCGCGTCACGCGCCGCACGTCGTGCCCGTCCAGCCGCACCGTCCCCGAGCTCGCGTCGTAGAAGCGCGGAATCAGGCTGGCCACGGTCGTCTTCCCCGCGCCCGTGCGGCCCACCAGCGCCACCGTCTGGCCGGGCTCGACCTCGAAGCTCACGTCATGGAGCACCGGCTGCGCCGCGTCATAGGCGAACGACACCCCCTCGAGGACGATGCGTCCCTCGGCCCGCCCCAGCTCCAACGCATCCGGGGCATCCCCGGGCTCACGCGGCTCGTCGAGGATGGCATAGACGCGCTCGGCGCCGGCGAGCGCCGACTGCATCTGCGTGTAGACCGAGGCCGCGAGCTGCACCGGCCGGAAGAACTGCTGCACGTAGATGAGGAACGCGGCCAGCAGGCCGACGCTCAAGTGCTCCTGGAGCACCAGGTGGCCGCCGTAGCCGATGACGAGCGCGGTGGAGAGCGTGGACAGGACGTCGATCGCCGGGGAGAACGCCGAGGTGACGCCGACCGCGGCCACGTTCGCGTCCCGGTTGGCGGCGTTGCGGTCGCGGAAGCGCCGGATGTTCTCGTCGGTGCGGTTGAACGCCTGCGCCTGCCGCACGCCGACGATCTCCTCCTGGAGCTCGGCCGTCACATTGCCCACCGTCTGGCGCGTCTTGCGGTAGGCGCGCCGGGCGCGGGCGGCGAAGAACCAGGTGGTGGCCAGCATCACCGGCAGCAGCATGAAGCACGCCAGCGCCAGCCGGACATTGAGCGCCAGCATCATCCCCAGCACGCCCACCAACGCGAGCACCGGGCCCAGCAGCTGCGTCAGTCCCTGCGAGAAGAACTGATTGATCGTATCGACGTCACTGAGCAGCCGGCTCATCAGGTCGCCAATGGGCCGCTTGTCGAAGTACGTGAGCGGCAGCGCCTGGAGCTGCTCGAAGAGCCGGGTGCGCAGGGTGGAGAGCACCCGCTGGGCCGTCGCGCCCACGCGCTGCGTCTGCGCTCGCTGGGCCAGGGCGCCCACGCCGTAGACAACCAGCAACAGCAGCATGGTGCGCAGCAGGCCGGGCCGATCTCCGCTCCCGATGTCGCGGTCGATGGCCAGGCTCACCAGGTACGGCCCGGCCATCTGCGCCAGCGCGCTCACCCCAATGAGCGCCAGCGCGACGAGCAGTGTGCCCTGGTGGGGCCGCAGCTCGCCCAGGAGCCGCCGCGCCACCGCCCCGCGATTGTTGGCGCGCTGCTCCTCCACCTCCGCCATCGCCTCGAGACTCCCGGGCCTCCTCATGCGACCTCCGCGGGTGCCGGCTGGAGCTGCGAGCCGAGGATTTCATTGTAGAGAGGGCTCGAGGCGACCAGCTCCTCGTGCCGTCCCCGCGCGACCACCCGGCCCTCGTCGAGCACGAGGATGAGGTCGGCATCGCGTACCGTGCTGACCCGCTGGGCGATGACGATGGCGGTGCGGTGGGCGCCGCGCATGAGCCGGTCGAGCGCGTCCTGGATGGCGCTCTCGGTCTCGGCGTCGACCGCCGAGGTGCTGTCATCGAGGATGAGCAGGCGCGGATCCGTCAGCAGCGCCCGGGCGATCGCCAGCCGCTGGCGCTGCCCGCCCGACAGCCCCACGCCGCGCTCACCGACCCTCGTGTCATAGCCCTGCGGCAGCTCCGCGATGAATCCCGCCGCCTGCGCCGCCTCGGCGGCCGCCTGGACCTCCTCCAGGGTCGCCTCGGGGCGGCCATAGGCGATGTTCTCCCGGATGGTTCCCGAGAAGAGCAGCGCCTCCTGCAACACGATGCCGATCTGCGAGCGCAGGCTGGAGAGCGTCACCTCGCGCACGTCCTGGCCGTCGACGAGCACCGCGCCCCCCGTCACGTCGTAGAAGCGGGGCAGCAGGTTGATGATGGTGCTCTTGCCAGAGCCGGTGGTGCCGAGAATCGCGACGAGCTGCCCCGGCTCGGCCACGAAGCCCACCCCGCGAAGCACCTCCCGCTCACCGCCCGCGTAGCGGAAGCGCACATCGCGGAACTCGACCCGCCCCTGGATGGGAGGCAGTACCCTGGCCCCGGGCCTGTCGACCACCTCGACCTCGGTGTCGAGCAGCTCGAAGACACGCAGCGCGGATGCCCCGGCGCGCGAGAGCTGCACCGACAGGAACCCCACGGACATCAGCGGCATGAGCAGGAAGCCCAGATAGCTGTTGAACGCGAGGAGCTCACCGAGCGTCAGCCGCTGGCCGAAGATGAGCACTCCACCGAGCCCCACGACCACGAGCGTGCCGAGGTTGGCGAAGAAGCCCACGAACGGGAAGTTGCTGGAGATCGCGTCGACGACCTGGAGGTTCTGCACCAGCAGCTCGTCGTTGATGCGCTGGTAGCGGGCCGTCTCGCGCGCCTCGCCGGAGAACGCCCGCACCACGCGGATGCCACGCAGGTCCTCCTGGAGGACCGTGTTGAGCCGGCCGAGCGACGCCTGCAGCTTGCCGAACAGGGGGCCCATCTGGCCCATGAACCGCCTGAGCAGCCAGAGGATGGGCGCCACGGCCGCGATCGCCGCGACGCCGAGCACCAGGTTGATGCCGAGCAGCAGCGCCGCGCAGCCCACGAGCATGACCAGCGAGGCGGCGAACTGGACCACGCCGCTGCCGACGAAGGTGCGCACCTGCTCGACGTCGTTGGTGAGCCGGGTGAGCAGTTGCCCCGTCTGTGCCTGATCGTAGTAGCTGAAGCTCAGCCGTTGAATCCGCGCGAAGAGCCCGTCGCGCAGGTCGAAGGCGACGCCCTGCGAGGCGCGCTCGGCCAGGTAGCCCTGAAGGAAGGTGAAGAGCCCGCGCACCAGGGCAATGGCCACCAGACCGCCCACCGCCGCGAGCAGGGTCGAACGGTTGTCCCGGGCGATGCCCTCATCGATCGCCAGACGCACCATCTGCGGCGCGGCGAGGTTGGCGGCCGAGAGCAGCAGGAGCGACACCAGCGCGCCCGCCGTCTCCAGCTTGTACCGCCTCAAATACCCCAGGGCCCTCCAGACCGCCTTGCCTCCGCCGGGTGCCAGCGTTGGCCGTCGTCCTTGTTCCATGTCCTGGCAGGCGTAGCGGAGAGCGCCACCGTCGGCAATGTCTGGTGCACTCTCCGGGTACGAGAAAAGAAGACGGAGGCTGGTCATCGCACCGCGCCTCCGTTGGTAGGAGTTGCTCCCCCTCGGCAATGGCCACTTCTCCAATCAAGAATATGCGGTTATTCCCCCCAGAGCCTGTTCCCAGTGAGGCTTCGTTCATGGCCGGAGCTGGTCAGCAGAACCATCAACCGCGTTGGACAGCGAGAGCGCTCATGCACTTGTTTCAATCGACCCATCGGACCCCGAGAGTCTCCCTTCGTGCGGTCCTGCTCCTGAGCCTGGGATGGATGGGTTGTGGAGAGGGCAAGGACAGCACGGCCCCGGAGAAGGTCCAGATCACCGGTGGCGTGACGGCGGAGGAGGCCGTGACGGGCTGGCGGACGCTGCAGGCCTCCGCCGAGGACGACTCCGGAAAGGTCTCCAAGGTGGAGTTCTACGTCTCCGACACGCTCGCCTGCGTGGATGGAGTGGCCAAGAGCTCCGGCGCGACCTTCTCGTGCGCCTGGGACTCCTCCAGCGTCGCCCAGGGCGGCCACCAGCTCACCGCCAGGGCCTACGATGCCGCGGGGAACGTCACCCGCTCCCAGCCTCTCTCCTTCACCGTCGCTCCGCCCAACCGCCTCCCCACCATCAGCGGGGTGACCGTCACGACCTCCTCGCTCGACGAGGGCTCGAGCACCACCTTCACGGTGACCGCCAGCGACTCGGACGGGGATGCACTCACCTACTCCTGGACGCAGACCCCGTTCGCCCCCGCGGGCACCTTCGGTGACGAGACCGGAGCGACCCGCACGTGGACGGCCCCCCTCGTCTCGACCAACACGACCTTCACCTTGAAGGTGACGGTCTCGGATGGGAAGGGAGGCACGACCCAGTCCTCCCTCGATGTGACGGTGGCGAATGTCCCCTCCCGCAACCGCGCGCCCACCGTGGACGAGACCATCACCGTCCCCACCGCGCGAGTGGTCGCGGGCGACACCGTCATCCTCTCCATCGGCGCCAATGATCAGGATGGGGACACGCTCACCTACACCTGGACGACGACGAACACGGCGGGCGAGGGCATCTTCACGAACCGGAATGCCCCCGTCGCGGAGTGGCGCTCTCCCGACCTCCGCACGGCCACGACCTACTCCTTCCAGGTCACCGTGTCCGATGGAGCCGATTCCGTGACCCGCTCGGGCGAGGTGCAGCTCCAGATTCCGTCGTACTCCCGTGACATCCAGCCCCTCTGGGGCCCGACGTGCACGGACTGCCACAACGCCAACAGCACGACGCCCCAGGGATTGAACCTGGAGGCGAGCAGTTCCTACGCGTCCCTCGTCAACGTGGGAGGCACCGAGGCCTGCAGCGCCCTCAACCGCGTGCAGCCGGGCTCCCCCGACGACTCCCTGTTGGTGCAGCGGCTCAGCAGCGACAGCTGTGGTCGCAGGATGCCTCCGCTCGACGCGGACTACTTCGACAGGAACGCCGGCGAGCTCACGCGCATCCGCTCGTGGATCCTCGCTGGTGCGGCGAACGACTGATCCCTCGGGTCACCGGCTCTCGCGAGGGCGGCCCGCCTCAGGGAGTGGAGGCGGGCGGCTTCACCGGCTCGCCCTGGCGGAAGCGCTGCTCGGGGCCGGGCCCCACGTACACCTGCACGGCGCGGAAGCGCGCGGTGCCCTCGGGGATGCGGGCCGCGTGACGGATGCCCGCCGGGATGTAGACGGCATCTCCCGGCCGCACGGGCATCGCCCGCCCCTCCACGCTCATCTCCGCCTCGCCCTCCTCCACGTAGAGCATCTCCACGCTGTCCTCGTGGATGTGCTCGGGCACGCCCGAGCCTCCCTGGAGCTCCAGCACGCCCATCGAGGCCGCACTGGCGCCGGTCTCCTCGTTGACCAGCAGGATGGCCGTGCCCTTTCCCTGGGCGATGCGGAAGGTGGCGGCATCCGCGGTGCTCACCACGTAACGAACGGGAACGGTGGGAACCCGGGCACAGCCGGCGGAGACACAGAGCAGGGCCGTCAGGAGCGAGGTGCGCATGCCCCGTTCCTATCCCAAAGAATCCGGTCCCGCTAAGGTACCGCGCGTGAGCCCTCCCCGATTCATTCCCGCCTATGACGCCCCCGAGCGCCCGCGTGATCGCGCCCTGCTCTTCGTCGTGCGTGGTCTCGACGTGCTCGTCGCCGAACAGGGGGAGAGCGTCCGCATCCCCACCGGCGCGGAGCTGCCCGCGCTCGCGGCGGAGGCCCACTTCCTGGGCATGCTCGAGGACGTGGATTGCTACGCCGTCGCCCTGTCCAAGGACACCGAGCCTCCCACGGGCCTGAAGCTCGTCCCCGCGCGGAGCCTCTACAACCGCGTGGACGAGGCCCTCTTCGGCGTCACCGGCCGCGCGCTCGCCATCGCCGAGTGGGACAGCACCCACCGCTTCTGCGGGCGCTGTGGTCAGCCCACCGTGCTCGTCCCCGGCGAGCGCGCGCGCCGCTGCCCCGCCTGCCGCACGCCCTTCTACCCGCGCATCTCCCCCGCCGTCATCGTGCTCATCACCCACGGCGACTCCATGTTGCTCGCGCGCAACGCCAACTTCCCCGAGCCCTTCTTCAGCACCCTGGCCGGCTTCGTCGACGCGGGTGAGTCGCTCGAGGAGACCGTGGCGCGCGAGGTGAAGGAGGAGGTGGGCGTGGAGCTGAAGAACCTCCGCTACTTCGGCAGCCAGCCGTGGCCCTTCGGCCGCTCGCTCATGGTGGGCTTCACCGCCGAGTACGCCGGAGGCGACATCCGCGTGGACGGCCAGGAGATCGCCGAGGCGAAGTGGTTCACCATCGACAACCTCCCGCGCATCCCTCCGCGCATGAGCATCGCCCGCCAGCTCATCGACTCCTTCATCGCCCAGGTGAAGGCCCGGAACACCCCAGGCTGAGGTCCAGGAGGGCAGGCGTCCGGAAATCCCAGGCGCCGCCGGGTGGTTCGAGGTCCAGAGGGTGACTCCGCTTGCATCCACCGCCCGGGTGGGGTTGAAGCTGGCCCCTCGGATTCCCCATGCCCGCCGCGCGTCCCCAGATCGAGCCCCGTCGTGTTCCCACCGCCGACTCCGTGGTGGTGAAGGAGATCTACCTCTCGGTACAGGGCGAGTCCTCGCACGCGGGACTGCTGTGCTCCTTCGTGCGGCTCACCGGCTGCCACCTGCGCTGCACCTACTGCGACAGCGAGTTCGCCTTCCACGGCGGCATGCGCATGAAGATTCCGGAGGTGGTGGCCCAGGTGAAGGCGCTCGGCGCGCCCCGGGTGGAGGTGACGGGCGGCGAGCCCCTGCTGCAGCCCGGTGTGTACCCGCTCATGGAGGAGCTGCTCTCCGCCGGCCTCATCGTGCTGCTGGAGACGAGCGGCGCCATCGACGTGCGGCTGGTGCCCCCGGCCGTCCATAAAATCGTGGACATGAAGACGCCGTCCTCGGGCGAGTGCGACCGGAACGACTACCGGAACCTCACCTCGATGAACGCCAACGACGAGCTCAAGTTCGTCATCGGCAGCCGCGAGGACTACGAGTGGTCCAAGCGCCTCATCACCGAGCACCGGCTGCTGGAGAAGCCCTACGAGCTGCTCTTCTCCACCGTCTTCGGCAAGCTCACGACGAAGGCGCTGGCCGAGTGGATCATCGAGGACCGGCTCCCGGTGCGCTTCCAGCTCCAGATGCACAAGTACACCTGGGACCCGAACGAACGCGGGGTGTGAGGGCACGGCCCCGACGCTCAGCCTGGCCGCAGGGCGCGGAGGAGCCACAGGCCCCAGGCGAGCGAGAGCAGGAAGAAGAGCAGGTTCACGGCGGCGAGCCAGCGCGTGCACCGGGCGAGGAGCCGGGCCCGTCGAGGACCCTGTCCCCGGTCGATGCGGCGCAGCTCCCGGGTGGGCACCCAGAGGCCCAGCGCGCCCGACACACCTAGCAGGAGCCATCGGGGGATGGCGAAGCTGGCTGGAACCCCCGGGAGGAAGGCCGCCGCGGTGGAGAGAATCCCGAGCAGCACCAGGCCCGACACCCCGAGGAGCCGCAGCGGAATGGGGCCGAGCTGGGGGCCGACCAGGGCCGCGCAGGAGGCACAGTACGCCGCCTCGCCGAGCAGCTCGGTGCACTCGCCACAGAGGAAGGTGCCGCAGCGGGTGCAGGTGGCCACCGCCGCGCGCTGATGGGTGGGGCAGCGGGGGCTCGTGGAGGCGGGCGGTTCGTGCGCGGTCGCCACGGGCTCGCGTCGGGACGTCAGAAGCTGGGAGGCGGAGGCCGCAGGAGCACCTGCTCCACCGCGTGAGCGCCCAGACCGAGGAAGACGGCGGCCAGCACCGTGCTGCCGAAGAAGCCCGCGAGGATGAGGTTCTTGCGCGGGTGCTCGAACTGACTGAAGGCGTAGACGAGCATGTAGAAGGGCACCAACAGCACCATCATCCCGGTCCCCAGACTGCGACGGAACGCATGGATCAGCAGGAAGGCGGCGCAGACGACCGTGATGACCCCGAACAGGGCGGCGAGAGGAAGGAGCGGCACGACCTTCAGATAGCACGGCTCTCGCCTTGTCGCGGTCCCCGTGAGCAGATTGCGTGCTAAAGGACGCTCCCACGTCTCCTCACCGAGGTGCTCCGACGATGGCCACACTGAAGACGCTGCTCACCTTCATCCTCGCGGGGGCCTTCCTGGGGCTGGCCTCGGCCTCGTGGTTGGGGCCCCAGTTCCTCACCTGGTACAACACGGCGCCGCTCGGCGCGCAGACGGTGTGCGATCTTCCCAAGGTCATCGAAGGCGTCACCGCGGACCTGCTGCGCTACCAGCTCTACGGCACCCTCACGGGCGCGGGCGTCTTCCTCATCCTGGGCATCCTCTTCGTGGTGGCGCGCTCGAAGAAGCAGAAGCAGGCCCAGCAGCAGCCCCCGGCCAGCCCGCCCCAGCCTCGTCCGACCGCCTGAGACGGGTAGACTGTCAGGCTGACCTCCCACCAGGAAGTCAGCCCATGTCCAGCGCCAGCTCGCCCCGTCCCGACACGCACGCCGCTCCGGCCTCGCCCTCACCTGCCCCGGCCCCGCCCGGTGTCGAGGTGGAGGGCGTCAGCAAGTTCTACCGCCGGGGCCAGCGCGTGCTGTCGGACGTGAACCTCCACATCCGCGCCGGAGAGACCTTCGGCATCATCGGCCCCAACGGCGCCGGGAAGACGACCCTGTTCGGGTGCATGCTCGGCCTGCTGTGGCCGGACACGGGGGCTACACCGAGACGCTGAAGTTCCTCCGCATCCCGACGGCGCTCAACCCGTAGACCCTCACCCCCATCCCCTCTCCCAGGGGGAGAGGGGAGTGACGTCACGCCACCGGCAGATCCACGATGAAGCGCGCGCCGCCCTCGGGACGGTTCTCCGCGCTCAGCTGGCCCCCGAAGGACTCCACGTACTGGCGCGACAACGTCAGCCCCAGCCCCGTGCCCTTCCCCTGCTCCTTCGTCGTGAAGAACGGCGTGAAGAGCTTCGCCAGGTGCTCCGGCTTCATCCCCGGCCCGTTGTCCTCCACCACCAGCCGCACCCGCTCGGCCACCGTCTCCACGCGCACCGCCACCTGCCCGTCCAGCACCTTCGCGTCCTCGATGGCGTCCGCCGCGTTCAACAGCAGGTTCAGCAGCACCTGCCCCAGCCGCCGCGGCTCGGCCCTCACCGCCATCTGCGCCGGCGGCTCCTCCACCGCCAGCTTCACCAGCGACTTGAGCCGCACCGACGCCAGCCGCACGCTCGCGTCGAGGATCGGCGCCAGCTCGCACCGCCCCACGCCCTCCACGCCCTCGGCGCGCGACATCGCCGTGAGGTCCTTCACGATTTGATGGATGCGCTCCACCCCCTGCATCGTCTCCTGCAGGGCCTCGGTGTACTCGGCCGTGCCCACTCCCGGCGCCACCTGCTGCCACTCCTCCTGGAGGAAGCGCAGGTTGGCCTGGATGTAGGCCAGCGGGTTCTTCACCTCGTGCGCCACGCCCGCCGCCAGCCGCCCCACCTGCGCCAGCCGCTCCGCCTCCAGCACGCGCGTCTGCGACGCCACCAGCGCCTCCTTCGCCGCCAGCCGCTCCGCCTCCGCCCTCACCCGCGCGTTGCCCACCCGCCGGTAGAAGGAGCTCAGCAGCATCCCCATGCCTCCGGCCCCCAGCAGCAGCAGCAGCCACGTCGCCATCAGCGGCGCGCTCGTCCCGCTCAGCCACATCACCACGCCCGCCGACACCATCGGAAAGAGCGTACTGAGCACGCCCAGCCCCAGCGCCCCCCGCGAGATGGAGAGCGACACCACCGGCAACACGCAGAGCCAGCCGAAGAGCGGGCTGTTCACCCCTCCCACCCGGGACAACACCAGCCCGAAGAAGACGTTGGGCAGCACCACCCCGGCCAGCGTCAGCACCACCTGGCGCCGCTCCGGCGACACCCGGCTGAGCGACCACGCCATCACCCCCGTCAGCCCCCCCCACACCGCCCGCAGCGCCAGCGTGTCCCATGTCGGCCGCATCACCGACAGCGAGTCCACCACCCAGAACGGCAGACACACGAGGGCCAGCATGTAGAGAAGTTTCTGCTCGTCCTGGAGCATTGATTCCTCGCTCCCTGGCGCTACCCCCGAGTCTTCCTGGGGGATTCTCCCATGCTCCCGCTTCATGTCCGTCCGGTCTCCCCTGATTTCCAAGGGAATGGAGAGTTACGCAGGAACAGTGTCATAAAACGGGGTCAGAAGAAACCCAGCCTGGGTCAGCCACGCACCTGCTGAACAAGGCGAAGTTTCTCAGCCCGTGAGAGGCGCTTGAGGGCGGCCTCGCGGCGCAGGGCGGCGCCGCGATCGGCGGCCGACTCGCTCCACACCAGCGTCACCGGCAGGCGGGCACGGGTGTAGGCGGCGCCGCGGCCCCGGTTGTGGGTGGCCAGGCGGCGCTCGAGGTTGTTGGTGGCACCGGTGTAGAGCGACCCATCCCGGCAGCGCACCATGTAGACGGTCCAGGCGTCCGGCACGGCGGGCGGCAGCATAGCGCGCCCGTGCCCTTCCTAATAAGGAGGCGGGCCCTCCCATGTCCCCCCCCTGGGTTTCCCACACTCCGACATCACCAACCCCACCGGCAGCAGGGGGTCCACCCGCCAGGCCGACAGCACGTGGGCCCGGCTGATGAGCCCCACCAATCCCCCCGCCTCCTCCACCACGGGAAGTAGCGAGACACCGTGTCGCTCCATCACTCGCAGGGCACGAAGGAGAGTATCTGTGGGTAGTAGGGTGACCTCGGTCGAGGACAACCTTTCCGCAAGTGTCGGGTCTTGCCGCATCTACGAGCCTCCCGGCTTGAACGCGGGAGAGTCATTGCAACCACCCTGCCGGACATGTGGGTGCATTGGATTTTGAACACATCTCTTGCACCCGGGGGCATTACATTCCAGCCGTGACGAATCGAAACGGGCCCAGGTTGCTGAAGATGGCGGATCTCTTCTCGCGGACGGTCAACCACGAGGGAGAGGGGCTGCTCACCCTGCCCTTCAAGCCCGACGAGCTGTACCGGGTCCCCACGGATGACGGCGCGGCCATCGCCCTGGGGCGCTACCACCCTCGGGGCGAGCGCCGCTACGCCGAGCCCGTCGTCCTCTGCCATGGCCTGGGAGCCAACCGCTTCCACATGGACTTCGACGAGCGCTACAGCCTGGCGCGCTACCTGGCCCGGGCGGGCTTCGAAACGTGGGTGATGGAGCTGAGGGGCCGGGGGCTGGCGGGCCCCTGTGGCGAGGCCTCCTTCGATGACCAGGCCGAGCACGACGTGCGCAGCGCCCTGCGAACCGTCCTCTCCACGGGGGCGAAGGAAGTGCTCTGGGTGGGCCATTCCAAGGGAGGACTGACCCTGTACGGCCATCTGGCGCGAAACCCGCAAGCGCCCGTCCGGGCGGCCGTGGCCATGGGCAGCCCCTTCACCTTCGCGGTGCAGCCGGGCCTCAAGCGCTTCATCCAGCGGATAGAGCCGCTGCTGCGCCTGAAGATGATTCCCACCCGGCGAATCACCGGCATCGCCCTGTTCGGCGCGCCGCCGGGGCCGCTCAGCCGCTACATGATGCTGGCCTCCAACATGGAGCCGGACGTGGTGCGCAAGGCCCTGGCCAACGTGCCCGCGGACATCTATGGCGGCGTGGTGCGCCAGTTCGCCCATTGGATCGCCACCGACTCCTTCTGCATGACGGACGGCACCTGCTACCGCAAGCCGCTGTCCGAGGTGCGCCTGCCGGTGATGCTCATGGCGGGGAGCAAGGACCTGCTCGCTCCCCCGCTGGCCGTGGCACGGGCCCAGGAGCACCTCGGTGGGCCGGTGAAGCTGGTGGTGGCCGGGCGGGGGCACGGCTTCGCCGAGGACTACGGCCATGCCGACCTGGTGCTCGGACGTCGGGCACCGGACGAAATCTTCCCCCTGGTGGAGGCGTTCCTGTCCGCGCACGCGACCCGGCCGTGAGGCCCCGGGGGCAGTCCCGTTGTCCGCTCCTCCCTGGCGTGCTACCCCACGGGCCCGCACACCATGTCCCCCACCCTTCGTCCCCTTGCCCTCGCCCTGCTGGCCCTCGTGGGCTGCGAGCGCGGCCCCGCGCCGGGTCACGCCCAGGTGGATCTCCGCCACACGCGTGAGGAGGGCGGCACGCCGGTGGCCTCCTGGGAGGCAGACGGGGTGACGGCGGAGGAGCTGCGCCTGCGCCTGGGGGAGATGAGCCCCGCGCTGCGCGAGCGCTACCAGACGCTGGAGCAGAAGCGCGAGTACGTGGAGGGCCTGGCCCGCTTCGAGCTGCTGGTGCGGGAGGCCGTCGCGCGCGGGCTGCAGAACGACCCCGAGGTGGTGGCCAGCACCAAGCGGGCGCTGGTGTCGAGGCTGATGCGGCAACAGCTCGACGAGGCCCAGCCCCCCGTGTCCGACGCCGAGGTGGCCGCGTACTACGAGCGCCAGAAGGAGGACTACGTGCGGCCGGAGCAGGTGCGGCTCTCGCACGTCTTCCTCGCGGCGCCCCGGGCGGACGCGGCGCGCGTGGCGGCGGCGCGCGAGAAGGCGGAGAAGCTGCTCGCCGAGGCGAAGGCCCTGCCTCCCAAGGACTTCGCCGCCTTCGGCCGGCTGGCGCGGGCCCACAGCGAGGAGCCCCGCACGCAGCCGTTGGACGGAGACCTGCGCTTCCGCGCCCTGGAGGTGCTGGCCCAGGACTTCGGGCCCGAGGTGGCCGAGGCCGCGCGCGCCCTCATCGCCAGCGGCCCGGGCGCGCTCAGTGGCGTGGTGCAGACGGACGCGGGGCTGCACGTGCTGAGGCTCACCGGGTACCAGTCGGCGCTGGACCTGAAGCTCGAGGACGTGCGCCAGCAGATCTCCGGCCGCCTGTCCCAGGAGAAGCGCACCCGGGCCTGGGCGGAGCTGCTCGGCGACCTGGAGCGCCGCTCGGGTTTCGCGCTGGACACCGCGGCGCTGTCGCGGGTGCACGTGGACGTGAGCACACCCATGCTGCCAGCGAGCGGCCCGGCCCCCGGTACCATTCCTTCCCCCTTCCCCGCCGCTCCCGTGGAGCAACCGTGACTGTCGAGAGGAGCCCCTTCATGCGCCTGGCCTTCGTCCGCGCCGCCCCGCTGCTCGCCACCCTGGCACTCGCCGTGGGGCTGGCGGGCTGTACCAAGAAGGACCAGGAGGATCCGGACGCCAACGTGGTGGCCACGGTGAATGGCGAGGTGCTCTCCCGCGCGGAGTTCGAGCAGGAGCTCTGGCGGGAGCTCGCCTCCACGGGCACGGAGTCCTCGCAGCAGCCCACCCCGGAAGAGGTGGAGCCCTACAAGCGGGCGCTGGTGGAGACGCTCATCTCGCGCATGTTGCTGCTGCAGGAGGCGCGGACGCACAACATCACCGTGACTCCCGAGGAGGTGGATCGCGGCGTGTTGCGGCTGTCGAGTGACTATCCGTCGGGCAACTTCAACGAGGTGCTGGCGCAGGGGCAGCTGTCCATGGCGGAGCTGAAGACGCGCGAGGCGGCCCGGCTCACCATCGAGAAGCTCTTCGCCCACCAGGTGTACACGCGCGTGGCGCTGACGGAGGAGGAGCTGCGCGCCCACTTCGCCGCGCACGAGGCGGAGTACGCCGAGCCCGAGCAGGTGCGCGCGGCCCAGATTGTCGTGAAGGGGATGGACGAGGCGCGGCGGGTGCAGGCGCAGCTCAAGGCGGGCAAGAAGTTCGCCGACCTGGCGCGCCGGTACTCGCTGAGCGCGGACGCCAAGGTGGGAGGAGACCTGGGCTTCTTCCCCCGAGGGCAGATGCCGCCGGCCTTCGACGAGGTGGTGTTCAAGCTGGGCGTGGGGCAGAGCTCGGACGTGGTGGAGACGGAGTACGGCTACCACCTGTTCCGGGTGCTGGAGAAGAAGCCGGGGCGCAAGCTGGAGTTCGCGGAGGTGCGCGACCAGGTGGAGACGAAGCTGCTGGCGCAGCGGCGGGCGGAGGCGCAGGGGAAGTACGAGCAGGAGCTCCGGGCGAAGGCGAAGGTGTGGGTGAACGAGGCCACGCTGCAGGCCATCCGTGAGCGGCCGGCGCCGCAGGCCACGGCGAAGCAATGACGACCCGTCGTCCCAACGAGGACACGAAGATGAGGACGCACATGAAGAAGCTGATGGGGACGATGGTGGCGGCGCTGCTGCTGAGCGGCGCGGTGGCGCGGGCGGAGCTGGTGGACCGGGTGGCGGCGGTGGTGAACAAGGACGTCATCGCGCTGTCCGAGGTGGAGAAGCGCGCGGCGCCGGAGCTGTCGCGGGTGAACAGCGCGGTGCGCGAGCCGCAGAAGCGGGCCGAGGAGCGAGCGCGGGTGCTGAAGAGCTCGCTGGACACGCTCATTGGCGAGAAGCTGATGGAGGCGCAGATCCAGGAGCTGGGCCTGGGGACGACGGACGCCGAGCTCGAGGCGGCGATGGCGGACGTGAGGAGGCAGAACAACATCACGGACGACTCGCAGTTCGAGCGGCTGCTGTCGGGCGAGGGCTACACGCTGGCGGCGTACAAGGACTTCCTGCGCAAGCAGATGTCGCGGATGAAGCTGGTGCAGATGAAGGTGAGCCCGAAGGTGAAGGTGTCGGAGGAGGACCTGAAGGCGGCCTACACGCAGTACACCAAGATGGAGTCCGGGGACGCGGAGGTGCACGCGCGGCACATCCTGGTGCAGGTGGATCCGAAGGCGACGCCGCAGCAGGTGGAGGCGGCGCGGCAGAAGGCGCTGAAGCTGGCGGAGGAAGCGCGCAAGCCGGGGGTGGACTTCACGGAGCTGGCGAAGGCGAAGAGCGAGGGACCGAGCGCGAAGGAGGGAGGAGACCTGGGCTTCTTCAGGCGAGGGGTGATGGTGCCGGCGTTCGAGAAGGTGGCGTTCGCGCTGAAGGAGGGGGAGGTGAGCGAGCCGGTGCGGACGCAGTTCGGCTGGCACGTGTTGAAGGTGGAGGAGAGGAGAGCGGTGGACGTGCCGGCGTTCGAGACGGTGAGGGCGGAGCTGGAAGGTCGACTGCGGATGCAGAAGACGGAGAAGTACGTGGAGCAGTACGTGCAGGAGCTGAGGCAGCAGGCGTCGATCGACGTGAAGATCTGAGGACCCAGGTACGAGTGACCCAGGTTGAATCCGCGTCAATCCCCTCTCCCTCTGGGAGAGGGTCAGGGTGAGGGAAGACGCGTGAACGAGCGTCCGGTCGTAGGCATCTCATTGGGAGACGTCTCGGGGATAGGGCCCGAGGTCACGGAGCAAGCCCTGGCGAGGCCACAAGTACGCCGGGCCCTGCTGCCCGTGGTCTTCGGGGACGGGCCGACGCTGGCCCGCTTCGCCCACTTCAAAAAATACGCGCGAGCCACCCCCGAGACGCTGACCCGGCCGACCCAACCCACGGTGTGCGTGGTGACGGAGCTGGCGGAGAAGGACCGGGTGCCTGGCAAACCCACGAGGGCGGGAGGCCGAGCACAATACGGCTACATCCAGGCGGCGATCGAAGCGGCGCGAGCGGGGAAGGTGGACGCGCTGTGCACGGCACCGGTGTCGAAGGAGCAGATCTCCCGTGCGGGAATCCCCTTCATGGGGCACACGGAGGTGCTGGCGGAGGCGTTCGGGCGCGAGGTGCTGATGCTGATGGACGGCCCTCGGGTGCGGGTAGCGCTGGCGACGAATCACGTGCCGTTGGTGGAGGTGTCGAAGCTGCTGACGGTGGAGCGGCTGGTGGGCCAGCTCCAGCTCCTGTCACGGAGCCTGAAACCGGTGGTGGGCCGAGCGCCGCGCATCGGGGTGCTGAGCTTCAACCCGCATGCGGGCGAGGGAGGGCTGCTGGGGCGGGAGGAGGTGGAGGTCCTCACGCCGGCCATCAAGAAGGCGCGCAAGCTGCGGGTGGACGCGCACGGGCCGCTGGCGGCGGACGGGCTCTTCGCGAAGGTGAAGGACTTCCCGTACGACGTGGTGCTGGCGATGTACCACGACCAGGGGCTCATCCCGGCGAAGGCGCTGGACTTCGAGCGGACGGTGAACGTGACGCTCGGGCTGCCGGTGCCGAGGACGTCACCGGACCACGGCACGGCCTACGGCATCGCGGGCCAGGGAAAGGCGAGCAGCGTTCCCATGGAGGAAGCGCTGCTCAAGGCGGCGCGGCTGGCGGGGCGCTGAGCCCGTTCAGTAGGTGAACGGGAAGCGGATGGGCTCGCTGCTCTGCACGCGGTGCTGGGGGAACTTCCAGGAGCGCACGGCGCCCTCCATGCAGCGGGCGAACGGGGTGCCCTTGAGGGAGTCGGTTTCCATCTGCACGTCGGAGGCGGAGCCGCTGGTCTGGACGCGCCAGCGCAGGACGAAGCGATCCTTGCCCGAGTCGGAGGTGCGAGGAGGCTCGTGCGCCTCGATGCAGGAGAGGATGGCGTCCTTGTGCGCGCTCACCACCTGCACGATGTCCGAGGTGGAGAGCGACTCGGGCACCGCCTTGCCGGGCTCGGGCGGGAGGTAGACGGTGCGCTTGGAGCGCGGGTCGTCCGGCTTGTGCTTCGGCGAGTCCTTGGAGAAGCCGAGTTCCCGCTCGAAGTCCTTGTCGATGGAGTCATCGATGTCGGTCGGGTCAGCGGCGCCCTTGTCATCCTCCAGCGCCCTGTGTCCCGGAGACGAGACGGGAGCCTCGGGCGCGGGCGGCGGCTGCGAGCGGCGCTGCGAGGCCGACGCGGACTCCTCCGGGCGGACGGAGGCCAGGCGCGGGCCGGGGAGCGGCTTCTCGTGCGTCACCGGAGTGGCCTCGGCCACCTTGCGCGGCTTCTCGGGTGCCGCCACGGGCGCGGACGGCGCCGAGGCGGCGATGACCTTCGCCTCCTGCTTCTCGGGTGCCGGCACGACGGCGGGCGGAGGCTGGGGCGCGGTCACCACGGGCTGAGCCACGGGAGCGGGCTGCTGCGCCACGGGAGCAGTCTGCTGCACCACCGGAGCCGCGGCGACCACGGGCGCGGAGGCCACGGGAGACGCAACGGGAGGCGGCGAGACCTCGGTCCGGGGCGCCGGAGCACCGTGGAGCCGCGGCATGAGGAACAGCGCCCCCACGACGACGCCCACGGCCGTGGACCCCACCACGGCGCCGGCCACGCGCAGCAGTCCCCGCCGCGAGGGCGCGGGCGCCTCGACGGGAACGGGAGCGGCCATCATGGGAGGAACGACGGGCGGAGCCATGGGCACTCCGAGCCCCGGGTACGGATAGGCATACGGAGCGACCGGCGCGACCGGCGCGACCTGGGGCACGGGCGTGGGGATGGGAGCACTCGGCGCGTCCAGCAGAGCCGAGCGCTCCTCCTCCCTGGCCTGCTCGCGCTCCTCCTCCATCTTGCGCAGCCACGCCTCCTCCTCCGCGACGAGCGAGGGCAGCGCGGAGGCCACCTTCTTCTCCTCGGAGCCGGCCTTCTTCGAGGGAGCCGGAGCCGCGGCGACGCTCGCGTCCACGCCCACGGTGGGCAGCCCCGCGACGGTCAGCGCGGCCACGAGCTCGGGGACATGGGACAGCGGTATCCAGTTGGACCAGGCCTCGCACCAGAAGAGGGTGTCGGGGCCGAGCTCGCCCTGGTGCCACAGCTCGCGCAGGCGCTCCAGACGGAACGGACCGGCCGCCTGCGCGCCACGCTCCACGTACCAGTCCACCGCTCCCACGGCCACGGGAGCGCGGCCCTCTGGCGCGCGAGCCGCCTCATCGGAGACGGCCTCCAGCTCCGGCGCTCCGAAGAGCGCGTCGTCGAAGATGGCGTCCAGATCATCCGGCCGCACCTCGCGCAGGGCGGACTGGACGCTGACGGGTGACGTCTCGGAGCGAGACGCGGAGAGGAGCGGGGGACGAGCCCCGCTGCCCGCACGAGAAATGGAATCGCCCCCGATGCCTGAATGGTTCGTGCCCACACGCCCTCCTACCGGCCCCTGCTGCCCCGCACGCCGGGACAGCTCGTGGGGCCGAAGCTAAGGACGTTCGAGAGGGTCGCCAGGATTCATCTCCCGCGCACGGACCGAACCATCCGCTTCCGAGCGCTTGCTGGCGAGGAAAGTTCTGTGCTGGACGCAGCCAATTCCCTCAGGAGCAAAAACCCCTGGACACCCGGACTACGTCGTTTCCATGGATGGGCAAGGAAGGTGTGCGATCAGCTCCTCGCCATCCCTCGCGGGGTCGACCAGCACCACATCCGAGGCCTGCCCGTCGCGGAACAGCTGAACACTGACGCGCCCCACGGGGCACCAACCCAGGCACCCGGTGAGGCTGACGCGCACGCGCTCGCCACACCCGCTCCGGGCGAGGGTGGCGCGGATGCGGCGCGGCAGGTCCACGCCGCCCGCGCTCGTCTCCAGCCGCATCAGGCAGCGGTGGCACACCTGGGCCTGTGTCTCCGGCGAATCCGAGTCACTCATGGCGAGCCCCACCTCCTCCCCTCTCCCGTCCCGCGCCCGCCCACAAGGTATTGCGACAGGGCGGGTGCCGGTAGCCGCTCCGCTGGCCGCCCGCGGGACGAGCGGGAGAGCGACGGATGTGACGTCTCCCCATCTCTCGATGCACAACCTTGGGAATAGCGCTTGCACCTACGAAGGGAGACCCGGTCATGGGAGGGAGCAAGGAGAAGCAGGAGACGCCCCAGAACGAAATCCCGAGAATCTCCAGCGGCACCTCCTACCTCGATCAGATCCTCGCGGGCGGCTGGCTGTGCGGCGGCATCTATATCGTCGCGGGCCCGCCCGGTGCGGGGAAGACCATGCTCGGCAACCAGTTCTGCTTCTCCGCGGCCGACCGGGGTGAAGCGGCCCTCTACGTCACCCTGCTCACCGAGACGCACTCGCGCATGATGCTGCACCTGCGCTCGTTGGCGTTCTTCCGGTCCGAGTACGTGGGCACGCGCATCTACTATCTCAGCGGCTCGGTGACGCTGAAGGACAGCGGCCTGTCGGGGCTGATGGAGCTGCTCACGCGCACGGTGCGCGAGAAACGCATCAAGGCCCTGGTGCTGGATGGCTTCACCCTGCTGCACACGTACGCGAAATCCCCCCTGGAGCTGCGCGAGTTCCTCCAGGGCCTGTCGGTGCTGTGCGAGCTGACCGGTTGCACCACGCTCCTGCTGAGCACCGAGGTGAACAAGGCCATGGACGTCGAGTACGCCATGGTCGACGGCATCCTCGCGCTGAGCGCGGAGCTGCTCGGGCTCAAGGCCATCCGCGGCCTGGAGGTCATCAAGTTCCGGGGCAGCAACAACATCCCGGGCAAGCACACCTTCCTCATCGACGAGCGCGGCGTGAACGTCTATCCGCGCTGGGAGGCCGTGTTCCGCGCAACGCCCAAGGCCGTGCCCGACTCCAGCGTGCGTCTGCGCCTCGGCATTCCCAGCGTGGATGCCATGTGCCAGGGGGGCCTCATCACGCACTCCTCCACGCTGCTGCTCGGCAGCCCGGGAGCAGGAAAGACGATCCTCGGGTTGAGCTTCCTGGCCGAAGGCGCGGCCCGGGGCGAGCGCGGCCTGTACTTCGGCTTCGCGGAGAGCGCCGAGACGCTGATCCGCAAGATGAAGAGCGTGGGGCTCGACCTCGCGCCTCACGTCGAGCGCGGGCTACTGCGCCTGGAGGTCCGCGCCCCCGTGGAGACGCTCCCGGACGCCATGGTCCAGGAGCTGATGGAGCATGTCTCCCGGCACGAGTACAAGCGCCTCTTCATCGACGGGCTGGAGCCCTTCTCCAAGGAGAGCATCGACCCCGAGCGCACGCCCCGCTTCATGTCCGCGCTCCTCAACGCGCTGCGTGCTCATCACCTCACCACGCTGGTGACGGAGCAGCTCCACACCCTCTTCGGACCGGACCTGCGCTCCCCCATCCAAGGCGCGGAGGCCACCTTCGACAACGTCATCCTCCTGCGCCTCGTGGAGCTCGACGGCCGGCTGCGCCGCCTGCTGTCCATCCTGAAGATGCGCGACAGCGACAACGACCCCTTCCTGCGCGAGTTCGTCATCTCCGACCACGGCTTGCAGGTGCGGGAGCTCCACAAGAGCCCCAAACGCCGCCCGCGCAAGAGCCGGGGACGCGGATGAGCCGCATCCTCATCGTCGAGGATGAGGAGATCCTCGCGGCCGCTCTCGAGGACATCCTCGAGGACGAGGGGCACCACGTGCGCATGGCTCGCAACGGCCTGGAGTCCCTCGAACTGATCGCGCGGGAGCGGCCGGAGCTGGTGCTGCTCGACCTGATGCTGCCCCTGATGGACGGCCTCACGGTGTTGAAGACCCTGCGGCGGGAGTCGCCCGCTCCGGCGGTGGTCGTGGTGACCTCGTGCGAGCGCGCGGTGTTGGGAGACGTCCCCATCCAGGGCTTCCTCCGCAAGCCCTTCTCACTCGATGCACTGCTCCGAGCGGTGAAGGCCGCGCTGCTCCCGCGGCGGACGCCCTCCACCTCCAGATGATAAAGGAGGGGCCCCCAGGGGCCGCCATGAAGAGGACCGTCAGGAAGAAACAACCATCCAGGAAGCGCCGGAGCGCGGCGGGGGAACGGACCCAGCTCGTGGAGCGCTTCCCCGTGGTGGGCATCGGGGCCTCCGCCGGAGGACTGCCCGCCCTCCAGTTCCTGCTCGAATCCCTGCCCCCCGACACCGGGATGGCCTTCGTCATCGTCCAGCACCTCTCGCCCGACCACGAGAGCGCCCTGCCCGCCCTGCTGGCCTCGAGGACGTCCATGCCCGTGCTCGAGGCCCGGGAAGGGCTGGCGCTCGCGCCGGACCACGTCTACGTCAGCCCGCCCGGCGTCCGCCTGACGCTCGCGCGGGGTACGCTGCACCTCAGCCGCCGCCAGCGCCCCCAGGGCAAGCTCCGCCTCATCGACGACTTCCTGGGCTCCCTGGCGGAGTCCGCGCCGGGCCGCGCCCTCGGCGTCATCCTCTCCGGCACGGGCTCGGACGGCACTGACGGCCTGCGGGCCATCCGGAGCGCCGGGGGCACCACCTTCGCCCAGGAGCCGTCCTCGGCCCGCTTCGACCTCATGCCCCGCAGCGCCATGGAGGCTGGCGTCGTGGACCACGTGCTGTCCCCCGAGGGCATCGCGGGAGCGCTGGCCCAGCTCGCCCACGCCCCCGGTCCTCGCCTCGCGCGGCCCGCCCCCTCGTCCTCCTCCCCCGGCGAACCCGAGCAGGACCTCGCCCACCTCTTCCACCTGTTGCGCACCACCACCGGGGTGGACTTCACCCACTACAAGCCGAGCACCATCCAACGGCGCCTGGGCCAGCGGATGCACCTGAGCCAGTCGTCCACCCTCGCCGACTACGTCCGCTACCTGGAGAAGCACCCCGAGGAGCGCGAGGCGCTCGGGCAGGATCTGCTCATCCACGTGACGAGCTTCTTCCGGGACCCGGAGGCCTTCGAGCCCCTCCAGCAGCACGTCTTCCCCGAGCTCTTCCGCAACCGGCCCTCGGGGCTCCCCTTCCGGCTGTGGGTGCCGGGCTGCTCCACCGGGGAGGAGGTCTATTCCCTCCTCATCTGCCTGCTGGAGTACCTGGGCGAGAACGCCGCCACCACGTCCATCCAGGCCTTCGCCACCGACGTGAGCGAGCAGGCCCTCGCCCACGCCCGCACCGGCCTCTACCCCGAGTCCATCGCCGCCGACGTCTCCCCCGAGCGGCTGCGCCGCTTCTTCGTGCGCACCGAGCACGGCTATCAGGTCCACAAGTCCCTGCGCGACCTGTGCATCTTCGCCCGGCAGAACGTGGTGGGGGATCCGCCCTTCTCCCGGATGGACCTCATCAGCTGCCGCAACGTCCTCATCTACCTGGGCCCGGTGCTGCAGAAGCGCGTCCTGCCCATCTTCCACTACGCCCTCAACCCCGGCGGCTTCCTGCTGCTGGGAACGTCCGAGACGGTGGGCGCCTCGGTGGACCTCTTCTCGCTGGTGGACCGGCGGCACAAGCTCTACCGGAAGAAGGCCACCTCGCACCGGCCGAGCCTGGCCTTCAACTACCAGGAGCCCGTGGCCGGGCGGCACGAGGACACGCGCGCCCGGCTCAAGCGCACCCCCCTGGAGCAGGACCCGCAGCGGGAGGCGGACCGGCTCGTCCTCGCCCAGTACGGACCCCCGGGCGTCATCATCAACGACGCGATGGAGATCCTCCACTTCCGCGGGCATACCGGCCCCTATCTCGAGCCCCAGTCCGGAGCCGCGAGCCTCAACCTCCTGAAGATGGCGCGCGAGGGCCTGGCGCTGGAGCTGCGCGCCGCCATCCATCAGGTGCGGCGGGGCGCCAGCCGGGTCCGCAAGGAGCAGGTGCGGGTGTCCGGCGACCGCGAAGGCCAGCGGCGGATCAACCTCGAGGTGGACCTGCTGTGGGCCTCCTCGGGCGCGCGGGAGCGCTACTACCTCGTCCTCTTCGAGGAGCTCCCCGAGCCCCCGGCCGTCCCCGCCTCCCGCGGGGGAAAGACCCGGGTGGGGCGGAAGAGCCCTCGCGCCAGCACCGGCGAGGAGGTGGAACGGCTGCGTGAGGAGCTGCGCATGGCCCGGGAGCACTTGCGGACACTGCTGCAGGAGCAGGAGGCCGCCTCCGAGGAGCTGCGCGCCGCCCACGAGGAGTCCCAGTCCAGCAACGAGGAGCTCCAGTCCACCAACGAGGAGCTGGAGACGGCCAAGGAGGAGCTCCAGTCCACCAACGAGGAGCTCACCACCCTCAACGAGGAGCTGCAGAACCGCAATGCCGAGCTCAGCCAGCTCAACAGCGACCTGAACAACCTGGTCGGCAGCGCGCAGATCGCCACCGTCATCGTGGGCAACGACCTGCGCATCCGCCGCTTCACCCCCATGGCGGAGAGCGTGCTGGGGCTCACCTCCGCGCACGTGGGCCGCTCGCTGCGCGAGCTGCCGCTGCCCATGGACCTGCCGGCTCTGGAGCGGGCCATCTCCGCGGTCACCGACCAGCTCACCCCCTTCGAGCGCGAGGTGCGCGCCCGCGACGGGCACTGGTACTCGCTGCGGCTGCGCCCCTACAAGACGCTGGACAACAAGCTCGATGGCGCCGTGATGACGCTGTTGGGCATCGACCGGCTCAAGCACAGCCTCGAGGAGAGCCACCAGGCCCGGGAGTACGCGGAAGCCCTCGTGGAGACGATGCGCGAGCCGTTCCTGGTGCTGGACAGCCACCTGCGCGTGGTGACCGCCAGCCGCTCCTTCTATGAATCCTTCCAGGTGATGGAGGCGCACACCGTGGGGATGCCCATCTACCAGCTCGGCAACGGACAGTGGAACATCCCCCAGCTGCGCCACCTGCTGGAGGAGGTCCTCCCGGAGAACACCCGGCTGCGAGACTTCCTGGTGGAGCACGACTTCGAACAGCTCGGCCACCGGCGGATGCTGCTCAACGCCCGGAGGATCTCCGGCCGGGAGCTGGGCACGCAACGCATCCTGCTCTCCATCGAGGACGTCACGGGTCGGACATAAACCCTAGCGGTAGGGGGTGGGGTGGGTGACCCCACTGCCTATGGGTGTTACATTTTGGGGCCCCCCGCCGGGGGACACCCATGCCCGACTACGCAAGCCTTTCCCGAGCCGAGTTGGCGCGGGCGCTGGAATCCCTCGACTCCACGCCCGTGGCGCCCGACGAGCTCAAACGCTTGCTAAGGGAGCTGCAGCGCCACCAGCTCGAGCTCGAGCTGCAGAACCGCGAGCTCCGCGAGACGCACCAGGAGCTGGAGGAGTCGCGCAGCCGCTACGTGGACCTCTACGACTTCGCCCCCATGGCCTGCGTGAGCCTGGATGGCCGCGCCTGCATCCGCGAGCTCAACCTCACCGGGGCCGCCCTGCTGCAGCGGGATCGCACCCATTTGATGGGCCAGCCCTTCACGCCCTTCGTGGACCCGCCGGACTTGAGCCGCTTCCTCCAGCACATCCGCCAGTGCCTCTCGGGCGAGACGGTGAGCACGGAGCTGGGGCTGCGGGTGGGCAAGAGCCGCATCGTGGTGCGGCTCCACAGCGCCCCGTTCAGCGGCGGAGAGCCATACGGACACCTGTGCCGCACGGCCATCCTCGACATCACCGAGCTGCGGCAGATGCAGTTCCGCCTGAGCCTCACCGAGCGGCTGGCCACGGTGGGGACGCTCGCGGCGGGAGTGGCCCATGAGATCAACAATCCGCTCAGCTTCCTGATGGGCAGCATCGAGCTCGTCGTGCGTCAGCTCCTGCGACAGCCGGAGCTCGGGCCCGAGCCCCTGGACATGCTCATCAAGCACCTGACCGATGCCCGGACGGGAGCCGAGCGAATCCGGAGCATCGTGAGGGATCTGGGCACCTTCTCCCATTCCGAGGAGAGCCCCCTGGTTCCCATCGACGTGCGGCAGGTGCTCGACCTGTCGGTGAAGATGGCCATGGGGGAGATCCGCCACCGGGCCCGGCTCGTGCGCGACTACGGGGACGTCCCGGACATCCTCGCCGACGGCTCCCGGCTGGGGCAGGTGTTCCTCAACCTGCTGGTGAACGCGGCCCAGGCCATCCCGGAGGGCGGCGCGGAGCGCAATGAGATCCGCCTGCGCACGCGGACCCTGGACGGGGCGGTGGTGGTCGAGGTGCAGGACTCGGGCAATGGCATCCCCCGGGAGCTGCTCGGTCGCGTCTTCGATCCGTTCTTCACCACCAAGCCCATGGGAAAGGGAATGGGGCTCGGCCTGTCCATCAGCCACGGACTGGTCACGGCGCTCGGGGGCGAGCTCGCCGTGGAGAGCGAGCTGGGGCGGGGCAGCGTGTTCCGCGTCCGCCTCCCGGTGGCGCCAGCCGGGCTCGCGGCGGTGTCGTCTCCGCCTGCGTCCGAGCGCTCCGCGGCCCAGCGGCGGGGACGGCTCCTCATCGTGGACGACGAGCCCCTGCTCGCGCAGACCCTCAAGATGCTCCTGGAGCCGGAGCACGACATCACGATCCTCGGGGATGCGCGCTCCGCGCTGGAGCATCTGCGCGACGGCACCCCCTACGACGCCATCCTGTGTGATCTCATGATGAAGGAGATGACCGGGAGCCAGTTCTACGAAGAGCTCTCGCGCATCATCCCCGAGCAGGCCCGCCGGATCATCTTCATGACGGGCGGAGCCTTCACCCCCAGCGCCCGCGACTTCCTGGTGCGGGTATCCAACCCCCACATCATCAAGCCCTTCAGGAAGGGGGAGCTCGACAAGCTGCTCATCCCGCTCCTCCAGTAACCGGGCCCGTCGAAAGGGGGAAGGCCCGGATGGAGCCCTCCCCCCTCACGCGTGCTTCAACGGTGGGCGCGGAGCCCGTCGGCGTAGTGCTGCAGCTGGCGCTTCGCGGCATCGAAGGCATCGTTCACGGCCTGGTAGGGGTCCTCGTGTGCGGCGCGGTCGCCATGCTCGCGGTCGACCACGATGTTCTTGCCGGGGACGTGCAGGTCCAGACGGACGTGGAAATGCTTGCCCTGCTGATGATGCCGGTGCGGCTCTTCCACCACCACGTGGCAGCCAGTGATGCCGTCGAAGAACTGCTCGAGCTTGTCCGCGCTGTCGCGGATGTGCTCCGAGAGGGCATCGCTGGGGTTCATTCCACGGAAGGTGATCTGCAGGTTTCGCTTCATCTTCGCGCCTCTTGAGTGGCTCGCCGTTGGAGCCGTCGTGACGACCTCTCTCCATTGCATACGGAGCGCCAACGCTCCTTCCCTCGGAGGGCCAGGGGTTGGGCCCCGTGAGTGACGCAGCCTTTGCGGTGCCCCCGGGTGGGAGCGCAGCCTTTGCGGAAACAGGTGCCGGGCCCCATCGGACCCGCACGGGGAGTCGAAGACGCCACACGGGAGGGCTTCCCGTCGGGCGGAGCAGCCGGGCAGGCGCGTGCTGCGGCGCGGCGAAGGGGTGCCCATCGTCACCTGTCGGAGGTGCACGCGTGATTCGCATCGGACCGGCGGGATGGAGCTACGATGACTGGGCGGGGGTGGTGTACCCGAAGCCGAAGCCGAAGGGGTTCGACCCGCTGGCCTTCCTGGCGAGGTACTTCGACGCGCTGGAGCTGAACACCAGTTTCTACGGGCCCATCAGCCGGCGCAACGCGGAGCTCTGGGTGGAGCGCACGGACTTCAACCCGGACTTCCGCTTCACGGCGAAGCTGTGGCGGCGCTTCACCCACGAGCGCGGCGAGGCGTGGACGGCCGACGAGGTGCGGCAGACGCGCGAGGGGCTGGATGCCATCCACGAGGCCGGCAGACTGGGAGCGGTGCTGGTGCAGTTCCCCTGGTCGTTCCGCAACGACGAGGAGAACCGGGACTGGCTGGACGCGCTGGTGTCCGAGTTCTCGGACTGGCCGTTGGCGTTGGAGGTGCGGCACGAGTCCTGGAACGAGCCGGACGTCTTCGCGGAGCTGGCCGAGCGCGGAGTGGGTTTCGTGAACATCGACCAACCGCTCTTCCAGAACTCACTGGGGCCGAGCGCGCGGGTGACCTCGTCGGTGGGCTACGTGCGGGTGCACGGGCGCAACTACCGCAACTGGTTCCGCAAGACGGCGAGCGCGCTGGAGCGCTACGACTATCTGTACACGGCGAAGGAGCTGAAGCCCTGGGCCGCGCGCACGCAGGAGATAGCGGCGCACCCGCGGGTGAGTGACGTGTACGTGGTCACCAACAACCACGTGCGGGGCAAGGGCGTGGTCAACGCGATGATGCTGCAGACGATGCTCACCGGCCGGAGGGTGCACGCCCCGGAGGCCCTGCTGCGCGAGTACCGCGACACGCTCGGGCCCTACGTGTTGCCGCCGGAGGAGGAGGCTGCCGAGGCCCCTGGAGCCAGCCCCGCGGGGTGAGCGCACGGCAGGCCATCAGACCTCGATGAATTTGATGCCTGTAATGCCCTCTTGCTCCATGGCCAGCTTGACACGCTCGGAGACGATGAGGACCACCAGCCAGCCCCAGGGACGGAAGATGCTGGCGTCCCCAACCTTCGTCGGATCTATCTTCATGCCCGCCACGTTCCGGTATTCACCTACCCTCTCCGGCTCGCCATCCTCTGGCCTCCAGTAGAGCACCTCCTCACACCGGGCATCATCGATACATCGGATGACTTGCAAGGCATTGAGGATGAACCAGGGCTCCGACTGGCCCTCCACCTCAACGGGGACGAACTGCACCTCCTCCTCAATCCCCAGACGCTCGAAGAGAGAAACGACACGACGGTTGACGATGGGAATCCCCATGGAATGAGAGAATTCGAGCGCAACACCCGCGGGTTTCACGGATAAGCAAATGGGTTCCTTGATATCCAGGGCCCGTCCCTCGTGGAACCGCCAGGTGTCGAACACCTCATCCTCTGTTCCTAGAGGCATCCGCAGGTGCCAACGCCCTGGAATGTATTTATCATCGTATAGCTTGTAATATCTTGCTTGCGCCGTCATGGCCTCCTCGTGGCGAGCTTGTTGAGCGTGGAGCCTGGCGTACATACCTCCCCTGCAATCTTGTCGAGTTCTTCCACAAGCCTGGCTCGGCACTCGGCCCGAGTTCTACAAGTCCCAAGCGCCTTGTTCAATCGCTCGAAGATCTGACTGTGGTACTCCTCGGGATGGGGCCCCTTGTGGTCTCGCAAGTAGACGATGTTCGCCGGGTCGTCGAGACTCATCCCCGCCCGCGCGAAGAGAGACTCGAACTCAGGCGTCCAGGGGCCACCGTTGGCTTCCGACGTGTCATTCTTGTTCGTGCACAGATGGTGGGCCTGGTTGTCACTCTGCTTCGACTCGTCACACGCCCCTGTCGTCCGGGTCGCTGCCGCCGCTGACGCCACCGCCGCGGCCGTCGTGTTCGCCGTCACCCCCATCAGCACCACCGTGCCGTCCGCCACGCTCACCTGCGCCCGCGCTCCCTCTCCCACCATCAACCTTCCCCTCCCTCCTCCTCCCGCCAGACTGAATCGGGGCGGTGACAGCCTCCCCCACAGCCCTCCTCCTGGCACCTCCGGCAACGCCCTGGCCAGCCTCGCCCCCGCCAGCGTCACCAGCACCCTCAGCCCCACTCCCCCCATCGCCTTCCCAAACCGCTCGGCCACCGCTTCCAACTGCTCCTGAGTCCTGGCCGCCTCCGCCTCCTGCTACAGGCGCAGGCACGCCAGCCCCACGTTGTAGAGCTCCGTCGCCGTGTACGTCAGCATCAGCCCTATCGTCACCGCCGTGGCGAAGGCCTTTGAGAAAACCGGCTCGGGCGCCGCCCACGCCACCATGTAGAGCACCATCGACATGCCCACCGATAGCAGCACCGCGCGCGAGCTGAACATCTCCGCCGCCGCCTCTCTCGCCCCCTCTCCCATGTAACGCGGCGAGAGCGCCAGGGCCTGAAACCACTTCGCGCTCTCCAGCGAGTCCGGCAGTGACACCTGGGCGGGCCCGTACAGCATCTCGTATGCCTCTCGCACCCTCCTCTCCAGGTCCGCGCGGGGCGGTGGCTCGGCCAGCCAGCCCGCCATCACCACACCCCTGGCGGATGGCGGCTCCAGCGCCGCCACCACCGCTCTCGCTTCCTCCCACGAGAACAGCGCCAGGGCTGGGTTGGGCCTGAGCTTCTTGAAGGTGAGCTTCAGCCCGCGCCCCTGTCCGCCGAGGTACTCGCTCACCCCCACCGGCTCCAACACCGAGAGCCGCGCTCCCGTATCGGGCGGGGCTGCTCGGGCCGACAGCGACACCACCACCAGCAGCAGGCAAAGAACGTGGGTGACTCTCGGATGCATGACAACCAACCATCTCCTTCCACCTCGGCGTGCGCCACCTGCGCGTCGAAGCGGAGCACCGTGGGGAGGCCCGGGGCCACCCGCAGCCCCGGCTCACTTCCAACGGGTACCCGGCCGAGCATGACCCGAGCCGCTACTACCGCGCCGTCCCCACCGTCTCGCCTCGGAGGAAGCGCTCCACGGACTGGAGCACCTCGGGGTCCGACATGAGCGCCAGGTGCTCGGCCGGGCTGTCCAGGTGGCGGAAGGGAATGGACCCTACGGGCAAGGCGCGCGAGGCCAGCACGGACCCGTCCCCGTCCGCGCGCGGCGGGTGCTCCAGGTCGAGCTTCCCATCCACCACCCGCACGCCGCTCACCGTGGGCCGCCCCTTGCCCACCACCACGAGCATCTCGAAGGGAGCCGGAGGCAACCCGGGCTTCAGCGCGAGCGCCTCGGTCAGCTCCCGGTGCGCGTCCAGCATGCGGACGAGCTGCGCGCGGTAGGCCTCGTTCTCGCGCAGCGCGGGGTCCGCGAACAGGCCCCAGCCCTGCTTCAACCAGACGGCCGGATCGAAGGCATCCAGCTCGACGGGCCCGCCCTCCGCGTCCACGAAGAAGTCACTGCGCCAGGGCAGCAGCTGGAAGGCCGAGGCGAAGGTGAACATCGCCTCGGGCGCGAGCAGCGCGCGGTTGCGCATCGTCTCCGTGCCCACCAGCAGGTCATCGAAGATGCCCGGACCGCCGGTGAACGGGGTACCGAGAATCACCACGCGCTTCACGTGCTCGGCACCGGCCCAGGGGCGCTCGCCCGCCTGCGCGCCTCCGTGGAGCAGACAGTGCATCGTCACCAGCCCGCCCATGCTGTGGGCCACGATGTTCACCTTGCGCCGCCCTCCCCCTTCCGCCACGAGCTGCTCGATGCGCGCGCACAGCTGGCCCGCGCTCTCGCGCACGTCCCGCCGCCAGTCATAGGAGAACGGAACGAAGCCCGGCAGGTGGTCGCGGCTGAACTCCATGAACGTGCGGTACGCGTCCACCGACACGAAGACCGCCGAGAGCTGGGTGAGCGGGCCATCCGGGCGCAGGGGCCCATAGACAGGCACGGGGCGCTGTCCGGGGAAGGGAAGGGCGAGCGTGCGCTCTCCGCGCGAGAACGCCTGTCCCACCGAGATCCAGGCCCGCTCGGGCTCCGGGCCCTCGGTGACGAGGAAGCTGCCGTGATAGCCCGGAACCAGCAGGGTGACCTCGTCCCCCGTGGGCGGTGGCACATGGACGCGGGCGACGGTGCAACCGGCGAGCACCGCGCCCAGCAGCAACAGGATGTACGAGCGGTGGAGTGTCTTCATGGCGCGCAGCTTCCGGGGGATGAACCGGCCTCGCAAGGATGCTGTCTCATTACCCGGCGGCCGGGCACCCGAGCCCCCGAGGGCCTGTCTTCGCCCGCTGACGCCCTGGAGCACCGTTCGCACCTTCGGGCAAAGGAGACACCCGATGTCCGACGATCCCATCGAGAAGCTGCATCAGCGCGAACGGCAGCAGGAGCGGGAGCGGTTGCGCGAGCTGGAGGCCAAGGACCTGGAGGTGGAGTCGCAGCGGGGCCCACGCCCGCTCGAGGGCTTCGCCGGGGGCCACACCACCTGGGCGAGCAAGCAGGACGATGAGGCCGCCGCGGAGGTGCACGCCCACGACGAGGAGGACGCCTGGAACGAGAGCAAGGAGCAGGTGGCCCGGCTCTCCCCCGATGGCCACGCGCCCGCGCGCAAGGACGAGGAGCCAGGGAAATAGAACGGAGGCGGATACCCTCACCCCGACCCTCTCCCAGAGGGAGAGGGGGAGGGAGAGGGAGAGGGGGCTCAGACCGCGAGCCGCAGGGGCCTCAGCACGCCCTGGAAGCGCCGGTCCCCGGCAATGGCGAAGTCACGCAGGACGCCCAGCTTCCCCAGCAGCGGCAGGGAGGCCATCAGCAGCCGCGGCAACAGCCCTGTCCCACTCAGGAAGCGCGCTTGCCGCGTCTGGATACTCTGGATGTCGGTCACCTCGGGCAACCGCTCCGCCTGGACGCGCGCGGCCGCGGCATCCAGCGCCTCGGGGGAGCCGTCCGCGGCGAGCACCGGGAACAGGTGGTTGGCGGCCACCAGTGCATCGCGCAGCGCCACGTTCACCCCCTGCCCGCCCACGGGCGACATGGGGTGCGCCGCGTCCCCGATGAGCAGCAACCCTGGTGCCGTCCAGCGCACCAGCCGGTCGCAGATGACATCCAGGAGGAACGGATGGCTCACCTGCTCCCGGTGCGCGAGGACGTGCTCGGCCAGCTCCGGCCGCACCGCCCGGGCCAGCTCCTCCATCCACGCATCCACGCCCCTGCCGCGCAGTTGCTTGAACTGGCCCTTCCCCATGCTCCAGCCCAGCTGCAGCGTCCCGTCATAGGAGGGGAAGGACAGGCATGCACCGCCCACGGTGGCGTAGATCTCCGAGTGGCCCGGCCGCCACGAGGGAGGAAGCGGCACCTTGCACCACAGGATGTCGAAGGACTGGGGCACGCGCTCCTCGTGCAGGTCCGCCTTGCGGCGCAGCACCGAGTTGCGCCCGTCCGTGCCGATGATGAAGTCCGCTCGCAGCTCCTCCTCGTGCCCGTCCCGCTCCACGCGCACGCCCACCACGCGCCCGCCCTCGCGCACCACGTCCCGCACCGCCACGCCCCGCTCCAGGCGGAAGTGCGGGAAGCGCCCCGCCTCCTCCACCAGCATCTCCAGCAGCGCCGGCTGGCTCACGATGCGCGCCACGTTGTCGCGGGCCGACTCGGGCACGTCCACCGACACCAGCCGCCGCGAGCCCCTCCACACCGCGAGACTCGCCAGCCGCACCGACGGCAGCGCCTCGAAGCGCGCGCCCAACCCCATCTGGTGCAGCACGTCCCGGCCGCTCGGCTGGAAGCCCTCGCCACGGAACTCGCGCGAGAAGTCCCGCTGGCGCTCCAGCAGGTGCACCGGCACGCCCCGGCTGGCGAGGATGTAGGCCAGGGCGGCGCCCGCCGGTCCCGCTCCGACGATGAGAACCCGCTTCATGACTTCCCTCCCGGTTGGGCCGGCGTGAGCAGCCGGCGAAAGCCATCCACGACGAGGTCCGCGTGCCGCTGCAGGGCCTCGTCATCGAGCCGCTCCCAGTTCGCGAGCAGCCACCTGTCTCCAGTGCCATCGATGGCGCCCACCCACTCCACGAGCAGCTCCACGGGCACGTCGTCGCGCACGACGCCCAGCTCGCGGCCTCGCTCGAGGATCGCTCGCGAGACGGACTGGCCCTGCTCGAAGAGGACCGCTAGCGGTCCTCCCTCGCGCAGCTGCGCCGGCAGCGTCCACACCGCGCGCGCCACACCCATGAGCCATGGATGCTGGCGGAAGATGAGGAACTGGCGCCGGTAGGTGGCGCGCGCGACGTCCCAGAAGGTGTCCGCGCGCAGCTCTTCCGGCCGCAGCTGGGCCACGAGCATCAGCTGCTCCATGCTGTGCTGGACCACCGCGAGGAACAGGTCCGCCTTGTCGTCGAAGTAGTAGTAGGCCGCGCCCTTGCTCAGCTCCGCCTTCTCCAGGATGCGGTTGAGCGACGCCCCCTCGTAGCCGAGCGCGCCGAACTCGCGCGCCGCCACCTCCAGGATGTGGGCGCGGCGCTCGGGGGGAAGCTTCTCGAAACGCGGACGGGGCATGGCGGTGTGAACCTCGGGCCCGATGGCCAGACCAGGAGAACGAACCTCCTGGTTAGACCAGATAGTCTGGACGTCCGGTCTGCGCAACTTCCCGCGAGTCGGAGGCCCAGGAGCTGTTCGACACGCCAGAATTCCATAAATGTCAAAATTGGGTACCCTCAGCGTTCTCGGTCAGTAAGCGAGCGCGTGCTTGCCCATCCCCTTGGAGGCAAGCCCCTGCGGACTCGCCCGCTGTCCGCGACCTCCCCTGACGAGTACGCCAGCCACTTTCAGCGGCCGGCGCTCCACGCCGACGCGAGGTCAGAGCTTCTCGCTGTGCGGCCAGGTGACACTCACCGTGGTGGCAATCAATGGCAATGGCATCTCCAGCTCGAAGCGGCGCGTCTGGGATTCCGTCGGGAACACCCGACACGGTCATCGCCTTCACAGGCACGCTCAGCCTCGACAATGGTGGTGACACTGTATAGTTGAAGAACACAGCCAAGACGGTCATCGAAGGCATCACAAGACATGTGAAACGCCTCACTCGTCGAACGTGAAAGGATTCACAGCGCCGGGACGGCGTGGCCGTCATATTGGGATACACCGAGGCCACGAAGCCCCGGCGCACACGGTTGACTGGAAGCAGGCACTGCCTGGCGGGGCCTCTTCGAGGGGGATGCAAATGAAGCGCGACAACGAAGAACAGGTCATCAAGGCAACCCTGAAGGGCTTCTCGGAGGCGTGGCTCGCCGGAAGCATGGACGCGGTGATGCAGCTGTGGGATCCCTCCGCCGCGGAGGAGATGACCTACGAGCCCGTCGAGCACACCTCGCCCATCCTCGGACGCGATGCCCTGAGGCAGTACTTCGTCCAGGCCATCGCGGGGCACGTGATGACCCATACCGACATGCTGGCTCCGGTCGTGCGCTTCCTGAGCGGTGACCTCGCCTACGCCATCTGCAACTACCGCTGGGTGTCCGAGACGGCCAACGGCCAGCACTCCGACGACATCACCCGGGCCACCTGCGTCCTGCGCAAGCGCGCTCACCGGTGGTACTTCCTGCACATGCACGAGTCGCTGGGCGTGGGAGGGTAGTCGGGCTCACCGGCCCAGGGCGGGGGCGGAGATGCCCATGTCCAGCACCGCCGCGCCGCGTACCCGTCCCTCTCGCAGCGCCGCCAGCGCCTCGTTGGCGGCCTCGAGGGGGAAGGCTTGCACCTCGGTGTGCACCGGCACCCGGGGCGCGAGCGCGAGGAAGTCCAGCCCGTCCTGCCGCGTGAGGTTGGCCACCGAGCGCACGGTGCGCTCCCCCCACAGCAGTGAGTAGGGGAACGCGGGGATGTCGCTCATGTGGATGCCCCCGCACACCACGGTGCCACCCTTCACCACGGAGGCCAGCGCGGCGGGGACCAGGCTCCCCACGGGCGCGAAGAGGATGGCGGCGTCCAGCTGCACGGGCGGCGGCACGTCCGAGTCCCCCGCCCACTCGGCCCCCAACCGCAGCGCGAAGTCCTGCGCCGCCACGTCTCCCGGGCGCGTGAAGCCGAACACCCGCCGGCCCTGGTAGCGAGCCACCTGGATGATGACGTGCGCCGCCGCGCCGAAGCCGTACAGGCCCAGCCGCTCGGCGTTGCCAGCCATGCGCAGGCAGCGGTAGCCGATGAGCCCCGCGCACAACAGCGGTGCCGCCTGCAGGTCCGGGTAGCCCTCGGGGATGGGAAAGCAGAAGCGGTGGTCCGCCACGGCGTAGTCGGCGTAACCGCCGTCGATCTGATAGCCGGTGAAGCGGGCGTTGTCGCAGAGGTTCTCCCGGCCCGACAGGCAGTAGTGACACGTCCCGTCACTCCACCCCAGCCACGGCACGCCCACCCGGGTACCTGGAGCGAAGATTCGCGCGTGCTCACCCGCCTTCACCACCCTGCCGATGATCTCGTGCCCCAGCACCAGCGGCAGCTTGGGGCGCGTCAGCTCGCCATCCGTCACGTGCACGTCCGTGCGGCACACCGCGCACGCATGGACTCTCAGCAGGAGCTGCTCGGGACCCGGCTCCGGAATGGGTCGCTCCTCCAACCGGAGCGGCTGCCCGGGAGCGGGAAGCACCATGGCACGCATACGAATCGTCACCCGGGCTCAGCGGAAAAGGAGCGCGTCCGACACGGGGCACACCTACCCCACACCCACCCAACCGGTACCCACCCCGTCCCGCACCGGACTCCTACTGTTGGTCCCGTGCCGGGCACGCATCTGGAAACTAGGTACCGTCACGCCGGGCACCACCCCCACCCCGAGGAGCCCGGCCGTACCTCCGAGAGGAGGGCGGGGGCCTGGTTGCCTCACAGGTGGGCTCAGATCTGGATGCCAGCGACGAGGCCCGGCCACAGCCGCACGCTCGTGTCTTCCGACCCGTAGACCCGGCCCAGGCCGAAACGATCCATCTCCTTCAGCCCCTCGCCCTGGAAGGAGATGAGGGTATTGGCCGTCACCCCGCCGAAGACCGCCAGGTGCGAGGCCAGCTGCCAACCGCCCACCAACCGCAGCTGCGCCAGCAGGTCATTGCTCGAACCGAGGAAGTTGCCCTCGCGCAGGGAGGAGGCGATGGCATCCACGTCGACGAAGAAGCCTCCGAAGGGGATGTGGCCCCCCAGCCCGAGACCCGCCGACCAGCGGCGCTGCTGGCCCTCGCGGCCGGGCTCCATCCCCACCGTGAGGAGGGTGTGGACGTTCTTGCCGCCGATCTTCAGCGCCACGTTCGTCAGCATGACGTCGCTGGCCCAGGCCTGCAGGTGGAACTGGCCATTGCCCACGATGCTCAGCAGGCCGATGGGAGCGCCCTCCGCCTCTCCAGCCACGTTGAGGAGGCCCAGCTGCAGGCCCTTCATCCGCCGTGCGATGTTGACGAGGCCCACCTGCGCCCCGTTCACGTCCCCGCCCACGTTGAGGAGGGAGAGCTGGACGCCATCGAGGCTCCGCGCGAGGCTCACCCCCGTGGACAGCTGCATGCCCGTCATGGCCGGGGCGATGTTGAGACCCACCGCCGCCTGAAGGCCGCGCGTCTCACCCGACGCGATGTTGACGCCGCTGGAGAGCTGCGCGCCCACCATCTCGCCGGCCGCGACGTTGACGCCCACGACCGCCTGCAGGCCCCGCATCGACCCCCCGGCCACATTGGTGATCACCGAGGCCTGCGCCCCCTTCACCTGGCCGGCGTAGTTGGCGACCACCGCGAACTCGGCGCCCCGCAGCTCCCGGTCCACCCAGTTGCCCACGATGGACGTGGCCAGACCGTCCACCCGGCCCGCGTGGGTGGCGAGCAATCCAATGGAGAGGTTGTTCACCACGTTGCCGCTCGTGAACCCGTTGGTGCTGATGCCGGGCAGGATGGAGAGATTCACGGGCATGTGGACGTCCTGCGCCGGGGCCTGCTGGGAGGCCTCCACCGTCGCGGGCAGCGGCGCGGGCTCCGGCTGTTCGGCGCCCGCCGAGAACCCCACCATCGCCGCCATCACTCCCGCGCACACCGAGACCTCGAGCTTCATCGTGTAACCCTTCCTGCCATCGGGGCCCCACCGCCCCATCCGGGCACTGGAAAACCGGTGCCCGGCGAAAGTGTCACCTGCCCCGCTCACCTTTCTTCCGGGGCCCACCGTCCGGCGGGAACCGGTACGCTGCCCTCCATGCTGACGCGCACCATTCCCAAGAGCGGCGAGAAGCTGCCCGTCATCGGCCTCGGAACGTGGCAGACCTTCGACGTGGGGCCCTCCCCCGCCGAGCGCAAGGAGCAGAAGGCGGTCCTCAAACGCTTCCTCGCGGCCGGCGCCCGGGTCATCGACTCCTCCCCCATGTACGGCCGCGCCGAGCAGGTGGTGGGGGACCTGTTGCGGGAGCTCGGGGAGGAGCGCACCCCCTTCCTGGCCACCAAGGTGTGGACCTCGGGCCAGGAGGCCGGCCAGACGCAGATGCGTGACTCGCTGCGCAAGATGGGCCACGGGCAGCTGGACCTGATGCAGGTGCACAACCTCGTGGACTGGCGCACCCACCTGCCCACCCTGCGCGAGTGGAAGTCCACCGGGCGCATCCGCTACCTCGGTGTCACCCACTACCTGCGGAGCGCCTTCGACGACCTGGAGAAGCTCATCCGCGAGGAGTCACTGGACTTCGTGCAGCTGCCCTACTCCATTGCGATGCGCGACGCGGAGGAGCGGCTGCTGCCCGCGGCCGCCGAGCACGGCACCGCGGTGCTGGTGATGCGCCCCTTCGAGAGCGGGGACCTCTTCCGGCGGGTGAAGGGCAAGTCGCTGCCCCCGTGGGCCGCCGACTTCGACTGCAAGAGCTGGGCGGAATTCTTCCTCAAATACATCCTCGGGCACCCGGCGGTGACGTGCCCCATCCCGGCCACGAGCAACCCGCGACACCTCGAGGACAACCTGCGCGCGGGCACCGGGCGCCTGCCCGACACGAAGACCCGGGCCCGCATGGTGGAGTACCTCGGCCTGTAGCGGCGCGAGGCTCAGTCCTCGAGCTCGGACTCGAAGACGAGCTCGCCGGTGAGCGAGAAGACGAGGCCGGTGCCCAGCTCGCCCTCCTCGTCGTCACGGCCCACGTCGACCACCTTGTCGTCCTCGTCCCACTGGCCCAGGTAGTACTCGCCGCCCGCCGTCATCCACGCCCGGTCCTCGGAGACGACCGTCTCCACCGTGTCGCCCTTGTCGCTGGTGGCCCGGTACACGGTCCACTCCATGCCCTCCTCCTTCAGGTGGGACGTCACCTCGACGAGTTCCTCGTCCTGGGGCGCACCACCCGCCTTCTCCTCCACCTTCCACTTGCGCTCGTCGGCCTTGGGCTTCTGCGCGTGCCAGCCCTTCACCAGGTCCCGCATGGACTGCTCGGCCTTCTCCTGGAGCGCCTTCATGTTCGAGGGCAGCCCGGCCTCGTCCAGCGCCATCAGCGCCGTCTCCAGTTGGATCGCCTTGAGGGCCCACTCGTTCATCGCCGTCTTCAGCATCGCCGTCCGTCTCCTCGGGCCACGGGGGCCCGCCATCCATCCCGGGGACTTTCCGCGGGCAGGGCGCGTGCCCCTATCACGTTCCGGTGCCCGGTGGGGCCGCGCGTTCGCCTCGGGATGATGGGGACGGCGCTGGAAACCCGACATCCCACCCGGCCTCCGGTACGAGGCGCTGTCCGGCCCCGAACGTGGCTCCGGGCCCCACGCAAGCCAAAGGAGCGAGCAAGTACCGCGCTCGCCATACGGCCGGGCACTGCCCACCTTCGCCAGAGCATCTGAGCGCGCGGAAGAAAGGAGGGCGGGCCATGGGGAGCGAGCGACATGAGCTGAGCCTGGGAACTCCGGCGAGCATTCCCCTGACGACACGGGCCGCGGAACGGTTGCCGGCCCTGAGCCGCCCCACGGCGGTGCCCAGGCCGGCACGGGCGCGCGTGCAGGCGGTGCTACGCCCGGCGTTCGCGGTGGTAGGGCTGGGCATGCTCGTCCTGCTCGTCCGGGACGTGGGGGCCGGGGAGCTGCGGCGGGTGCTGTCGCGGGCCGCGCCCTGGTTGCCGCTGGTGTTCGCGCTCGAGGTGGCGCGCCTGTCGCTGGACGCGCTGGCCACGTGGGTGGCGTATGGCAGCCGAGCACAGCAGGTGCCCTTCCGCTCCATGCTGCGCGCGCAGCTCATCAGCACGGTGGTGGCGACGCTGGCGCCAGCGGGACGGGTGGCGGGCGAGGCGACGAAGGCGGCGCTGGTCAGCCCGTACACGGGAGGCGCCACGGCGATGGCGGCGGCGGCCACGTCGCAGGCGGCCGCGCTGGTCTCCACGGGCCTCATCTCCATCCCGTGCGCGCTGGCCGCGTACGTGATGACGGGCCCCTCGTGGCTGACGCTGGCGCTCGGGGTGCACATGGTGGTGCTGGTGCTCGTGGGCGCGAGCATGCGCGCGGGAATGAGGGCGCACAGGCTCGGTGCGTGGCTGAAGCGCCGCTTCCATCGCATCGCCCCGCATACGGAGGTCTTCCAGGAGTCGGCGCGGAGCTGCGCGCTGCTGCCGGCCCGGCCCATCCTGGCCACCCTGCTCGGCCGGGTGCTGCAGGTGGTGCAGTACGGCATTCTGGCGATGGCGGTGGGCATCGACGTGACGGTGGTGGGGGCGCTCGTCGCGCAGGGGCTCAACCTGGTGGCGCTGGCGGTGGGCACGCTGGTACCAGGGCAGTTCGGGGTGAGCGACGGGGCCTTCGCGCTGTCGGCCAAGGCCTTCGGCACCACCGCGGCCAAGGCCATGTCCATCGCGCTGATCGCCCACGTGATTCAGGTGCTGTTCGTGCTGATGGGTGCCCTCACGCCCCTGGTGTGGAGGGAGCGTCGGACCCCGGCTCCTAACAGAACCTGATTCTGTTTCCACGACACGGCGAGCAGAGTGACACTCAGCTCGGGGGCGCGGTGGTACCAATACTCCAATGCAGGAGTTCCGCGGGTCCTCCTTTCCAAGACGGGAGAGCAGGTAGACTGATGAGGGGACGCCTGTATATGGCCGCAGCGGTCCTACTCGGGCTCGGGCTCGTGATCATCTATCATCTCGCGCCCGCCAAACCAGCGCCCACCCGGTCCAACGTGCCACAGACGGAGCCGGAATACTTCGCCGAGCGAACTTCGGACTGCGATGTGGACCTGTTGGCCATGGCTCGGTCAGAATCAGGCCCTTTCCAACGTGTCTTCCCCGTGGGCGCGAACCGGCCGCGGGAGCGGCTCCGGCGCAATGTCTGGGAGCATGGCCGCTATAGAATTCGAGGGCGCTTCACAGGCAAGCTGCGTGAGTTCTCCGAGTGTGCCTCCTTCCCGGAGTTCGAGGTGCTCGAATTCAGACCCTGGGGCAAGGTACAGCGCTGCGCGTCCCCTGGGGCACTCGATGCCACGCTGCTGCTCTACACTGAAGACCTCGCGCAGGATCGCTACGCTCCCGAGGATTTCATTGATGGCCCCTGGCCTGCCTCCATTGACGATGGGACCTGTAGACTCATCGCCGCGTGCGCGGTGGACGAGCGCCGCCAGGAGTCGCGCCACGCTCCCGATGATGTCATCGATGGAGAAGAGCTCCCCTCCCTTGATGGCAGGTATTGCAAGCCCACCGCAACGTGCGCGGACGGCGAGCGGCGCGTCACCGCGTGCTCGGGAGACATCTGGTGCTGCCACCTCCTGCCCGCGGATGATGCGCCGGAGCAATGACCGGCGCATGGCCACGGTACTCACCCAGTAGTCACCCCGCACCGCGGGACGCTAGACTGCGTCCCTCTCTTCACCCTGGGAGGGACCCACCACTGACCCGAATCCTGCTCGTCGGCCTCGTCCTCTGCTGTCTCCCCGCCCTCGCGCGGGAAGCCTCGTCCACCGAGCCCCAGGGGCTCGCGGCGGTGCAGGCCCGTGGAGAGCTGTTGTGGGGGGCCGACGCGCAAGGCGGTGCGCCCTACGTCTTCCAGGACCCGATGGACCCCAACCGGCTCATCGGCTTCGAGGTGGACCTGGCCAACGCCCTCGCCGAGAAGCTCGGTGTGAGAGCGCGTCCGGTGCTCGGCCCGTGGGACTCGCTGCTGGAGCTGCTGGCGCGCGGCGACTTCGACGTGGCGCTCAACGGCATCGAGGTGGCCGAGGAGAAGAAGCGCGTCTGCCTCCTCTCGCGGCCCTACTACTCCGCCGGAGAGCGGCTCACCGTGCGCCGGGGAGACCCCCACGCGCCCCACGTGCTGTCCCAGGTGAAGGGCCGTCCCGTCGGTACGCTGCCCGGCTCGCTCGCCGAGCGCATCCTCCGCCGCGAGGGCGCGCAGGTGAGGACCTATGAGGGTGGCCAGGATGAGATCTTCGCGGACCTGAAGCTGGGCCGTACGGACGCGGTGCTGCTCGACGAGCCCATCACCCGGTACTACGGCACCATCGAGCCGGACCTGGAGGTGGCACCGGGCTCCTTCGGCGAGGTGCGCTACGCGGTGGCGGTGCGGCTGGGAGAAGAAGACCTGCTGCGGGCCATCGACGAGGCGCTGGACGAGCTGGCGCGCGACGGCACGCTGCGGTCCATCTACGAGCGGTGGGGCCTGTGGAACCCCGAGACGGCGGCACTGCTGGGCGACCCGAACCCGAGCCCGAGCGGCGTGCCGGAGCAGTACGACGCATGGCGGGCCGCGGTGGGCAAGGTGCCGCCCTTCCTCGAGCGCGTGAAGGAGCGCTACCCGGCCACGCTGGCGCTGTTCGCCCGGGGAGCGCTGATGACGCTGGGGGTGTCGCTGCTGTCCATGGCCCTGGCCGTGGCGACGGGCGTGGTGCTGGCGGTGATGCGCGTCTTCGGCCCCCTCCCCCTGCGCTGGTTGGCCATGGCCTACATCGAGGTGGTGCGCGGCACGCCGCTGCTGGTGCAGCTCACCCTGGTGTACTTCGGACTGCCACAGCTCGGGCTGCGGTTGAATCCGCTCACCGCGGGCGTGCTGACGCTGGGGCTCAACTACGCGGCGGCCGAGGCGGAGAACTACCGCGCTGGAATCTCCAGCGTGCCCGCGGGCCAGCACGAGGCGGCCAGGGTGCTCGGCCTCACGCGGTGGCAGACCTTGCGGCACGTCGTGTTCCCCCAGGCCATGCGCATCTCCCTGCCGCCGATGACGAACGACTTCATCGCGCTGCTCAAGGACAGCTCACTGGTGTCGCTGGTGACGCTCACCGAGCTCACGCGCACCTACCTCAACCTGGCCAACGCCATGCGAGACCACCTGGGCCTCGGCCTCCTGGTGGCCGCCATCTACCTGCTGCTCGGCCTGCCCTTCGCGCACCTGGCGCGCACGGTGGAGGCCCGGCTCGGCCGGCACCTGAAGGCGGTGGCGCGATGATCCGCGTCGAGGACGTGCGCAAGCGCTTCCCCGGCGCGGCCGCGCCCACGCTGGACGGCGTGTCCTTCACGTTGGAGACCGGCAGGCTGGCGGCCATCCTCGGACCGAGCGGCTCGGGCAAGTCCACGCTGCTGCGCTGCATCGTGGGCCTGGAGCGGCCCGACTCGGGCACCATCCACCTGGGCGGACAGGCGGGGTTGGTATTCCAGTCCTTCGAGCTGTTCCCTCACCTGACCACGCTGGACAACTGCGTGCTGGCGCAACGGCTGGTGGCGAAGCGCTCGCGAGCCGACGCGGAGGCGAGGGCGCGCCAGTTGCTGGAGGCGCTCGGGCTGACACACCGGCTGGACGCCTATCCGGACATGCTCTCCGGAGGGCAGCGGCAGCGGGTGGCCATCGCGCGGGCGCTGGCCATGGAGCCGGCGGTGCTGCTCTACGACGAGCCGACGAGCGCGCTGGACCCGTCCCTGCGCCGCGAGGTGGTGGAGACGCTGCGCCGGGTGGGCTCGCTGGGAATGACCCAGCTCGTGGTGACGCACGACGTGGCGCTCGCGCGGGCCTCGGAGGTGGTGCTGGTGCTGGACCATGGCCACCTCGTGGAGCAGGGCCCACCCCAGCAGGTGCTCGATGCCCCCCGGCACGACGCCACGCGCCGGCTGCTCGCGCAGGCCCATGACTGAACACGGTGGCGCACGCTCGCCCGCCTCCTTGTTGCAACGGCTCCCGGCCGTACTCAATCACGGTGGAGGCCCCAGGCCGTGGAGGGGCCTCGGGGGCTGGAATGCGGCAGCGCATCGACGACTACGCCTTGCTGGGCGACTGCCATTCCGCGGCGCTGGTGGGCCGTGATGGCTCCATCGACTGGGCCTGCTTCCCCCGGTTCGACTCCGCCGCGGTGTTCTGCCGCATCCTCGACATGCGCCAGGGTGGCTCCTTCCGGGTGAGCCCCGAGGGTCCCTATCAATCCAGACGCCGGTACCTCGACGACACCAATGTGCTCATCACCACCTTCACCACGCCCACCGGAGTGCTGGAGGTGACGGACTGCATGCCCGTGCGCCTGGCGCTGGCGCGCAGCTCGCGCGTGGGGACGCGGCACTCGCTGCTGCGCCGGCTGCGCTGCGTCGGTGGCGAGGTGACGGCCCGCGTGGTGGTGGCGCCGCGCTTCGAGTACGGGGCCTTCGTGCCACACATCCGCCTCACCTCGCCGCGGACGGCGGAGCTGGTGGGGGGCGCGGACGCGCTCTGGGTGACGGCCACGCGCCCGCTCTCCGCGCACGAGAACGCCCTGCGCGCCCGCTGGCGCCTGCGGCCCGGAGACGAGGCCTGGGTGGAGGCGGCGTGGACGCCCTCGCTCGTCCAGCGCGCCCTGGAGGACATGCCGGACCAGAACGCGATGCGCCGGCGGCTGGAGGAGACCGTGACCTTCTGGCGCGAGTGGATCTCCCACTGCGCCTACGAGGGCGAGTACACGCAGGCGGTGCGCCGCTCGGCGCTGGTGCTCAAGGCGCTCACGTACGCGCCCTCGGGCGCCATCATCGCGGCCCCCACCACGTCCCTGCCCGAGGAGCCGGGCGGCGAGCGCAACTGGGACTACCGCTACACCTGGCTGCGGGACACGACGCTCACGCTCATCTCCCTGATGCTCCTGGGCTACCGGGAGGAGACGGTCGCCTTCCGGCACTGGTTGGGGCGCACCAGCGCGGGCCGCCCCGAGGACGTTCAAATCATGTACGGCATCCGTGGCCACCGGCGGCTTCCGGAGGTGGAGCTGCCCCACCTGGAAGGCCACCAGGGCGCACGGCCCGTGCGCGTGGGCAACGGAGCGGTGAAGCAGCTGCAGCTCGACGTCTTCGGGGAGATGCTCGAGGGGGCGTGGCTCTTCTCGAAGATGGGCGGGCGGATGACGGCGGAGACGTGGGACTTCCTGCGCGGGCTGGTGGACGGCGTGTGCGAGCGCTGGCGCCAGCCGGATCAGGGCCTGTGGGAGATCCGCGACGAGCCCCGGCACTTCATCCACTCGAAGCTGTTGTGCTGGGTGGCGCTGGACCGGGGGCTGCGCATCGCGCGGGCGCGGCGGTTGCCGGCGGCGGTGGGGCGCTGGTCGCGCGAGCGCACGCTGCTGCGCGAGTATCTGCTGCGCGAGGGCGGGCGCGATGGGTGGTTCTCCCAGGCGGTGGGCTCGGACAGGGCGGATGCGTCGGTGCTGCAGCTTCCCGCGCTCGGCTTCCTCCCGTCGGCCCACCCGCTGGTGAGCCGCACGGTGGAGAAGGTGCGCCGGTTGTTGGAGCGGGACGGGCTGCTCTTCCGCTACCACGCTCCGGATGGACTGCGCGGCGGGGAGGCAACCTTCCTGCTGTGCTCCTTCTGGCTGCATGACGTGCTGGTGCACTCGGGGAGGACGCAGGAAGCGGAGGAATTGCTGCGACACCTGCTGAGCCTGGCCAATGACGTGGGCCTCTACGCGGAGGAGGCGGTGCCGGGCACGGGCGAGGCGATGGGCAACTTCCCCCAGGCCTTCACACACATGGCCCTGGTGGCCTCGTGTGCTCAGCTCTCCGCGGGCCGGAGCTTCCAGCTCCCCAGGCCGGGCGCGTACGACTACGCGGACTTCGCGCTCACCTACCACCTCGGCCGGCGCTCCATCTTCATGTCCCACTTCTCGTGGGAAGCGGTGATGTGAGCGCGCGCGGAGGAGCTAACAACCCAGGTGCGGGTCGTACCGGGGCGCGAGCAGCGAGGGCACCACCATCTCCGTCACGTCCCTGCCCCCCAACAGGTTGGTGGCCAGCACCAGGGGTGTGTAGACGAACCCCCACGGCAGGCCCCACCAGCCGAGCAGCAGTGACAGCAGTGTGTAGCCGAGACTCAGGCCAAACGTGCCCTGTCCCGCGCGGACGAAGTAGACGTCGGAGGAGCGCCGCGTTGTCGTGACGAAGAAGGACACGCAGTACTCGAAGACGACGAACCTTCCTCCACGTTGCAGCTCTTCCTGGACCTGTGCCGTAGACAGGCCCTCGATGCCCAGGATGCCAGCCATTACTGTTCCCCCTGTTCGAAGAGTTCGGCGTAAACCGCGATGAACAGTCATCACAGCGTACATAGGGCCTGCCCGCCTGCACAGCGACGCCGAGAGCGAGCCCTCGCGGACACACGACAGGGGCGAAGGCTCCAATACTCCGCGTACAAGAGCAATCCGGTAACGCTTTCTCAAATGTGGAGAACGCCACGCTCACGGTTCGATAGTTGCCTGGCGAGCAACACCCGTCTCGTGAAGCCCCTCACGGCAAGGCCCACCTGGCGTGCGGGCGAGGGAGCGACATCCACGCGCCTGTCACCTTCTTCCTCCCTGCTTACCGTGAGCGCTCGGGAGGCAGGAATGGCCACGAAGAAGACGGAGAAGAAGAATCCCATCGCGCACTTGAGCGAGCTCATCCGCGGCATCAAGGTCGCGATGATGACGACGGTCGAGGAGGACGGCACCCTGCGCAGCCGCCCCATGTGGACCCACGACCGGGACTTCGATGGAGAGCTGTGGTTCTTCACCCGCGAGCACTCGCCCAAGGTGGACGCGGTGGAGCGGGACCATCACGTCAACCTCTCGTACTCGGAGCCGGGACGGGACCGCTACGTGTCGGTGAGCGGGCTGGCCCGTCTGGTGCTCGACAAGGAGAAGGCCCGCGAGCTGTGGAACCCCACCCTCAAGGCCTGGTTCCCCGAGGGGCTCGATGACCCCGAGCTCGCCCTCATCTGTGTCCAAGTGAACAAAGCCGAGTACTGGGACACTCCCAACAGCCGCATGGTGCAGCTGGTGGGCTTCGTGAAGGGCGTCATCACCGGCGAGCCGTACCGTCCGGGCGACAACGAGAAGGTGAACCTCGACGAGGCCGGCACCTCGTTGCACTGACGCCCTCGCTGCACTTTTCCAGCAGTGCCCTAAAAGACAGACGCGGGAAGCTCAGCCGCATTCCACGACGAGCTTCCCCTGCACGCGGCCCTCCTCGAGCAACCGGTGGGCCTCGCGCACGGAGGCCGCCGACAGCGGGCCCACGGAACGCACCGCGGGTGGATTCAGGACGCCCTCCTCGATGAGCCGGGAGAGCGTCTCGAGTTGCTCGCGGTAGAGGCTCCACGTCTCGCGCGGAGCGTAACGGGCCCGCGCGCCGAGCTGGACGAAGTGGAACTCCAGCGAGCGGAGGATGAGCGGACTGCGCGTCTCGTCCCAGAGGTTGATGGGGGAGTCCGCCGGCTCCTCCACGATGGACACCACGCGCCCCTCCACCGCCGCCGCGTCGAAGCACAGCTCCTTCATGGTGCCGCCGACGAAGTCCAGGGCCACGGGCACGGGCCGCCCGCCGTTCATCGCCAGCAGCTCCGAGAGCAACCGCTCACGTGACAGCCCGCGGTAGCGGAGGATGTGGCCGGGCTCCACGCCGAGCTGGCGCACCAGGTAGTCGGCGCTCGTGTCGCTCCCGGCCGTGGTCAGGAGGGGGTGGGCTCCCAGGTGGCGCAACAGTTGGAGCGCCATGGAACCCACGCCGCCCGCGCCTCCGGCGACGAAGACCGCCTCGCCGCGCTGGACGCGTGCCCGGGTGATGGACTGCCACGCCGTGAGCGCCACCACGGGCAGTGCGGCCGCCTCGGCGAAACCCAGACGCGCGGGCTTGGGGACCACCAGCACCGCCGGCACACAGGTGTACTCCGCGTGAGAGCCATTGCTGCCCTGTCCCGCCCGGTAGCAATACACCGCGTCCCCCACGGCGAGTCCCTTCACCCCCTCGCCCAGTGCATCCACCACGCCGGAGAGGTCCCTCCCCAGGACCTGCGGCAGCCGGCCGCCGAATCTTCCCTGGCGGAAGTAGAGATCGATGGGATTGAAGGACGCGGCCCGGATGCGCACCCGCACCTCTCCAGGGCCCGGCTCGGGTAGGGGCCAGTCCGCTTCCACCAACTGCTCGACTCCACCGAACGCATGCTGAGTGATGACGCGCATAGGGCGGCGGAGCGTACCGGCGCCCCCCGCCCGAGGCTATGCTCTCGTGCGTCATGACCTCCCCTTTCGCCGAGCACTTTCCCGCCTTGCGGTCGGGCTTCAGCTACATCGACAACGCCGCCGGTGCGCAGGTGCCCTCGCACACCATCGACGCCATCACCGGGTTCCTCACCAGCGGCAGCTGCAACGTGGGCCAGCCCTACGCGGCCTCCGTGCGCGCCACCGAGGTGAAGGCCCAGGCCCGCGCCGCTACCGCCGAGTTCCTCCACTGTCAGCCCGAGGAGGTCATGCTCGGCACCAGCGCGACCGCCCTCACCTTCCAGCTCTCGCGCGCCTTCTCCCGGCTCTTCCAGCCCGGAGACGAGGTCATCGTCTCGGAGCTCGAGCACGAGTCCAATGCCAGCCCCTGGCGCTGGCTGGAGGCCCAGGGCGCCGTGGTGAAGGTGTGGCGCGCGCACTGGCCCGAGGGACGTCTGGAGCTCGCGGATCTGCGCTCGCTGCTCACCTCGCGCACCCGGCTGGTCGCGGTGACGGCCGCCGCCAACTCGGTGGGCACGATGCCGGATGTGGCCGGTGCCACCGAGCTGGCCCACTCCGTGGGCGCGTGGAGCATCATCGACGCGGTGCACTCCAGCCCGCATCAGCTGCCCGACATGAAGGGCTGGGACGCGGACTTCGCCGTGTTCTCGCCGTACAAGGTCTTTGGACCCCACATGGGCTGCATGTACGTGCGCCGCGAGCTGCTGCCCCGGCTGCCGGCGGACAAGCTCTGGTTCGTCCCCGACGACAGCCCCCAGAAGTTCGAGCCCGGCACCGCCAACCACGAGGCCCTCGCGGGCTGGCTGGGCACGCTGCGCTACGTGCGCGAGGTGCTCGGTGGTGGGCAGCCCGGGCGCGCGGGACTGGAGCAGGCCTATCGCCGCATCGAGTCCCTGGAGCGTCCGCTGCTGGAGTCCGCGCTGGAGCGGCTGCGCGCCCACCCGCGCGTGCGGCTGTACGGCATCCCCGAGCCCAAGGGTCGGACGGCCACCTTCTGCTTCAACGTGCCCGGAGTCGCGCCGCGCGCGGTGGCCGAGCACCTCGCCCAGCGGGGAGTGGGCGTGGCCGCGGGCCACTACTACGCCACCCTGGCCATGCAGGCGCTGGGCCTCATGCCCGAGGGCGCGGTGCGCGTCTCGCTGCTGCACTACAACACCCTCGCGGACGTCGACCGGCTCCTCGCGGCCCTGGACGCGCTACCTTGAGTCCGTCGCGGTGAGCGGCACGAAGCGCAGCCCGAAGGCCCAGGCCGGAAAGGCCGTCGCCGCGAACCCCGAGCCCCACCCGTACAGCAGCTCATCGAGTGGAACGCCGAGCAACCTGCCCCGCAGCAGGAGGCTCGGCCTCCACGTGCGCTCGAAGACACCGGGGACGAGCCACTCGAAGACCAGGCACAGCCCGAGGTAGATGGCCGCCGACACCAGTGCGCCCCACAGGCTCGGCGCCACCAGGTCCGGGCGCGTCACCAGCAGGCCCACCACCACCCCCACCATCGCCAGCACCGAGGCGTAGAGGATGGGCACGCCCACGGCGAGCAACAGCCCGGCCACCGCCAGCACGAGGACGATGGCGCCCACCGCCCGGGGCCACGGCCTCACGCCGCCGCTCTGGGAGACCACCGTCCGGCGGAACACCACCGCGTAGGCACTGCACGAGAAGGCACCGAGCCCGACGACGAACAGCACGTCCTCGATGCCGAAGCCGAGCCGGTCCGCCAGGTCGAACAGGAACCGCGGGGCCCAGTACTCCGGATAGAACAGCCACTCGGTCGCCGCGAACGGGAGCGAGCACAGCGCCACCCGCCCCATCAACCCGCGCAGGTCCGCGCGCACGAGCCAGACGAGGGCCCCCGGAATCAGGAACAGGAGCGCCAGGACGAGGAACTCGTACGTCATGGAGCTCTCAGCTTGCCGCCAGCAGGAGGAGGGGGAGCGCGACCGCCGCCAGGGTGGCGGTGATGGCGGCGGCGACCCGGACCTGGACGCGCTTCGAGCCGGGAGGCGCGGGACGCACCAGCGGCACCGCGAGCGCCGCCAGCGCGGGCACGAGCCACCACGCCCCCGCGCTCAGTCCCACCGACGCCATGCCGAACGGGGCCAGCGCCAACGTGAGCCCGTTGAGCGCCAGGATGCCCCACGAGGCCCGCTCGCCGCCTATCCGTGCTGGCAACGTGAGCTTGCCGCTCTCCCGGTCCGAGGGCTCATCGGGGAGCGCGGTGGCGATGGAACAGGCCAGGTGGGTGGGCAGCAGGAGCGCGACGAGCGCCCAGGGGAAGCTCCCGAGCGCTCCGCCCTGCGCGAGGTACCCATAGAGCGGCAACACCCCGGCGACACCCACCGCCTGCAACGCCTCACCACCGCCCCGATAGGAGAGCCGGAGTGGCGGATAGCTGTAGGCCCACAGCAGCCCCAGCGCCAGCACCGCCAGCGGCACGAGCAGCGGTGCGCCACGGGCCACCGCCAGCCCCACCGACACGGCCAGCAGCGAGCCCGCGCAGACCAGGGCGGCCGTGCCGATCGCACGCGGCGAGAGCCGGCCCTCGACGAGCACGCGGGAGCCGCCGGAGAAGACGGTGGGCGTCCGGTTGCGGCGGTCGGTCTCCTGGTCCGCCCAGTCGTTGGCGTAGACGATGAAGAGCTGGTCGAGCAGCCCGAAGAGCTGGACACCCACCAGCGTCCCGAGGTCGAGCGGCTGTCCCCGCATGCGCACGGCGACGAGCTGACCGAGCAGCAACGGGAGCGCGATGTACGACTGCGAGGGCAACCGCGAGGCCTGGAGCCACGCCCGGCTCACGACGTGGCATCCCGCGAGAGACCCAGACGCCGCGCGGCCTCGGTGCGCAGATCGGTGAACGGGAGGTCCCAGCGGCGCTCGCCATCGAGCCGCCAGGCCTTGACGGGGATGAGGTCCGCCTGGGCGAGCACCTGGTGCAGGTGCGCCTCCTCGCGAGGCTCGCGACAGAAGAAGAAGGGGTTGCGGAACTCCGGGCCCTGGAGCTGCCCGTATTTGGCGTCGTTGCGGGCGATGAGCTCCAGCAACGTCTGGCGCCGGGCATCGAGGTAGTCGAAGAACACCAGGTCGAACGGACCGATGGCCGCACGCGCCTCGGGCTGGCGCGACACCCAGCGGGCCCAGTCGTAGCCGTACAGGAAGTCGTGGGCGTAACGGAAGCGCAGCTCCGACTTGTTGCCGAAACCACGGCACAGCCCCACCACCCGGCGCGCGAAGCCCTCTATCTCTCCCGGCCCTCCGGCGTTCCACATGCAACAGGCCAGGTAGTCGAGGTCCCAGAAGATGTTGTCCGGGAAGTCCTCCGCGAAGACCCGCACCAGCTCGCCCAGCCCCTCGGCGAAGGCTCGCGTCCGCGCCACGTCACCCAGGCCGTCCATCACCCTCGCCGCCAGCTCCACGGGCAGGAGCGCGCGCGAACGGCTGGGATCGAGCGAAGCGCCCCCGCCGAGCAGCGGCGCCAACCGCTCGAGTCCCGCGAGGATGTCTTCCGGCAGTCCTCTCACCCAGGCCCTCTCCAGCTCGCGACGAGCACCAGCGCCGACAGCGTGAACGTGCCCCACCAGATGGCGCGATGCAGCTCCGCCTTGTACGCCGACTGCGCGCCGAAGGCATTCGTCACCGCGCCCGGACTCCTCCGCACCAACCGCACACCGAACAGTAACGTGAGCAGCACGGCCGGCACCACCGCACCGGGCGGCGGTGCGTCCTCGGTCAGACAGGCCGCCACGAGCCAGAGGAGCGCGCCCAGCGCCAGCAGCACCTCCGAGCCCGCGCGGACCACCGCGTTGCCCAGGAGCGTGGTGAAGGTGCGCTTGCCTCCGGCCCGGTCGCTCTCCTCGTCGGACAATCCACTCGCCAGGGCGCTCGACAGCGACAGCGCCAGCATGCCCGGGGACAGAGCCACCAGCCATGCGGGTGCCCACTCGCCACACTGGGCATAGGCATGCAGCGCGGGGAGCACGACGCCCACGCCCACCATCTCCAGCAACTCACCGCCGCCCCGGTAGTTCAGCCGCAGCGGCGGCAACGTGTAGGCGACGAAGACGAACAGGCCCAGCGCCGCCAGGTGTGGCAACAGCGGACGCTCCAGGGCGAGCCCCGCCACCCACGCAACGAGCAGCGCCACGACCCCCGCCCCCAGTCCCGCCGCGAGCACCGCCCCGGCGGAGAGGATGCCATCGGGGATCGTCTTCGGCGAACAGCCCTGGGGGAACATCCGGCGCTTGAGGACATCCACCTCGCGGTCTCCCCAGTCGTTGAGCAGCACGACGAAGGCGACATCCGCGAGCATCCACACCGCGCCGAAGAGGAGCGCCCCCGCGGACAGCCGGCCCGCGGTGGCCGCGCCCACGGCCTGGCCGAACAGGGCCGGGACGAACACCTTCGGCCAGCTGGCCGGCTTGAGGGCGTACCACCACCGCGCCGCGAGACTCATCGACCCGACACGCACCGCGCCTCCCAACGTGAGAATCAGCGCGTGAGCGCGGTGGCGATGACGTTGAGCACCTTGAGCTGGGACGGAGACAGGGTGCGCAGCGAGCGCGCGAGCTTGCGCAGCTCGGGGGAGCGCTCCTCCTTCGCCGGCAGCGAATCCACCCAGGCCGTCACCTCGGTGTGACTCAGGCTCAGCAGCGTGTCCGAGGGAATCTTCAGGATGATGCTCAGCCGGCGCAGCGTCGGGACGCTGGGCATCATCCCCCCGCGCTCGATGCGGCCGTACACGCCAGGAGCCAGACCGACCTTCTCGGCCGCTTCCGCCTGGGTGAGCCCCGCGCGCAGCCGGGCGGCACGCGCCGCCGCCCCCAGTGCGAGGGCCAGCTTGTCATCCATGCGCTGCTGCGAGACGGGCGGAGAGATGCGTTTCGATGCCATGGTGCCTGACGTACAAAGAGACGTAGGAGGACATTACCCGAGAGGCCAACCCGCGCCTAGGAACTTGCGGCATCTCGTTCCCTCCCGGAAGCGCTACCTCCTGCCCCACGGGTCGTGCATCGCCCCACGACCAGGGGAGTCCTCCGACACCCGCTCTAGAGGTCCCCCGCGCGGCAGGAGAGGGCACGGGAGGGCAGGCGCCTCCTGCGACCTCGCGGCCCGCATGTCCACGTTCTCGGTCTGACAGCGGACACCCCAAGACATCTCAACGAGGAGACGGAACGATGACCGGGAAGACGAGACTCGCACTGGTTGGACTGCTCGCGGGCTTCATGGCGCTGAGCACCGCCAATATGCGCGCGGAGGCCAGGACGAGCCCGCAGGCCATCTCTCAGCAACAAGGCGGGAGCACCGGCACTGGCACGGGGACCAGCACCGGCACAGGTACTGGCACTGGCGGAGCTGGCACCACCCAGGACCAGGACACCCTCGACCCGTCCAGGACGAATGACACGGGTGACACGAGCACGCTGGACGAGCCCGGCACTGGCGGCGCGGGCACCACGCAGGACGAGGGCCCCCTCGACGAGCCCGGCACCGGCGGCACGGGAACGACCCGGGACGAGAGCACGCTGGACGAGCCCGGCACCGGCGGCGCGGGCGCCGACGACATGACGGATGATCCGGCGCTCGACGAGCCCGGCACCGGCGGCGCGGGTGACAACGGGCAGGACCGCGTGGACGACGAGGACGAGGGTTTCCTCCGCGACGAGGGGCTCGACCACCAGGAGGGGCAGGCCGATCAGGACACCGTGAATCCTCCGGGCACGGGCCAGCAGCAGCGCTAACCCGCGCCCGCGGGACGCCTCCCGGACTTCGCCGCGTCCGCGTCGGCGCCGGGAGGCAGTGCTATCTGGAGGATGAGCTCGCGTCGGCGCCGGGCCATGTCGAGCCGGCGCTCGAGCGCGGTGCGCTCCTGCCGGACCTCGCGAGGCTGGGTGACGGCCCGGGCCGCGAGCGCCACCAGCCGCTCGTTGATGACCTGCAGCTCCTCGTCGAGGAGCACGGGCTGGATGTGGCGCGCGACCTTGCCCCGGCCGAGCGCGACGTAATGGTTGTTCTCGATCCACACCGGCAACACGGACGTGCCCGCCAGCGACACGGGCGCTCCCGGAGCGGGGCGCGTGAGCGAGAGCCGCAGCAGCAGGGAGTCGCGCTTGTTGCCCCCCTCCTCCGACCGCCGGCCGTGGACGTAGTACCGATCCTGGTTGGCGATGAGGTTGCCCAGGGAGAAGGCGACGAGCGTGTCGCGTCCGGAGGTGGTGCGGTACGACTCGATGGGCTGTAGCACATGGGGATGGTGGCCGATGATGGCGAGCGCACCGGCCTCCAGGAGCGCGCGCGCCAGCTTCCGGTCATCCGGATGCGGCGAGTGCGAATACTCGGTGCCCCAGTGGATGGCGACGATGAGCGCGTCGCAGCGCCGGGCCGCGGCGCGCACCAGCTCCACGGCGGCCTCTGGAGCCAGCCAGGTCCCACTCGCCTTCGCGTTGTAGGGCACGTAGGCGACATGGGGCGAGGTGTCCGGCTCGCTCGGGTTGTGCGCGCCGTTCAGCCACCGGGTGAAGGACAGGAAGCCGATCCGCATCCCGCGCTTCTCGAGGATGAGGGGCTGCCACGCGGAGGCCTCGGAGGAACCCGAGCCGACGCTCCGCAAGCCGGCCTCGGACAGGTGCTTCCACGTCGCGGCGACACCCGCGCGGCGCTGGTCGAAGGCATGGTTGTTGGCGACGGACACAACATCCACCCCGGCGGAGGCCAGCGCGCGCAGCATGGCGGGAGGCGCGTCGAAGATGAGGGGAGCGGTGGGCGCGCGGGGGTCCCCGCTGACGGGCGTCTCCAGATTGACCATGGCGACGTCGGCGGTGCGCAGCACGTCGGTGATGGGCCCGAAGACGTGGTCCCATCCCTCGTTGTTGAGCGACCGGACGGTGCCGCCCCCCTCCTGGACGGAACGCGCATGGTCGGCCGCGGCCTCCTTCACCTCGCCATGGGGAATGACATCCCCACCGAAGACGAGCTCCACGCGTTCGGGAGTGGTTCCACACAGCAGGGGGACGAGCAGGAGCGTCTGAACGAGCACGCCCTCAGGCTAGCCGAGCCGACGGGCTGGAGGACAGGGCCCCCTGGTGCACACGGTGCGGCTCGACGTGCGTACCGGGGACTTCCTCTTCCCGGGGCTGCCGCTGCTGTCGCTCTGGCCGCCGGTGGCCTTGAGCGAGCGGCAACGGAGACGGCTGCACGCCGCGCTCGCCGGGGGGGCGCCACCGCACCACGCAACAGGACGTGCTCTATGGAGTGCGGCAGCTGGTAGACAGGGCCCTCAAGGCGCTCTCGCCCGCCATCAATGACGTCACCACGGCGGTGATGGTGATCAACGAGTTGGGCGCGGTGGGGCGGGCGGTGGCACACAAGGGGCGGCTCGGCCAGGGTTGGTGGATGCGGCACATCCGTGGGGTGACGCTGCTGCGCCCCGGCTTCGGGCTCGCGCCCTTCCTGCAGGACGCGTTCGGGGAGATTCCCCACGCCGCCTCCTCGCAGCCCCGGGTCATCCTGCGCATTCTGGAGGTGCTCTCGCAGATCGCCAGTGTCGAGCAGGACGCGACGATCCGGAGGATGCTCGTGCGGACCGGCCGGTCGGTCTACGAGGCGGTCCGGCTCTCCGAGCAACGAAAGCGTGACATGCGGCTCATCGACGAGCTCTGGCTCGGGCTGCAGCAGAAGGAAGCCCCCCTGTCCGCTGCCCTCCCCCCTGCGAGACGGTGCACTGAGAAAGCCCGGTTGAAACGCGCGAGGGGCTCGGGCATCTGGGAGGCCATGCTAAACCGAATGCTTCCCCTCACCGTGGCGGCCCTCCTGCTGGGTACGGCCGCCGTCTCCGCGGAGCGTGCGATGTCCTTCTTCGAGCTGCAGTCCAAGCGACTCAATGGCCAGGCCGTGAACCTCTCCGAGTACAAGGGGAAGGTGGTGCTGGTGGTGAACACCGCCTCCGAATGTGGCTACACGCCGCAGTACGCGGGGCTGGAGAAGCTCTGGGGCGAGTACAAGGACAAGGGGGTGGTGGTGCTGGGCATCCCCTCCAACGACTTCGGTGGCCAGGAGCCCGGCGGCGCGGAGCAGATCGCGAAGTTCTGTGAGCTCCGCTACAAGGTGACGTTCCCGATGCTCGAGAAGGTGAAGACGAAGGGCGCGGGCCAGTCGCCCATCTACGAGTTCCTCGCGCGCAAGCACGGCGAGCCGAAGTGGAACTTCCACAAGTACCTGGTGGGCAAGGACGGCCAGGTACGCGCCGCCTTCTCCAGCTCGGTGGCACCCGAGAGCACCGAGCTCAAAAGCGCCATCGACAAGGCCCTCGCGGAGTAGGCCGAACGCTGTACCGGCAGTGCCCGCTCCCAGTGGCTTGCGCCCGTGGCGGCAGGACTCCTAGCCTCCGCCACGCTCGCGTATGTCCACCAAGAAGACCCTTCATCACTCCACCCGATGGCTCGCGCTCCTCGGTGTGCTACTGGCCGCCTGCGCCACCTCTGCCCCGGGAGTGCGCGAGGAGGACGAATCGCCCGAGGCCGTGACCTCGTGGGAGGAGGCCCGGACGGACCCGAGTTGCGTGGTGCCGCTATGTGACGGGGAGCGCTGCGCCCTCTGGCGCTGCCGGGACCTGGTGGTAGAGGACTCCCACTCCGTGGTGCTGGCACGTGGGCCCATGCCCCAGGCCATGCGCCCGCCGCTGGTAGGCAATCCCAGCCGCTGGTGGGCGCCGCCCCAGGCCGCGCCCTCCTACCCGGAACCCATCTTCGAGATTCCCTGGCACAACTGGAAGCTTCGCGAGCAGCTCGCGCAGCGGCAGCACCCGCTCGCGTGCATGCTCCCACCCGAGCCCCTCGAGAAGCACCACATCTTCCCGCAAGCCCGGGACCTGGCTGAATGGTTCGAGAGCAAGCACATCGACATTCATGCATTCACCGTCCGCCTCCCCGAGAGCTTCCATCGATGGCTGCACAGTGGCGGACCCAAGGGCGGGCAGTGGAATGAGGCCTGGCGACAGTTCCGTGATGAGAACGGAGGCGCCACCACAGAGGATATCTGGCGGTTCGCATTCGTGCTCATGACCCGGTTCGGAATCAATGGCCCGCTCATCCCCTACTACTGCCAGAAGTGAGCCGAGGAGCACAGGGATGCGGTATTTCAGAATCAAGGAAGACAGAGAGGCGGGCTACACCGGCGACGTTGACGCCGCGCACAAATGGAAGCTCCCGGGTGTCTTCGGCTGCCCTGCGTGCAAGGCCACCTGGGGTGACAATTCCAGAGCGTACCCCTCGGTGGATCTGACCCCGGTGGCCTCCTTGGCCAACTTCGAGAAGGCCCGGGCCGAGCCCATCGAGGAGTATGAGCGGCTGCGAGCATTGGTTCTCCCCTACCTGCCTCCGGGAGCCGTGCTGGAACCGGGTTCAGCCCTGGGTCCGCTGGTCGGCAACGCTCAGGGCCGCTTCGGGCCGCTGGTATCTCCCAATCCCTGGTGGCTGCTCATACAGCGTGAGGCACTCGAGAAGCTTCAGTCCGAGGACTTGCGTGGGCTCAAGGGTTGCCGCACCCAACTCCGTTTTCGCCAGCGAAACTCGCCCGAGTTGCTCGAACTGGAGCTCCTCCCCCTGGGCCGTGCGCACCCGGACTGCCTGCCGCCGGATCGCAAACCGCCCTGCCCTCGCTGTGGCCGTTTTGGCCTCACCCTGCCCAAGCCCCTCCTTCTGGATGCCGCCACGCTCCCCAACCACCTGGACGTCTTCCGACTGGAGGACTTCTCCACCGTGATCGTCTGTACCGAGCGATTCGTCGACGCCTGCCAACGTCTGGGCCTGGATGGCGTCGCCTTCCATCCCCTGCCCACGCCAATGGTATCGACCTGACCGAGTCGGCCGGGCTCACTTCCGGGGAGTCCGGCCGCCCCGTCCTGGCGCTGGCGGTGCGCGCTCGCTCCCCGCCGTGAGCCATGACACCACGCGCCGCAGCTCAGCCTCCACATTCCGGTCGGGCGCGCCCACCGTTCCGGACCGGAAGAGCGAGAGTCCCTCCAGCAGGGCCACGAGCAGCTCCGCTCGTGCGCGGGTCTCGGCGCGGGACGTCTCTGGAGCCAACTGGCCCAGCCGCTCCGCCACCGCGTCGGTATAGCGCGAGTAGAAAGCCCGAAGCTCCGCGGCGATGGCGGGCTCCCGCGCCGCCAGGGCCCACAGGTCGTAGAAGAGCCGGTAGCTGGCGGGATCCAACTGGTCTTCCAACAGGGCCTTCAATGTCTCGTCGAGCGCCTCGGCCGGGTCTCCCGCCGCGCCCATCCGCTCCTCGAGCCGCGCCGTCGCCCGCTCCAGGACGCGCGCGAGCAGGGCCCGCACCAGGTCCTCGCGAGTCGCGAAGTAGTACTGCAGGTTGCCCAGCCGGATGCCGGACCGCTGCGCCACCCCGCGCAGCGTGAGGGCCGCGTGTCCCTCGTCCACGAGCAGCCGTTCCGCCGCGTCGAGGATGGCTTCGCTCCGCTCCTGGCCCTTGCGGGAGGCACCGCGGGTGCTCATGCCGCCCGCCTCTCCATTTCCGCGCCGCGCCGTACCTCGAGCTCCACTCCCAGGGAGCGCAGCGCCGCGAGCGCCCGCTCGGGCGACGGGGTCTGCTCCGGGAAGGCGACTCCCCGAGGAGGCGCGTCTCCATCCAGCCCGAGCGCACGCTCCAGTGCCAGGGTGGCTCCGGCGGCGGTCAGGTGGGCTTGACCCCGCGCATCCACCAACGTGGCCGTGAGCGACCCTCCGCCGGAGGAGACCTCGATGCGAACCACGGCCTGGCCCCCCTGCCCCGAGCTGCGCAACAGGGCGCGACGCAGACCCCGGAAACGATCCCCTCGAAGCAGGTGGATGAGACCCAGCCCTCGGAGGGCCCGGAACGCGAGCGTGGCCGACTCGTCGCTGAAGCCAATGCGCGTGGAGACCGTCCGCGCGCCCAGCACCAGAGGGAGCGTGAGCTGCTCGGGCGTATCGAGCCGGACCACCCGGCGGTGCCGGCCCGCGAGCTCGACCCGGCGCGCTCCGGTCAGTGGCTCCACCTCCCGGCGCCGTCCCTCCTCCATCACCTCGAAGGGCAGGTGCATGCGGTCCATGAACTCGATCGAGTCCTCGCCCGCCCGGTCGGCCAGGTCATAGAGGATGGAGGTATCAATGGAGTGCGCGCTGCCCAGCTCCCGGGCAAGTGCCGCCCCCACCAGCGGGACGATGCCTCCCATCCATCCGGAGGCGAGGACGACAGGGGCTCGGGGCGGCTCCACCGCCGCCCAGGCCAGGGCCTGCTGCACACGCGCCGTCCAGCGGGTGATGTCCACGAAGGGAATGCCCGCGTGAACGCACGCGCGCAGCAGCCGGTCCAGGGGATCATTCACCAGGGTGACGACGGCACGTGCGGAGAGGTCGAGCGGGGCCGGGCCCGCGATGTCCATCGCGTGGAGCGACGCCCCCACTTCCGCCGCCAGGGCTTCGCCCCGTGAGGGTGTCCGTCCTGTCAGCACCAGCGGCAGCGAGGGATGACGGGCCCGGAGCATCCGGGCTACCTCACCGCCGACGACGCCATACCCCCCCGCGAGCACCACGGCTCCGTTGGGGTCGTACCGAAGCGTGTCCCTCACGATGATTTCCCGAGTACGCATGGGAAGAATATAGGTCATTTGACCTATTTCTTCAACCCCGGGAACTGAGCCAACGTCGTGTCATGCGCTCGGCGGGTCGACTCCTCGATCGGGAGCTGCCTGAGTGCTTTCGACAGCACCTCGATGCCCCACGGGCCCCGGTACCCCGCCGCCAACATGATGTCGACGAAGCCTCGCACGTCGAACTCACCATCTCCGCAGAGGTTGCGGTACTGGGTGGTTTCCTCGACGAGGTCCGGCATCGACCGCAACCGTCCATCGTTGATTTCGATGCCGACGATGTAGCTGCCGGGAAACTCCGCGACCGCCTGGTACGGAATGCCCAGCTTCACGATGTGCCACAGGTCCAAGACGATGCCGCCGTTCGGCGCGTTGGCGCCGGTCACCAGCTCGAGCGCCTTGGCCAGTGAGTCGATGTGGGAGAAAGGCATGAGCTCGAAGCCGATGCGCGTGCCATGCTCGGAAGCGTCTTCACACAGCCTGGCGAAGCTTTCGATCAACCGTGGCATCGGACAGGGCGTGCGCAGGAAGTCGCCCACCTTCACGTGACGGGCGCCCAGTGTCCGCGCGGCCGTCAGCAGCATGCGCCGGGTCTGGTCGGATGCCACGCGACGCTCACCGTCCACGAACCAGTCGGTCAGGAACTCGAGCTCGACGTGCACGATGCCGTGATCGTCGAGAATGCGCTTCATCTCGGTCAGCGTGTAGCGCTTCAACGAATGCGCGAGATCCGCATGCCAGATGCCCATGCCGCGGAAGCCCGCCCTGGCGGCGGCCGATACACGGTCACGAAAATCGATGGGACTGTATTCACGATCGGTATGCGGCTCGGCGCCGCCCGCGATGGTCCAATATGAAGCCAACAGCTCGGGACGTTCAGTCATGCTGTCACTCTCATGCGGCGAGACCTTGACCGCGAGGGAAATCAAGAGAAGGTCGTTTCCGTTCCAGAACAGGGGTAACCGATGAAGGACATGGTGTCTCTCGCTCGCCTCGACGGCATGGCCCAGGCGGAGCTGTGTGCTCGGGGAGAGGTCTCCGCTGCCGAGTTGTTCGACGCGTGCCTGGCGCGCATCGACGCGTTGAACCCGCTGTTGCGTTCGGTCGTCACGGTCGCTCGCGAGCCCACCCGCCCGGCGAAGCCGGGACCGTTCTCCGGGGTGCCGTTCCTGGTGAAGGACGCCACGCCGTGGCCGGGAATGCGTTGGTCGATGGGCTCGCGGCTGTTCGCGGCCAACGTCGCCCAGCAACAGACGCCGTACGGCAGGCAGCTCGACGAGTCGGGGCTCGTGTGCGTCGGCAAGAGCGCGACGTCGGAGTTCGGCCTGATCGGCAGCACCGAGACGTTGCTCGAGGGCGTGACGCACAACCCATGGAACCTCGCCCATTCGGCCACGGGCTCATCCGGGGGAAGCGCGGTCGCCGTCGCCGCGGGGCTCGTCCCGCTCGCGCACGCCAACGACGGCGGCGGTTCAATCCGCATCCCCGCGTCGGCGTGCGGCCTCTTCGGCTTCAAGCCGAGCCGTGGTCTCACGGTGTCGGCGAGCTTCGCCAGCTCGGACTTCGGGGACATGACGAGCGATCACTGCATCAGCCGCTCGGTGCGTGACAGCGCGTTGTTCCTGTCGATCACCGAGGATCGCTCGAGGGGTGCGCCCGTCGGCTTCGTGCGCGATCCGATCGCTCGCAAGCTGCGCATCGCGACCTGGACGCGGACGGTGATGGGCTCGGAGCCGGAGCCCGCGGTGCGCCGCGCCTACGATGAGGCGGTGGCGCTGCTCACCGAGCTCGGTCACGAGGTCGAGCCGATCGCGCCGCCCGCCTTCGACGGCCCCGCGCTGGGCGACGCGTTCTTCCTGGTGTCGGGTGCGGCCATCGCGGGCGTCGTCGAGCTGGTCGATCGAACGCGTGACATTCCCGTGCAGAGCGACGAGCTCGAGCCGTTCACCTGGGCGCTGGTCGACACCTTCCTCGCCCGCGGTCCCGACGCGCTGCCTCAATCGCGCGCCGTCTTCGCACGGGCGGTGCACACCTATCACGAGGCGACCCGAGGGTACGACGTGGTGCTCACGCCGACGATCGCCACCGAACCCTGGCCCATCGGGCACCTCTCGCCGGTTCTCGGGCGAGAGGAGCTGCTCCGCCGCACGGCGCGCGCCGTCGGTTACACGCCCATCCAGAACATCGCGGGCTGCCCCGGCATGTCCGTCCCCCTTCACTTCCCGGATGGCGGTCTGCCCATCGGCACCCACTTCGCCGCGGCCCCCGGCGCCGACGCGCTGCTCCTCGGCCTCGCGTATCAACTCGAACAGGCACGCCCGTGGAAGGACCGCTGGGCGCCCTACTCGATTCCCGCGCTCCGCCCATGAATCCACCAGCTCGCGCTCATCGTGCCGGCCACCAACCGAGTGCATGCCGGGAACGTAGGCATCTGGCTGGGCCTTCCCTCTCTCGAACGAAGGTCCACACTGGCCCGGGCCCGGGCGCATTCCCAACTTCCTCTTGAGTAGCAACCAACCGGTCCCCGGACACGGAGGTGAATGCCATGAGCCAGCTAATCACCAAGACGTTCTCCCAACCCGATGAGCGACGGTCCTTCATCGCGCATGGCCATGTGGACGTCATCCATCTCGACGGCCGTACCATGGGATTGGCCGTCTTCGAGCCCGGGTGGATATGGTCGAAGGACATCCAGCCCATCGCCGGGACGAAGAGCTGCCAGGTTGCCCACACCTGCTACTACGTCTCCGGGAGCATGGAGGTCGTCATGGACGACGGCACCCGGAAGACGCTTCACGCGGGGGACGTGGCCTACATTCCGCCCGGACACGATGCGTGGGTAGTGGGCGACGAGCCCTGCGTGCTAGTGGACTTCGAGGGCATGTCCGACTACGCGCAGCGCGAAGCCTCCATGGGACGGGAGGAGGCGCCACCGGTCTGACGATTCCGCTCATGTGAAGTCACAGGCACGACGGGCGGCTCCACCCAGATGCCCCATCGAGGGCATGACAAGGAGGACGCCATGAGTCGTAGAGAGCTGATCATCCGGGCGTGGAAGGACCCGGAGTACCGCCGCACCGTGGCCATCAACCCATGCGGGCCCGTCATCACCCGGTTCAGCCCGTGCCCCCTCCCGTGCTGGAGTGAGGACGAGAAGAGCCGCTGACTCGTCTGGACGCCTCTCATCCAGAGGGAGGCGGCTCTGTTTGTGAGAGAATGACAAAGACGCTGGCAATCTGTCCTCCACGGGCATCGATAACACGCCCACTGGACCACCCGCGGCAGATGCCTCGCGACCTGATACGCCTCTGAATCCTCGTCATTTTAGCAAAACATAGAATAACTGTCAATTCAACGAAGATCCCATGGGAGGACTCCGAGGGGATGCTTACCTCGGTGTTCGTATCTCGCGGCACCTTCCGGGGAACGTGTCCCCTGCTGGGGAGGAAGGGCCAGCGCAGGAGTGTCCCATGTCGACGAAGGACAGCCAGAGCGCTCACGGGCTCGCTCCGACTTTCATGAAGGAAGGGGCCGAGTCACCTCCCGTGCGCAGAAGGCCGCCTCCGTCCCTCGCCGCGCGGTACGAGGACATCCGCTTCGCTGGCGAAGGCGCGATGGGGACGGTGTACCGGGCGGAGGATCCGCGACTCGGCCGCCCCATCGCGCTGAAGCTCCTCAAGAACAGTGAGCCATCGCTCTGCCGGAGGTTCATCGCCGAGGCGCGGGCCCAGGCGCGCATCCAGCACGAGCACGTGTGCGGTGTGTACGAGGCCGGACTGGCGGATGGAGAGCCGTACATCGTGATGCAGTACATCGACGGGGAGCCGCTGTCGCGCGTGCGCGAGCGCATGACGCTCGAGCAGCAGGTGAAGCTGCTTCAGGAGGTCGCCACCGCGGTGCACGAGGCGCACCGGCAGGGGATGATCCACCGGGACCTCAAGCCGGGGAACATCCTCGTCGAGCGGCGCGAGGACGGGACGTGGAAGCCGTACGTGGTGGACTTCGGCCTGGCGCGCGAAGTCGCGGAGCAGGGGCAGACCCAGACGGGTGAGGTGCTCGGCACGCCCGCATACATGTCGCCGGAGCAGGCCAATGGGGACGTGCACCAGCTGGACCGCCGCACGGACGTGTACTCGCTGGGGGCGACGCTGTACGACGTGATCGCCGGCCGGCCCCCCTACGTCTCGGAGCACCCGTGGAAGTTGCTCCTGATGTCGGTACAGGAGGACCCGCCGCTGCTGGGGCAGGTGAAGCCGGGAGTCCCGAGGGACCTCGAGACCATCGTGATGAAGTGCCTCGAGCGGGAGCCGGCGCGCCGCTACGACTCCGCGCGGGCGCTCGCGGAGGATCTGCGGCGCGTCCTGGACGGCGAGCCCATCCTGGCGAAGCAGGCCTCCTGGGGTTACCGCCTCCGGAAGAAGGCACTCAGGCACAAGTTGCTCACGGTGAGCCTCGGGGCCCTCGTGCTGGGAGCGCTCGGACTTGGAGCCGCCTGGGTGGGTGCCCAGCGGCACGCGGAGGAGCAGGCGCGGCTGGCCCGCGAGCTGGGCGAGAGCGTGAAGGAGATGGAGCTGTTCCTCCGCGCGGCGTACGGGCTGCCGCTCCATGACGTGGAGCGAGAGCGGGACGTGGTGCGCGCCCGGCTCGTGGAGCTCGAACAGCACCTGCGCGCGTCGGGCGAGGCCGGACGAGGACCCGGACACCACGCGCTCGGGCTGGGGTACCTCGCGCTCGGAGAGCCCGCGCGGGCCCGGGAGCACCTGGAGAAGGCGCTCGCGGCCGGGTACTCGTCGGCGAGCCTCGAGTATGCGCTTGGGAGAGCGCTCGGAGAGCTCTTCCGGCGCGCCCTGGAGGACACCCGGCGCATCACCCAACCACGGGAGCGGCAGGAGAAGGTGGCGCTGCTCGACAAGGAGCTGCGCGCGCCCGCGCTCCTCCACCTGCGGGCGGCGATGGGGTCGAGGCTCGAGGTGCCCGAGTACGTGGAGGGATTGATCGCGCTGTACGAGGGCAACCACGAAGAGGCGATCGCGAAGGCGAAGGCGGCCTTCGACAAGGCCCCCTGGATGTACGAGCCGAAGAAGCTCGAGGGGGATGCGCTGTACGCCGAGGGCAGCAAGTACCGGCATGACGCGGCGTTCGACTACGAGAAGATGAAGGGCTACTTCGAGCGTGCCTCGCGGGCGTACCGGGTGGCATCGGAGATGGGCAGGAGCGACCCCTCCATCCACCGGGCGGAGTGCGAGCTCTGGGAGAAGATGGGGTGGGCGGACTCCTCGCGGGGCCTGCCGCCCGGCCCGTCCTTCGAGGCCGCGGAGGTGGCGTGCAACCGCGCGGTGCGTTCGAGCTCGAAGGAGGGCGAGGCCCTGGTGCAGCGGGCCCTCGTGCTCCTGGCGCAAGTGCATGTGCTGGGCGGCAGCGTCTCGAAGGACACGCTCCCCGTGGTGGAGGAGGCACTCAAGGCCGCCGAGGAGGGGATGAGAGCGCGCCCCCGGGATGTCATGGCCCATTATGCGCTGGCGCAGGCCCTCTACCTTCGGGCCCGGCTCCTGCCCGCGCTGGACCGCGAGGCGTCCATGGAGCCGGCCATCGCGGCGTACCAGCGAGTCCTCTCCCTGGAGCCGGGCTTCACCTGGGCCCACAACGAGCTGGGCGAGGCGTATCTCGGGGAGGCCACGAGAGCCCTCGCGATGGGACGGGAGGCCACGCCGCTGCTGGAAAAGGCCTCCCAACAATACGAGCAGGCCCTGGCGCTCGACTCCAAGTTCGCGCTGCCCGTGGGCGGATTGCTGGAGGCATCGACGGTCCGGCTCGAAGCGGAGATCGCCCGGAGGCGCGAGGCGCCCGAGGCGCTCCAGGCGCTCTTCCACGCACTGGCCCGGCTCGAACAGGTCGGCTCCAGCCCCCAGGTCGTCGCGCTGTGGACGGCGCGCGCGCATCGGCTCCACGCCCACCATGACTTCGTGCTCGGCCGGGATCCCCGTCCGTCGCTGAAGAAGGCATTCGAGGTGCTCCGCTCCGTCTCCGGAGACCCGCCAGAGGACTCCTGGCTGCTCGCGGAGTGGGTGCTGAACCGCCTCCTCGAAGCCGAGAACGAGCGGCGCCAGGGGGGGGATCCAGCGTCGGCCCTGGAGAAGGCACGGGCCTCGCTGCGAAGGGTCGGCGAGATGAACAGACCGTGTGCCAGGGTGACCTGCGAGACAGCGATTCAGCTGAGCCCGCTCCTGACCCGCGAGTGTCAGCGATTCCAGACATCCAAGACGTGATTTCACCCGTCCTGGAAATCATTCAACCCCAAACCAGACAGCAGGGCACGACCTCTCGTGCTCGAAAACGACCCCGGAGCTACCCATGTGGATCAGGCACGCACTCCTTCTGTTCATCACGTTCGTCATGTCAGGCCTCGCCGGATGTGGGAGTACCGGAGAGGACTCTGAGCAGAACCAGTTCCCCACGGTCGCCACACAGGCGGTTCTGAGCAACATGAGCGATGTGAGCGGTGAGCGGCCCCCGCCCAACGGCTTGAACGGCACGAACCCCTCCTGTTTCTGGGCCGCCAGTACTCAGCAGGCGCTCAGGATGATGGGCGGCACCGCGCTCGACCAGGGCGCGGGGTTGCTGCCGAGCATCCCCCTGAGCGAAGTCTCCCAGACCTGTCGACACGTCCTCCGCTCCGCTGTCCAGTGTGCCCTCACGCCAGACCAATCCGTGCGAGATCCCGTGACGGACGAGGTGTACACGGGCTGGTGGGGGCTCGCCCCCTCGTGGCGCGGTGACGTGCTGAATACCGAGGGCCGCCGATATGTGACGGCGTGCATGGTCCAGAGACTGAACTTCTATGGGACTTCCGTCCCCATCCTCCTCGACGGCCCCCATTCCGCCCTCGCCGGGGGCACGGCCCATGCCTCGCAGTACCCCATCGAGGAGTCGACCGTCTTCGGCGACCTGTTCTCGTCCACCACGCCCCTGCTGGGAATCCTGCCCGCGTTCAATGTCTTCGTGTGCTGGGAGTCACTGCTGCCCCAATCCTGTGGCCTGCTGGGACTGCCCCTGCTCCTCGAGAAGCGGATCTGCGACGACGTGCCGCTGTGCGGCCTCGTGACGCTGGGGCCGTGTGCCTTGTCGTGCGTGGAGGATGGCTCTCATTGGAAGTGCCGGTCGGGCCTGCTCTCCCCGTTGTGGACGGAGACGGTCCGGGTGAAGCTGGAGACGGCCACCTGTTCAGTGAGCCCGGCGGCGGATTTGGAGCACCTTCAGCCCCCCTACTGCCCAAGCAACCCACCGTAGAAGAGTCGCTGACTCGTCCGGATGCCCTCACATCCGGCGGGAGGCGGCTCTGTCTGTTCGAGCACGAGGACGCAACGCTGCGGACCCGGAACGACAAGGAGGTTCCATGGCGCCAGCGATTGAATAGTCCACCCAAGGCTACGGGTAGTCGAACCCCCTCGACACCTCGCTCTCTGGAAAGGAGCGATGCCATGAGTATCAGTGCTCTGACGAAGGCGGCCCTCTGTCTTGGGCTGGTGGTTTTCGCCGTCTCGGCTCATGCCGCGACCGAGAACGTGCAGTGGACGAAGACGGTGGGCGTCTCCGTCTCGGGAAACAGCGTGAGCAAGAGCCTCAATACGACGGGCTGGGATGCGGGCGCCAGCTCGACAAAGGCCATTGCGTCTGGAGACGGTTACTTCGAGTTCACGGTGACCGAAACGACGACGGACCGCATCGCGGGTCTGAGCAAAGGCGATAGCAATCTGTCCTATACGGACATCGACTATGGAATCTATCTCGGCCGGTTCGGTGAGATATATGCCATGGAAGGCGGCTCGAGTCGGCCCATTGGCGTCTACGTGCCTGGAGATGTCCTGCGCGTCGCCGTCGAGGGCGGCGTGGTCAGGTACCGCAAGAACGGAGCCCACGTGGCGACCGGCCTGACGGCACCGACGTATCCGCTCGTGGTTGACACGGCACTGCACCACCCGGGGGCCAGCGTCACGAATGCGGTCCTCTCGGGAAACCTGACCGGAGCCGTGATTGATTCACCGGGTGGATACGCGGTGAACGGCACGCAGGTCATCAATGATTTGGGCCAGTGGGTCGGTTCACCGGTCGGGTTGCAGGGACCCGTGGGCCCACAAGGCCCGCCAGGACCCCAGGGACCGAAAGGCGATCAAGGGCCGCCAGGGCCCCCGGTTCATACAGTCGCCATTTGTGGCCTCGTCAATTGCGACACGGGCTGCGCCTCCGCGTGCGGTGACAGATTGAAGGTCTTCGCCTCTGTGGTCGCATCCAGCACGGGCTGCTCCGTCACCTCGTCCACCGGCTCGTGCTCCCTTCCACCGCCCACGCCTCCACCCCCTGGGGTCGCACCCATTGGCCCTTCTCCATGCCGCATGTGCTGCGCCTGCAAACCCTGAGTCACAGCGTCCACTGGCCCACGGCGCCACGCTGTGGGAAAAGGACGCAATGACCAGGATCAAGGTGAGCGCATTTCGCTGGGTACCGCCTTTCGCACAGGGTCTGGTGCGGGATCTGCGCGTGCGCTGGGCACTCGAGGAGGCGGGCCTCGCCTATGAGGAGCGGCTGATCGGACCGGAGGATCAGAAGTCCGAGTCCTATCGTCGCCTTCAGCCTTTCGGGCAGGTGCCCGCCTACGAGGAGGACGGGCTGGTGCTGTTCGAGTCCGGTGCCATCGTGATGCATATCGCCGAGCGGACCGAGGCGCTGATGCCCTCCGAGCCTGGCGCCCGGGCGCGCGCGAAGACGTGGATGTTCGCGGCGCTGAACACGGTGGAGCCGCAGATCCAGAATCTCGCCGAGATCGACCTGTTCAACCCCGGAGAGGAATGGGCGAAGCTGCGTCGTCCGGCGGCGGTCGAGGCGGTGAAGGAACGGCTGGAGAGTCTGTCCGCCTGGTTGGACGGGAAGGACCATCTCGAGGAGCGCTTCACCGCGGCGGACCTGCTCATGACCACGGTGCTGCGCATTCTGCGCCACACGGAGCTGGTCGCGGAGTTCCCGGTGCTCCATGCCTACTGCCAGCGGTGTGAGGCCCGGCCGGCGTTCCGCAAGGCGCTGGCCGACCAGATGGCGCCCTTCGCCAGGAACGCGCCTCCCGGAAGATGAGGAGCGTACGCGCTGGGTCGTGAAGAAACCATGTTCCTCCTCCTCCTCACCGTCGCCAGTGCCCTCTATTCGCTCACCCTGGCCGTCCTGCTGCTCCGGGTCATGCGTGCCCTGCCCCGGCTCCAGCGGATGAACGCACCGCCACCCGCGCGGTGGCCTCGGGTGTCGCTCGTCATGCCCGCGCGGAACGAGGAGCACACGCTGGAGTCCGCCATGCGCTCCAAGCTGGGGAACACCTATCCGGAGCTCGAGCTGGTGCTGGTGGATGACCGCTCGACGGATGCGACGGGAGCCGTCGCCGACACCTTCGCCCGGGCCGAGCCCCGGCTCCAGGTGGTGCACGTCGAGCACCTTCCGGAGGGATGGCTCGGCAAGGTCCACGCCATGCAGCGGGGGCTGGAACGCGCGAGCGGCGAGTGGGTCCTCTTCAGCGACGCGGACGTCCACCTGGTCCCGGGAGCCCTGGAGAAGATCATCGCCCACGCGGAACACGAGGGGCTCGGCCATGTCTGCGTCCTGCCCGAGATCACCTGCTCCGGCTTCGTGCTCCAGATGACCCTCGTCTCCATGTTCCGGCTCCTGTGCGTGAGCACCCGGATGTGGGCGGTGTCCGATCCGCGCTCGTCCGCCTCCATGGGGGCTGGCGCCTTCAACCTCGTGCGCCGCTCGGCCCTGGAGCGCACACCCGGGCTGGAGTGGCTGAAGATGGAGATCGTCGACGACGTCGCGCTCGGAATGATGCTCAAGCGCTCCGGCGCGAAGTCGGCCGTGCTCAGCGGCCGCGGCGGCGTGAGCCTCGAGTTCTACCCGTCCCTGGGCGCCTTCACCCGAGCGATAGAAAAGAGCGGCGCGTCCTTTCCCTTCCCCGCGCTCCTGTTGGGCAACGTGCTCCTGGTGATGTTCGAGTGCGGGTTCCTGGCGGGAGTGGTCTCGGGACGCCCGGCGCTCGTGCTCCTGGGGGTGGGAACGTGGGCGCTGGGCTCCGTGATGACCTGGGCCTTCAGTGTCTGGTCAGGCTTTCCCCGAGCGCCCGCGCCACTGGCCTTCCTCGGCGTCCTGCCCGCCGCCTGGGCCGCCATCCGCTCGGCGGTGCTGGCGCTCGTGCGCGGGGGCGTCGTCTGGCGTGGGACGTTCTACCCGACGTCCGTGGTGCGCGCCGGACAACGCATGGGGCGCTGACGGCCATCTCTCCTTGCCATGCGTGACACAGGGGTCCACCCTGGCGGGTGCAACATCACCATGGCGAGTTCATCCGAGTTGAAGCCCCTCCCCCCCGAAGAACCCACGCCGCCCAAGCCGGTCGAAACACGACGAGGGCCGCACATCTGGCTCACGCCCCTGTTGGACGGGTTCCTCTCGGAACACCTGAGCAAGGCGCCCCCCTCCGAGCTCCTCCGGTACCGGGTGCTGATCGGCACCACCCTGTTCTCCGTCCTCTTCACGGGGCTGTTCCTGCTGTTCACCCCCTTCCAGCCCTCCCACGTGCCCACGATGGTCGTGGGCCTGTGCTACCTGGCCGTGCTCGTGCTGGCACGCAGGGCCACCTCGCTCGCCCTCCCAGGGCTGCTCCTGAGCGCGGCCTCGACGCTGGGGTGGGTATCCTCCAACCTCATCAACGGTGCCCCCCTGGGGGGGACTCATGCCTCGGCGATGCTGCTCCCCGCCATCGCGGTCTATCTGGCGGGCCCCCGCCCGGGGTTCTTCATCACGGCCGTCCTCTGCCTGTTCGCGGGGTTCATCATCCCGCTCTATCGCATTCACATCGGCGCCGACCTCGGGCCCTACACCCTCGAGACGTTCTGGAACGCGCACATCACCGCGGCCGTCTCCCTTCTGGGAGCATGGCTGCTGGGGACGCTGCACAGCACCGCGCGCGATGCGGCCCACGAGGCACTCGAGCGGACGCTGAAGACCCTGCGGGAGAGTGAGGGCAAGTTGCTCAGCGTCGTCGAGAGCACCGACGACCTGATCTGCGCGCTCGACACCAACAGGCACGTCATCACCGCCAACGCGGCGATACGGCGGGCCTACCGCGTCATTCACGGCCGGGAGTTCCAGCCCGGGCAGGAGTTCTTCACCGGAACGCCGCCGGAGTTCCAGGCACGCTGGTCCCCTCGGCTCGACAGGGCGTTCGCCGGGCAGCGACTGAGGCTCGAGGATGATGACTGGATGGGGGACAAGCCCGTCGTGATGGATGTCTCCGTCAGTCCCATCGTGGCGGAGGAAGGCCGGGTGACGGGCGTGACCCTCTTCACGCGCGACATCACCGAGCGCAAGCAGGCCGAGGCCCGGCTGAAGGAGATGCACCGCACCCTGGTGGACATCTCGCGCCAGGCGGGCATGGCCGAGGTCGCCACGGGCGTGTTGCACAACGTGGGCAACACGCTCAACAGCGTCAACATCTCGACGGGCCTGCTGAAAGACCAGCTACGCACCTCGCGGCTCTCCGGCCTGCTCAAGGCCGCCCGGTTGCTGCGCGAGCACGCCTCGGATTTCGGCGCCTTCCTCACGAGGGATCCGCGCGGGCAACGGCTCCCGGGCTACCTCATCGCTCTCTCGGAGCAGTTGGAGAAGGAGCGCGAGACGATGAGCAAGGAGCTCGACTCCCTGAGCGAGAGTGTCGATCACATCAAATCCATCGTGAGCATGCAGCAGCGGCACGCGCGTTCCGCCGGGGTGGTGGAGCAGCTGCCGGTGCCCGTGCTCATCGAGGAGGCCCTGCGCCTGCACGCGGGCTCGCTCGAGCGCGAGGGCATCCACATCGAGCGGGAGTACGCCGAGGTTCCTCCCATCTTCGTGGATCGACACAAGCTGTTGCAAATCCTCATCAACCTGCTGAGCAACGCGAGGCATGCGCTGCTGGAGAGCAGTACCCCGGACAAGCGCTTGCGCATCCGCATCCGCCAGAATGCCGGAGGAGAGCGGTTGGTCATCGAGGTGTCCGACAATGGCGTGGGCATCCCGCCGGAGCACCTGACGCGCCTCTTCTCCCAGGGCTTCACGACGAGGAAGAGCGGGCACGGCTTCGGGCTGCACATCAGCGCGTTGGCGGCCCTCGAGATGAAGGGGAGCCTCACCTGCACGAGCGCCGGCCCCGGCCAGGGCGCCACCTTCACGTTGGATCTACCGATGGAGGGAGACACCGAGGAATAGCCATTGGGCTACCCCGGCGGCGTCTCGTAATCTCAGTCGTCCCTGGCGGGAGCGGCCTTCCCCTCTCGCCGGCCCCTCTGACCGGAGGTCTTCCACATGCGCCGTCCTCTTTCCCTGTCATCCGTCACGCGGGTGCTCGGGCTCGCGCTCGCACTCAGCTGCCTGGGTGAGGCCCACGCGGAGTTCCAGGAACTGCTGAGGCCCGAGAGCGCGCCCCCCCTCGTGGAAGACCCCGGCCCACGGAGCTGCACCTCATTCCGGTACCCCGTCGCGCTCGTCCGGGGAAGACCCGCGCATCACGAGGTCGCCGCCGAGCTCTGCGTGCCCGCCGAGCACTCGCGAGACACGGTGCTGCTCACCGTGCATGGCTCGACGTACTCCAGCCTGTACTGGGACTTCCCGTACCAGCCCGAGCGCTACTCGTTCGTGCGCCACGCCAACGCCGCGGGCTACGCGACGCTGAACATCGATCGCATTGGCAGCCGCGACAGCGACCGGCCCCTTTCACTCGCCGTCAACCTGACCGCACAGGCCTACGTGGGCCACCAGCTCGTGCAGGCCCTGCGCAACGGTGCGTTCGGACATGCGTGGAGCCGCGTGGTGCTCGTCGGCCACTCCCTGGGCTCCATCATCTCGATCGCGCAGAGCGCGACGTACCACGACGTGGAGGGACTCGTCGTCACCGGCTGGCTGCATACCCTCAGCCCCCGCTTCCCCCTGTCCCTGCCGAACTACATCCCCGCGGCCCTGGATCCCCGCTTCGCGGGCGCGGGCCTCGACCTGGGCTATCTCACGACGCGTCCCGGCAGCCGGGGCGGGATGTTCTACCACCTGACCAACACGGACCCCGCGGTGCTCGCGCTGGACGAAGCGACGAAGGAGACCACCACCGAGCTCGAGGTCGTCGGCATTCCGGTGGTCGGCAGCGCGGCCTTCAGCCTCCAGGTCGACGTGCCGGTGCTCAGCGTCGTCGGGCGCTACGACAAGCTCTTCTGCGGCATCCCCGCGTGCGGCGACTTCCCGAGCGCCACGACGCTGGAGCCCCTCATGTACTCGCCAGCCGCCCAGCTCTCGCTCGTCACCATCCCGGCGTCGGGCCACGACCTGAACCTCCACCGCAACGCGCCCACGACATACGCGGTCATCCTGGACTGGCTCGACGCGCGCTTCGCTCCGTACAGGAATTGATTTCGCGAAGTCGGCCGTGCTCGACGGCCGCAACGGCGCGGGCCTCGACCCGGCTCGCCGGGGCTCAGCCTCCGGTGAGCGCGTCGTAGCCGCGCCCCCGGAACTCGAGCAGGCAGAAGCCATGCCCGAAGGGGTCCGCCAGGTTGGCCATGCGGCCCCACTCGCGCTCCTGGATGTCCCGTTCGAGCGTCGCGCCCGCGGCCCGGGCCCGCTGCACCACCGTGTCGAGGTCGGTGACGGTGAAGTCCAGGTGCACGGGCGTCCAATGCCGGCGGTAATCCCGCGCGGAGGAGGCGCTCGGGGAGGCCGTGCTCCCCACTGGCTTGGAGAGCAGGTCGATGGGAGACGAGGCCCCGAGCAACTCGGCCCAGTCGGAGCCCAGCCGACGCCCGACCGTCAACCCGAGAGCCTCGGTGTAGAACGCGATGGCCTTCTCCAGGTCGTCGACATCGATGCAGGCACGCAGTTCGATCATGCTCGCGAGAGTCTCCGGTTGCCGGACAATTCGCCATCGTCCCGGAGGCAGTGCCTGGCACTGTCCTCGATGAGTTGCTCGCGGTGATCACCACCCTTTCCACTGACCCCGAGCCACGGCGACGCGGTGGTGTTCGCAACCTCTTCGAGTCCATTCCCGAGGTACTGGAATGGCACGAGCGCTGGTGAGGCTCTCAACCAAGTGACTCACGCCCCGTGCGGTCAGGCAGCCACACCCCATACTCCGCCCTCATGAGCGCGGAACCACGGCGTGCCCCCAGGCCCAGTCCTTCCGCGCACTTGGCGCACCGCGAGCCCTGGCCCGCTGGCTGCATTCACTCGGCCCGTACCCATCCTGTCCGAGGAATCCCATGCGAGCCGCACTCGCCGCGCTCATCGTCTGCCTTCTGTCCGTCCCCGCCTCCGCGCAGGAGCCGGCGTCGCACGACACGCCCTGCCCCGCTCCCGCCTCGCCCCTGAGCTCCGGCGCCATCACCCAGGGCACCCTCGTGGCGAAGCTCCGCCACCACGCCTCCGCCCAGGGCTGCCCCGAGTCCCAGCCCCAGCACTTCAGCCTCAAGCACACCGAGGTGGACGCCGAGGTGAGCGGCTTCCTCGCCAGCGTCACCGTCACCCAGGTCTTCGAGAACCCCTACTCCGAGCCGCTCGAGGCCCTCTACGTCTTCCCGCTGCCGGAGAAGGCCGCGGTGGATGCCATGGAGCTCGTCATCGGCCAGCGCGTCATCCGCGGCGTCATCCAGACCCGTGAGCAGGCTCGCGACACCTACGAGCGCGCCCGCGCCGAGGGCAGGACGGCCGCGCTGCTCGACCAGGAGCGCCCCAACCTCTTCACCCAGTCCGTGGCCAACGTCCTCCCCGGAGAGGAGATCCGCGTGCGCATCCACTACGTGGAGCGGCTCGTCTACGAGAGCGGGAAGTACCGATTCGACTTCCCCATGACGGTGGGGCCGCGCTTCATCGGCGGTGAGCCCCTGGCCTTCCGCCAGGGCGAGGGCACCGCGCCCGACACCACCACCGTCCCCGACGCCAGCCGCATCACCCCGCCCGTGCTGCCCCCCGAGGCGCGCAGCGGCCGTGACATCCACCTCTCCGTGCGTCTGGACGCGGGCCTGCCCGTGCACGAGCTGCGCTCCACCTCGCACCAGGTGACGGTGACGCGCGAGGGCTCCAGCCGCGCCCGCGTGGAGCTCGCCCCCAACGACCGCATCCCCAACAAGACCTTCACCCTGGAGTACCGCGTCGCCGACGCCCTCATCCGCCCCGCCGTGCTCATGCACCGCGAGCCCGGCGCCGACGAGGGCTACTTCCTCGTGCTCCTCAACCCGCAGCTCGAGCCCAAGCAGGAGGAGGTGGTGCCTCGCGAGCTGTACCTGGTGCTGGACACCTCGTGCTCCCAGTCCGGCCAGCCCATCGAGAAGTCCAAGGCCATCACCGCCGAGGTGCTGCGCCACCTCCACCCCGAGGACACCTTCCAGGTGCTCAACTTCGACACGTCGGTGACGAAGTTCGCCCCCGCCGCGGTGCCCGCCTCGCCGGAGAACGTGGCTCGCGCCCTGCCCTACGTGGCCAACTTCTGGGGCGGCGGCGGCACGGACGTGCGCGTGGCGGCCCAGGAGGCCATGGTGCCCGCCAACGACCCCGCCCGCCTGCGCATGGTGCTGTTCATGACGGACGGCTTCATCGGCGATGACGACCAGGTGCTCGGCACCCTCCAGCAGCACCTGCGCGAGGAGACGCGCGTCTTCAGCGTGGGCGTGGGCAACGACGTCAACCGCTACCTCGTCGCCAGGATGGGCGAGGTGGGCCGTGGCGCCTCCACCTTCGTCAACCTCCGCCGCCCCGAGGCCGAGGTGGCCCAGGAGTTCGAGTCGCGCATCCGCGGCCCGGTGTTGACCTCGGTGCGCGTGGACACGGACGGGCTGCCGGTGTCGGACGTCTACCCGCGCGTGCTGCCGGACCTCTTCAGCGGCCAGCCGCTGTTCCTCATCGGCAAGTTCCACGGCTCGGGCGATGGCCTGCTGCGCATCACCGGCCGCGTCCGCGGGCAGGAGCGCCACTTCGACGTGCCCGTCACCTTCCCCGCCTCCGCGCCGGAGCACGCGTCGCTGCGCAGCCTGTGGGCCCGTCAGCGCATCGAGGAGCTGTCGGTGGAGAACTACCGCGGCGAGAAGCCCGAGGTCGTCCAGGCCATCACCGCCACGGCGCTCCAGTACCGGCTGATGAGCAAGTACACCTCGTTCGTCGCGGTGGAGGAGGTGGCGCGCACGCAGCCGGGTGGCGACACGGTGCGCGAGATGGTGCCGGTGGAGCTGCCCGAGGGCACCTCGTACGCGGGCGTCTTCGGCGAGCTGAGCCGCGAGGAGATTCCGCCCGGGGACCCCATCATCTCCGTGGTCGCCCCGAGGAACGCGCGCCGGGTGACGGCCTACTTCCCCTTCGGCCTGGTGAAGCCCCTCACCTTCGACGCGGCCACGGGCCTGTGGCGGGGCCGCTTCCTGGTGCCCCTCTTCGTGGAGGACGGCTACTACGACGTGCTGGTGGCGGTGGAGATGAGGGACGGCACGGTGCGCCGCCGCGAGGTGCGCTACCGGCTGGACTCCAAGGGCAACGACTTCGAGGTGACGCTGTCCACGCGCGTGCTCGCCCCGGGGCAGGCCCTGCGCCTGGAGGTGGACGCGGTGGAGGCCACCCGCGAGTTGAGCGTCTACGGTGAGCTCTTCGGCGACGAGCAGCTCCTCCTGGAGACGCGCGATGGGCTGCGCTTCTCCCGCGAGCTGGTGGTGCCCGCCGGCACCGAGCCCGGGGAGTACGAGCTGGTGCTCGTGGCCCGTGACGCCGCCGGCAACCGCTTCGAGCGCCGCGAGAAGGTGCGCGTCGCCCTCCGCGTCGAGGAGTGACCCGGGCATGCCCTCGGGGTGCTGGCGCCGAGCCACGGCCCGAGGCTGGAAGGAGACGCGGGCCAGCGGTTCCGAGGGGTTGGTCGCTGGCCCATGCTTCGCAAGAGAGAAGGACGAGGCGGCGCACACCGCCGCCACGCCGAGGACCCGCACATGCTGCTCTCCACCCTGACCGCCGCCCTGCTCTCCGCCACCGTCACCAACACCGAGACGGTGCATGACCTCGCCTCGTACAACGGCCACGTGGTGGCCTGCACCGAGGGTGGCCTGGAGCTCTTCACCTCCGCGGGCCGGCCGGTGCGCAAGTTGACGGTGGAGGACGGCCTGCCGAGCCACTTCTGCCGCGCGCTGGAGGTCGCGGGAGACCGTCTCTTCGCCGCCACGGACGAGGGCGTGGTGGTGATGGACGACCGCTGGCGCGTGGAGCCGGTGGTAGAGGCGAAGTGGTACGCGCTGCCCGCGGCGGAGGGCATGAACGCGGAGGTGTACCGCGCGGCGCTCGGGTGGCTCTCGGAGCGGCTGCTCGCGGGCCCCACGTACACGGCCTTCACCGAGCGCTACCTCGGCACCGCGGACGGGCGGGTGATGGCTCCGGCCTCGGGGCGCATGTGGACGGTGCCAGGGCAGGTACTGCTACTGGAAGAGGAGGGTGACTCGCTGCGCGTGGGCACCACCGAGGGCACCTTCACGCTGGGGCCAGATGGGCTCGTGTCCCTCCCCGTCCCCGTGGGGCCGCTCGCGTACGCCACGGGCCCGGGGAGCGAGACGCGGGTACTCGGCGCGGAGGGCGAGTCCCGGCGCTGGGGCGCGAGCTCGGGCGAGCCCAGGGCCCTGCCCGCGGGAGCCACGAGCACGCTCGAGGAGAAGGGCGTGGCATGGGTGGGCACCCGTGACCAGGGCGTCTTCCGGCGTCAGGACAAGGAGTGGAAGCGGGTGACGCCCTCGGGCCAGCTGTGTGGCAACCACATCACCGCGCTCACGCGGCACCAGGGACAGCGGGTGGTGGGCACCTTCGACAAGGGCGTGTGCTGGGAGCTGCCCGACGGGCGGTGGCGGACGTTCCGCGCGCCGAACCTCCCGAGCAACCATGTGCTGGGCCTCGCGAGCGATGGGAAGAACCTCTACGTGGCCACGATGTACGGGCTGGGCCTCTACGATGGGAAGTCGTGGACGCCCATGGCGTACGGAGGCCGCAACCCGGTGGCGCTCGGCAAGCTGTCGGTGCTGGCGGCGATGGCGGACACGGAGGACGGTGTCGCCCTGGTGGATGGACGGGGTGTCTCCTTCGTGAAGCGGGCGAGCCAGCCGCTCGAGCTGGCGAAGCGGCTGCAACTGCCGGAAGGCTGGAGCTCCCATGTCTCGGTGGCCGACGGCACCGGGCGCTACCTCTGGGTGGCGAGCGAGGACCGGGGACTCGTGCGCTGGGACGGCACGCAGTGGAACCGCTTCCACGACGGCAAGAACCTCACGGACAACTGGGTGACGGCGCTCTCGGCGGACGGTGAGGGCCGCGCGGTGGTGGGCTCGTGTCAGGACGGCTTCAGCTACTTCGACGGCGAGCGCTGGACGCGGGTGCGCGACGCCGCGGGACTGCCGAGCCGCTACGTGGTGTCCACCGCACTGGTACCGGGCGGGGCCCTGGTGGGCACGCTGCGGGGCGCGGCCCATTACGACGCGGCGAGCGGAACGGTGCGCGCGCTGCCCCGGCTCGCGGACCCGCGCGTGCACTCCCTCCTCGTGGAGGAAGACACGGCCCTCTTCGGCACCGAGGGAGGACTCTCCCAGCACGCCTGGAGCGCCCCGGCCACCGTCTCCCAACGCTGAGGCGCATCCCCGGGCATGCGCCTCCCCCTCGCCGGGCCCCGGGTCCCCGGCTGGCCTCAGCCCGCCTTGAGGACGCCCACCGGGTGCGACTCGCCGGAGGGCCCGGACGAGAGCACCAGGACGGCCGACTGGCTCAGGGCCGCCTGCCCCAGGACGTTGAGCTGCTGCTGGTTGGCCACCGCGTTGTGGAACGCCAGGCCGAGCGCCTGCGCCGCCGCCTCGTACACCGAGGCCAGGGCCCGCGCCCTCACCTCATCGGGGTGGACGGACGAGGCCCTGGACTCGGGCTCGTTCCCCTCCACCGGGGCCACGGACTGTGCTGGCTCGATGGGCGGGAGGAAGGCGGACTTCGGCTCGGGCCCCGGGCCCCGGACGGACTCGCTGGCCACCCGGGCCTCCACGACGAGATCCAGGATGCTCTGCTGCTGCCGCGCGGTGACCTCGTTCAGCTTCGCCAGTACCTGGGCCACCGCCGTCCCGAGACGCACCAGCTCCGCCTCGGCGCCGAGCGTCGCCAGATCCACGTTGTCGCTATCCGCCATCGAGTTCCTCCTGGGAGTGAAGGGCACCACGGTGCCACGCCAGGGGGAGTAAAGCCGCCCGGACCGGATCCGTCGAGCCACCTCTCACCTCCGGGCCGCCTTCTCTCCCGCCAGCCGGGCATGCCACACTGTCCCAAGGTCCCCATGCGATTGAGCGACGCGCAGGCGCTGCTGGACACCTCCTTCCAGGGTGTGCAGGAAGGTGCCACCCGGATGTACGAGCCCGAGGACGAGCGCTTCGACAAGCGCCTGAGCGCCGTGTGGCTGGAATACCGCTGGTACGTGCACGGACGGGGGCTCGCCGAGGTCTTCGTGAAGTGGAAGCGGGTGGAGCGGGAGTCCTGCGCCCGGGAGGAGGTGTCCGTGCTGCGCCTGCACCTGCTCGGACACTCGGCCGTGCTCGCGGGGTGCGCGCAGCGGGTGCTCGACGCGGGCCAGCCCGCCCCGGGACGTCTGCTGGAGCTGTTCGGCGCGGACGGAGTGAAGCGCGAGAGCAGCGCGGCCGGCACCACCGGCATCACCCTGGAGCACTGGCCGCACCCGGCGCCCCAGCCGCTGCTGCCGGAGGAGACGTTCCAGGCGCTGTCGGCGGTGCTGGTGGACCCGCACGCCTCCTTCGAGGAGCGGCACGAGGCGGTGGACAGGCTCTGCCGGGAGCGCAGCCCGCGCGTGGTGCGGATGCTGCTGGCGGCGCTGGAGGTGGGCCCCTCCCTGTCCGCCCTGCGCCGGCTGTCCGAGTGGGGCGAGCTGGACGCCCTGCCGCACCTGGAGCGGGCGCTCGCGGACGTGGCACCTGACAACCCGGCGGACCTCTGGGCGCTCACCGCGCTGCAGCGTCGGTTGCAGGCCTGGGAGACGGCGACACGCGCGCTCCAGCCCGCTATGTAACGCCCATGCGAATCCTCCACACGATGCTGCGTGTCGGCGACCTCGAGAAGTCGCTGGACTTCTACACCCGCGTCCTCGGAATGCAGTTGCTGCGCCGCAAGGACTACCCGGATGGCAAGTTCACCCTGGCCTTCGTGGGCTACGGCCCCGAGGACACCCACCCGGCCCTGGAGCTCACCCACAACTGGGACACCTCGAAGTACGAGCTGGGCAACGCCTACGGCCACGTCGCCCTGGGCGTGAAGGACATCCACGCCACCTGTGACGCCATCCGCAAGGCCGGTGGCAAGGTGGTGCGCGAGCCGGGTCCCATGAAGCACGGCACCACCGTCATCGCCTTCATCGAGGACCCGGACGGCTACCGCGTGGAGCTCATCCAGCAGGGCTCGTGAGCCCCAGGTCCACCGGCCGAGCGGGTCGGCCGGCGGGCACCGTGCCTTTTGGCCCCTCTGGCCTACTGGCCCATCTGGAAGGAGCCCTCGGCCACCAGCATCAGCTCCACCGCGGGCGTGGCCTTCACACCGAAGGCGGACAGCGCGGAGGCCTGGGCGCGCACCGCCGCCGCGTAGGTCTGGTAGGCCTCGGCCGTCTTCGTGGCCAGCAGCGTGACGTTGGTGCCGCTGGCCGTCACCGCCGCCGAGGCCGCGAGGTCCAGGGTGGTGTCCAGCGTGGCCGCCGCCGCCACCGAGGCCTGCACCGCCGCGCTCACCGCGAGCTGGTTCGTCGCGCTCACCCCGAGGTAGCGCCCCAGCACCGAGGCCTGCACGTCCGTGGTGCCCACCACGCTGGCGCCGAAGCCCGCGAAGGCCTGTGCCGCCAGCGCCGCGCTCGTGGAGGCGCGCACCTGGGTGCGCAGCGTGGTGCTCGCCGTCACCGCCTGCTGCTTCACGTCGTCCGCCGCGTTGGCCGCCGCGAGGAGCGCCGACAGCGCCGCGCCAGAGGCCTGTGCCTCCAGCCCCGCCGAGGCCCGCGCCGCCGCGTCCACCAGCGGCTTCGCGTCCTCCGCGGACAGCCGCGCCTTCAGCGTCGCCCGGAAGGAAGCGCCCGCCGCGCGCTCGCTCTGCGCCTGCTGCTCCACCTTCGCGCCCAGCTTCTCGGCCGCCGCCCGCAGGTCCGCGTGGAACTTGTCATAGGCCTGCTCCACCGAGCCGCCCGCGTCCAGCGCCACGTTCAGCGCCGCCGCCGCCGCGAGCTCCTCGTGGAAGAGCGCCGACTGGGTCGTCCGCGCGCCCGCCTGGGCGTACATCTCCAGCTCCGCCTGCTGCGCCGCGCGCACCGCGTCCGCCATCGCCTTCACACGCGAGCGGAAGGCCTCGCTCGTGGAGGCTCCCTCGCGCGCCGCCGCCGCCATGCGGGCGTTGATGCGGGCACGCACGTCCACCAGGTCCACCGTCTCCGCCTGGGACTTGTCCGCCATCATCTGCGCGAAGACCTCGGCCTCCAGCGAGCTCTCCCCGTCCATGGGCGGAGCCACCGCGTCCTGGCCCTCGGCCGTCGCCTCGAGCAGCGCCGAGGCCACCACCTGGCCGGAGGCGTCCACCGCCTGCAACACCAGGTGCTCCTCACCCGCGGGCACGTCGAGCGTGTACTGGCCCTGCGCCTCCAGCTTGCCCTCGGCCACCACCGTCAGGGTGCCATCGGGCCCCACGGTGCTGGCGCGCACCTGCGTCGCCGCGGCCACCGTGCCCGAGCCTCCAAGCGGAAGAGCCCCGGACACCAGCCCCTGCGGCTGCGTGCCCTCGCCGTCCGTCACGCGCCCCTTCACCTGCACCGTGTTGCCACAGCCCGTGCCCAGGCCGAGCACCACCACCGCCGCCCAGAGATTGCGAAGCGTCGTCGTCTTCAATGTCGTCTCCTCACGTCCAAAGGCGCCGCATCCGGCCACCCGGCCCGGAACCGGAGCGAGCGCTCGCCCATTTCTTGAGAAAAGGGCTCCCGGATGGATCTGCGCCGCTTTCTCGTGGGGCTGACGACCTTTCCGTACAAGGGGCGAGGTGGGTGTGAAGGGAGGTACGCTACGGCTGGCGGACAGCGGGTTCCCAGCCGGCGGTGACGAGCTGAAGCAGCTCGACGCCGAGCAGCTCCGGGTAGCGCCGCCGCCAATCCGTGCGCTCCGGCGTGGCGGGCTCGCCGTTCCAGAGCACCTGCCCCCCGGCGCGCACCCGCAGCCGCTCGGCCGCGGCGAAGGTGGTGTGCGCCGTCCGTGAAAAGGAAGCCTCTCCCCACTGGGGCCAGATCAGCAGTTCGTCCGCCGCGTGGGGATTGCGAAGGAACCACGTCACGGGCTCACCCGAGGCCCGATCGAACCAGACGCCCTGTGTCCCCTGGAGCTCCACATCCTGTCCTTCCGGTGGCGCCGCCAGCAGCTCCGTGAGCGGTGGCGGCTTGGGGTGCTTCAGCCTCAGGGCCAACAGGTTGGGGCCCTCGTCATGTCCCCCCGCCGGAAACTCGAGGGGCATGTGGAGGGTGGTGTGGAGCTGCTCGCGGCGTTGCAGCCACTGGCGCCCCTGCTCCAGCGCGTACTTCCCCTGGGCCTCCGTGAGAGCGCCGAGGGATTCCACCGTCACCTCGCGCCCGTGCACCCCCTCGAAGGCGCGCAGTCCCAGCTCCTCGTTCACGAGGGCCGCGAGGGAGAGCAGCTCGAACATGTTGGCCAGGAAGGAGGGGCTGGTGCCACTCACCGAGAGCTGGAGGGTTCCCGCCCGGGGCCCGTTGTTGGGCCGCACACCCGCCCACAGCAAGGGGGCGGAGGCGGGCTCCGCGTCCGCGCGGAACACCCAGGTGGCCCCATCGGGCCGGCGAGCTCGCACGATGGGACGGGAGCGGGCGAGCAGGTCCAGGCAGGCACGCAGCTCCTCGGGGGTGAGCCGGTCCGGCGCACCGGCCCGGACATCCTCGTAACGGAGGTGTGATGTCAACCAGACGGAGTAGGGCATGGGAGGTTCCTCGGGGCGGACGCTACTACCGCGTCGCCCCGGAAAAATCGCGCGATGTTATGGCTGCGGCATGACCACTCTTCCTCCTCCCGTCCAGGGCTTCGCCGAGGTGAAGGGAGCCCGCCTGCACTACGAGCTCCATGGTGATGGCTTCCCGGTGGTGTTCCTCCATGGGGGCCTGCTCGACCTACGCATGTGGGAAGGGCAGATGGGACCGTTCTCCCGGCACTTCACCACCCTGCGCTACGACCAGCGGGGCTTCGGCCGGACGGAAGCCCCCCTCGGGCAACCCCACGCGCCCCACGAGGATCTGCTCGCCCTGCTCGACCGCTTCTCGATGGACCGCGCACACATCATTGGCCACTCGCTCGGAGGGCGCGTGGCGCTCGACTTCGCCCTGGCCTTTCCCGAGCGCGTCTCCTGTCTCGTCCTCGTCGCGCCCGGCATCCAGGGCGCTCCGCCCTCGCCCGAGGAGTTCTCCTGGTACACGCGCCTGCTGGGCACCGGCGGGGAGAAGGACCCCCAGGCCCTCATCGAGGCCTGGCTCGGCAGCGACTACCTGGCCGCTGCCATGGCCCTGCCCTCGGTGGCTCCCCAGGTGCGGCAATGGACGGTGGAGAACCTGCCGGGCATGAGGCCTGGAGCCCACCTTCCCCGCTTCCTGGAGCCCTCGGCCTACAGCCGGCTCGAGGAGCTGCTCATGCCCGTGCTCGTCGTGGTGGGGGACAGGGACAACCCGGTCATGCTGAAGAACGCCGAGGTGCTGGCCCGGCGCGTGGCCGCCCTCACCCGCGTCACCCTTCCGGGTGTGGGACACCTCCCCAACCTGGAGCGCCCCGAGGACTTCAACCGTGCTGTGCTCGACTTCCTCCTGGGACATCCCACCCCAGCCCCTTGACGCAGTGCGGCATCACCCCTGATGCTCGCATCTCCAAAGGGGTGCTCGGGATGAAGCCAAGGCGTCACTTCGATACCGGGTGGAGGGAACGGCTGGCACTCGCCGATGGGACGGAGGTGGAATTACGGCTGGTCCAGCCGGCTGACGCGGAGTTGCTCCTGGAGGGCTTCGAACGGCTCTCGCCGCGCTCGCGCATCGGACGTTTCCACGCCGCCAAGCCACGGCTCTCGGAGCACGAGGTGCACTACCTCACCGCGGTGGATGGGGAGCAGCATCTGGCGCTGGGCGCGGTGAGCGTGGGTCCCGAGGGCCAGGGGCGCGGGTTGGGCATCGCCCGCTTCATCCGTCTGGCCCCCGCCTCCGAGGTGGCCGAGGCCGCCATCACCGTGGTGGACGCGGCCCAGGGCAAGGGGCTCGGCCGCATCCTCCTGGAGCGGCTCATGGAAGCGGCGCGGGAGCGGGGCGTGGAGCGATTCGAGTGCCACATCCAGCCGGGCAACGCCGCGATGGTCCGCCTGCTGAACCGGCTCCTTCCCGATGGCGCGCACGAGGAGGAGGATGACGCGCTCCGCATCACCGTGTCGCTGTCCTCCACGCCCCGCAGGAAGTGGAACCTGCTGCTCCTGCTGCTGGCGCTCGCCGCCCAGGGGGCACTGACCGTGCTCGGGCCCGCTCGCTCGCATTCTCCGAACGAGCAGGGGCCACCAGGTTGACGTTGGACCGGGCTCCGCGCGGTGATGCACCCCGCAGCCCTGCCCTTCAGGGGAAGTCCCATGACGTCCACCCGCCGAAACCCCTCGGGGTTCCGCCTTCCCACGCTCGCCCTGGCAGCTCCCACCTCACCCCCGAGGCCCGGGCGGCCCTCAACAGCGCCTGTGACACCGCCGCCGACCCCGGAGCGCCCCTCGAGACGAGCCTCCACCCCGGCTGCGCGGACGAGCTCGTCAGCATCTACAACGGGGGCAAGACGCACGCGGGCCAGACCGCCTGGAACAACCCGGTGACGCTGACGCTCAACACCGCGTATGCCTGGGTGGCCCAGCTCCAGGCCGGCTACACGCCGGAGGAGCTCCGCGCCTTCGCCCGGTCCGCCTACGCCGAGAACGCCTTCAACCCGCCGGGCACCATGCAGAGGGTGGGCACCACCTCGGGGCTCGCCTACCACGTCCAGGTGTACACGGATGCCCAGGGGCGCGTGACGGCGCACCTGCAGGGCTGTGGCCCCGTGGCCGATGGCGCGGACACGCTCATCACCTACGACCAGGGCAAGCGCTGTTGGATCAACAAGGTCATCTTCCACCAGCCGGTGGAGAAGCAGCTGCCCCGCCAGCCGGACGCGAAGGCGCGCCAGGTCTTCGCGGCCGGGGACTCGGACACGGACCTCTCCTTCGTGCAGGACGCGACGCACCTCAAGCTGGCCATCAACCGCAACAAGGTGCAGTTGATGTGCAATGCCTACGCGAACCACCAGGGCCAGTGGCTGGTACAGCCCATGTTCGTCCAACCTCGCGCCCAGGGCTCCCGCTATCCCTGCACCACCGCGAAGGACGCGGCCGGACAGCCCCTCGTCGACGAGGCGGGCCACCCCTTCACCCAGGACTACGAGGACCGGGTGTACGCCCTGCCGTAGCCGCCCACTCAGGCCGCGCGGCTGGCCAGATCCGCCATCAGCGTCTGCGTCCCGGCGAGCGTCGGGTCCTCCCGCCGGGACCGCGCCGACTCCACCTCCACGCCATGCGCCATCCACCAGCGCTCGGCGTCCTCCTCCGTCCAGCGCCCGGCGTCCGCGCACGCATCCAGCGCCATCCGCAACGCCCGCGCGCTCTCGTAACGGGCCTCGGGCTTCTTCTCCAGACAGCGCAGGAGGACGTCACACAGGTCCTTCGGCAGCTCGCGCCCGGCGCGCACCTCCGGTGGCACGGGCGGCGTGTGCAGGTGGTGGGCGCAGATCTCCACCACGCTCCGGCCCTTGAAGGCGTGAGTGCCGGTGAGCAGCGCGTACCCCACCGCGCCCAGCGAGTAGAGGTCTCCCCGCGCGTCCACCGCCTCCGGCGTGGAGATGGCCTCGGGGGCCATGTACAGCGGCGTCCCGGTGATGACGCTGCCCTGGGAGATCGCCACGTCCGACGAATTGCCCAGCTGCTTCACCAACCCGAAGTCGAGCACCTTCACCAGGTCCGGCATGCCCCGGCGCCGGCACAGGAAGAGGTTGGCCGGCTTGATGTCCCGGTGCAGCAACCCCAGGCCGTGCGCCTCCTCCAGCGCGCCGCACACCTGACGCAGGATGTGGATGACGCGCGCGGGCGGCTGCGGGCCCGTGGCCGTGAACAGCCCCTCCAGGTCCACGCCCTCCAGGTACTCCATCACGTAATAGAAGAGCCCATCCGCGGTGCGGCCGTAGTCGTAGATGGCGATGGTGTTGGGGTGGGTGAGCTGGCTGGTGAGCTGCACCTCGCGCTCGAAGCGCTCCAGACCCTGGCCGTCCGTGTCGGCGCGCAGCAGCTTGATGGCGGTGCGGCGGCGCAGCAGGGCGTGGCTGGCCAGGTACACCTCGCCCATGGCGCCGGCGCCCAGCCGCTGCAGCAGCGTGTACTGGCCCAGCTTGCGCGCGTCGCGCACCTGCTTGCGCAGCCCGTAGATGACGGCCGAGGCCACCGTGCTGAAGGCCACCGCCACGATGAACCAGCACAGCGCCAGCAGCACCTGACTGATGGGCGAGAGGGGCGCCGCGTCGCGGTGCTGCATGGCGACGACGGTGGCCAGCATCCCGATGCCGCACGCGCCACCACTCAGCAGCAGCGTGCGCCGGGCACTGCTCGGCACGAGGATGGCGCGCAAGCTGAGGAGCGCCACCAGCGCCAGCAGCATCTCGTAGATGCCCGCCACCGGGTAGGGGTGGACGAAGGGCCAGCTCGACACCACCGCGCCCATCAGCAGCACGCCCACCGTCTCGATGGCCTGCAGGGCCTTCCACGAGCGCGTACCAGTGCGACACAACAACCAGATGCACCCGAAGACGGCGTACTCGCCCAGCGCCTCGTAGGAGAAGAGGCCCTCGAGCGCCGCCTGGAGGCCCACCTGGGGATCCAGGACGATCGCCAGGTGGAACAGGGGGTAGTAGAGGATGTCGATGAGGAAGCACACCTTCCCGAACAACCCCAGACGCTCCTGGAGCAACGCGCGCCCGTCCTCGGTGCGGCTCGAGGACACGGACGGCGCCGCCGGGCCCGCCGCGGCACCGAGAGAGGGAGGGAGCACTTCGCTCATGGTGCGGACAACTTAGCTCAAACCCCTGTCTCTGTCTGGCGGTGTACAGTGCCGCCCGCAATGCTCAAGACGCTCATCGTGGACGACCAGGCGGCCGTGCGCACCGCGCTGGAGGTCCTCTTCGATCTGCACGGCCTGCCCACGCTGGTCGCCGGCTCGCCCCAGGAGGCGCTGGACCTGGTGGCCGCGGAGGATGTGGGAGTGGTGGTGCAGGACATGAACTTCACCGAGGCCACCACCTCCGGTCACGAGGGACTCCAGCTGCTGCGGGACATCAAGCGATTGGACCCCGACCTGCCCGTGCTGGCGATGACGGCGTGGACGTCGCTGGAGATGGCGGTGCAGCTCATCAAGGAGGGAGCGAGCGACTACCAGGCCAAGCCGTGGGACGACACCAAGCTCGTCAACACGGTGAAGAACCTGATGAGGCTGCGGGAGCTGTCGCTGGAGAACACGCGCCTGCGGGCGGGGGGCGCCAGGGCCCGGGCGGAGCTGGCGCGCAAGCACGACCTGCGCGGCGTCATCTACGCGAGCCCCACCATGCACGAGGTGGTGTCACTCGTAGTGAAGGTGGCCCCCGCGGACGTGCCCGTCCTCATCACCGGCCCCCATGGCGCCGGCAAGGAGCAGGTGGCGGAGATGGTGCAGGCCAACTCGCGCCGCAAGACCGCACCCTTCGTGAAGGTGAACTGCGGCGGGCTGCCGGATCAGCTCCTGGAGGCCGAGCTCTTCGGCGCCGAGCCCGGGGCCTACACCGGAGCCATGAAGCTGCGCGTGGGCCGCTTCGAGGAGGCGCACGGCGGCACGCTCTTCCTCGACGAGATTGGCAACCTGTCCCCGGCCGGGCAGGCGAAGCTGCTGCGCGTGCTGCAGCTGGGCGAGTTCCAGCGGCTGGGCAGCAACGTGACGCGCAAGGTGGACGTGCGCGTCATCAGCGCCACCAACGTGGACCTCCCCAAGGCCATCCAGGAGGGCACCTTCCGCGAGGACCTCTACTTCCGGCTCGCCGTCATCGAGGTGAAGCTGCCGGCGCTGAAGGACCGGCCCGAGGACGTGCCGGTGCTCGCCGAGCACTTCCTCCAGCACTTCCAGCCCGAGGGCGAGGTGCTGTACCTGGGCGCCAGCGCGCGCCAGGCGCTGCTGGCCCACGACTGGCCGGGCAACGTGCGCGAGCTGCAGAACCGGATTCAACGCGCGGTGCTGGTGCGCAAGGGGGCCACGCTGGAGGCGGCGGATCTCGGGCTGTCCGAGGCGGGCCAGCCGGAGAAGTCCGCCTCCGAGCCCGCGTCCGTCCCCGCCGCGCTCTCCGAGGAGGAGGCCCAGGAGCGCGCCACCGTGGAGCGGGCCCTCGCCGAGGCGCAGGGCGTGGTGTCGCGCGCCGCCGCCCAGCTCGGACTCAGCCGTCAGGCCCTCTACCGGCGCATGGAGCGGCTCGGCCTCAGCGTGGAGCGCCGGCTCAAGGGCTGATCTCACTTCCGGAATCCTCTCGTGCTCTCCTCGAAGAACGTCTCCGCGTCCTCCACCTCCACGCGCCGTGTCCCGCCCCTGCTGCGCACGCTGACACCGGGCGCGGTGGCGCTCGTCCTCGCGGTGCTGCCCGGCACCGTGCTCGCGGTGACCACCTGCTCCACCGTGTGGACGCTCGTGGGAGCGGGGCTCGGCGTGCTGCTGGGACTCGGACTGTTGACGTGGGCCGCGCGAGCCCAGGCCGCCGGCCAGGAGAAGCTGCTGCGCACGGTGGTGGAGGGCGTGCCCATGGCCATCGTGCTGTATGGCGACTCGGGCCACATCGCCTTCACCAACGCCGCCGCCCGCGAGCTCTTCTTCGAGGGCCGCGCCGTCGAGGGGCAGAACTTCCTCTCCATGCTCCAGGCCGCCCCCGCGGCCCTGCGCCAGGCGCTCCTCACCGACAGCGACGAGCTCTTCACGGTGGAGGTGAACAAGGAGAGCGAGACGTTCCACTTGTCCAAGCGCGACTTCGACTTCGCCGGCGAGCCGCACACGCTGCTCATGGTGAAGCACCTCACCCAGGAGCTGTCACGCCAGGAGGTGGACGTCTGGAAGAAGGTCATCCGGGTGATGAGCCACGAGCTGAACAACTCGCTGGCGCCCATCTCCTCGCTGCTGCACTCGGCGCGGCTCATCTCCCAGAACCCCGAGCAGCTCGGCAAGCTGGCGCGCGTGCTGGACACGCTCGAGGAGCGCACCACGCACCTGCGCACCTTCCTGGATGGTTACGCGCGCTTCGCGAAGCTGCCGCGCCCCCGGCAGGTGGTGGTCGAGTGGCCGCGGCTGCTCTCGGGATTGCAGGCCCTGTATCCCCAGGCGACCTTCTCACCGCCGCCGGGCAAGCCGGGCTGGTTCGACGCGGCGCAGGTGGAACAGGTGCTCATCAACCTGCTGAAGAACGCCCAGGAGTCCGGAGGGCCACCCGAGTCCGTGGCCCTGGAGGTCGACGAGGCCGAGGGAGGCTTCCGGCTGCGCGTGCACGACCGGGGGCGGGGACTGGCACCCGAGGTCCTGCAGAGCGCCCTGCTGCCCTTCTACACGACGAAGGAGAAGGGCACGGGGCTGGGGCTGGCGCTGAGCCGGGAGATCATCGACGCGCACCGGGGGCGGCTGCGCATCGAGAACCGCGAGGGCGGAGGAGCCACCGTCACCGTATGGCTGCCCGGGCGCGACATGACGATCGCTGGCCGCACGTCCCTGGCTCGGCTGACGATGACGCGGGTGTGAGGCATGGAGGCCCAGCGCCAATCCCGCCATCTCAGACTTCGGTGAAGCGAATCCCTCCAACCCGAGGGTCTTCCAGTGCCTCTTTGAGACGCTCGGAGACGAGAAGGACGGAACTCCACCCCTTGGGCCGGAAGATGTCCGCATCGCCAGCCTTGCTCGGGTCGATACGTAGGCCCCTGACAAGGCGGTAGTCGCCTACCCTGTCGGGTGCTCCATCTTCGGGCTTCCAGTATTCCACGCGCTCACATCGAGCATCGTCAATGCAGGGGATGACACGGAGGACGTTTGCAATGAAGAAAGGGGCTGTCTGTCCCACCACATCGACCGGGATGAACTGTATCTGTTGTTGAAGACCGAGGCCTTCGAAGAGGGGAACGAGCCGACCGTGAATGATGGGGATGCTGAGCGTCGTGAAGCTGAAGTCGAGCGCACGTCCAGGAGCAGCCAGGGAAATTCGAGGCGTCCCCGCCAACGCGATGGGATGTCCGCTGAAGAACTGCCAGGGGTCGAGCTCCTCGCCATACTCGTCGGTGGGATCCGCCAGGACCCACTGATCTCGGATGCGTGAGTCGAGGAACAACTCATGATATCGAATGGGTTCACCCATTTCAGTCCCTGGATTTCGCAATCAGGTCGTGGAGCCGTGTGCCAGGAGTGCAGACCTCATCTGCAATCCTCTTGAGCTCCTCCAACAGTCTGGACCTGCATTGCTGTCGATGGTGACACACGCCGGAGCGAGCAACAGGCACAGAGCTACGGCCAAGTACGGGGCCAGCGGGCCCATCCTTGTCTCTCGCATGGTGTGCCAGAAGGTATCAGAGGGTTGGAATCGCGACTCGCATCCTGTGACACTGGAGCTCGACAAGGTGGCGAGGAGCTGGTCTACAACGCATGCGCCATGAACCGCAGCCTCCTCCTGTCCGCCTGTGCCCTCACCACGTGCCTCGCCTGCACTGACTCGCGCCGCGCCCCGACACAACCGACGGAAATGCCCCAACTGGTCGACGCCGGCACCACGCCCCCTCGCGAGCACCGGGACTCACCCACCGCCGAGGCGCTGACGGATGCCGGCTCCACGGATGCGGGGATACACACGGACGGCGGCACCGCCTGCTCGGCCCAGGGGCTGAGCCCCACACCCGCCCCCGCGCAGCCGCCTCTGCCTCCAGCCGTGGACTCCATGCGCCGCCGCATCGTCGCCGCGGCGGTGGCGTGTGACTACGCGGCGCTCGGCGCGCTCGCGGACGAGCAGGGCAAGGGCCTCCGCTTCTCCTTCGGCCCCGACAAGGACGTGGCCCGCTTCTGGCGCCGGCTGGAGCAGGAGCACGGCGCTCCGGTGCTGGCCCGGTTGGTGAAGATCCTGAGCCTGCCCTACACGAAGCAGGACGAACTCTACGTCTGGCCCTCGGCGTTCCGCGAGAAAGCCACCGCCGAGGACTTCGCGGCCCTGAAGGGACTCTACCCGGACGAGCAGCTCCAGGCGATGCGGCACGAGGGGAGCTATCTCGGCCTGCGCGCCGCCATCACCGGCACCGGAGACTGGCAGCTCGCCGTCAGCGGAGATTGAGGACCACGCCCCAGAGGCCCGAGGGCATGCGCGGAGCGCACCACCTACAATCCGTGCCCGCGGTGCGGTACGGCGCGACGGCCAACAGCGGAGGGGCCGGCGCGTCAGGCGAAGGCGAGCGGATACAGCACCACCTGGGCGTAGTTGATACTGCCCTCGTGGGTGAAGAAGTGCTGGGCGGACTGGCGCAGCCTCTGGATCATCGTCTCGAACTCGGCCTGACTCACGGCTCGCAGGGACATGTACAGGCGCGCCGCCGCCCTCAAGTACGAGAAGAGTGGGTGGTCATCATGCCCGTCCGGCCACCGGCACAATTGGCGGTAGAGCCGATCGAACTCGGAGTCCAGCTCGGGCCTGCCCATCGCCGCGCAGTAGACGGCGGCCGTCGTCTCCAGCAGCAGGAAGAAGGGCCTGTACTGCCACGGCGGCTCCCGTGTCATGTCCGGCGGTACCGCCGTTCCCGTCCACAACCGTGAGATGGGTTTGAGCCGCACCGTCACGATCCTGCCCGAGTAGTCCGCCACCGGGGCTTCCTCTCCTTCCAGTGGAATCACGCGGTCCTGCTCCCGAGAGTGGTGCCTGATGGGGATCTGCAACACCTCGGGCCGGCGCACATCCAGGCCGCCCCGCTTCAACTGCTCCACCACATCCCAATCCATGCCTCCTCCTTGAACGTCATCTCGTGAGTCAAGTGGAAGATGCGACTTTTCTGGTCAGGTGTCGAGTGTTTCGGCCCTTCTTCCGTTTTGAAGGGAGCTTCGGATTTCACTTGACCTCGAAGGTTCGGTGGTCAGTAGGTTCTTCCGGCATGCGACCCACCCCCTGCGGTCTCGTCCCCCTCCTGCTGGCCCTGACTGGAAGCCCCGAGGAGCCACCGTCTTTTCAGGTCATCTCCCCGGAAACGCCCGCGCGGCCGGAGATGATTCCAGAAGTCACTCCCGCTCCGGAAGGACGGGAACGTGCGGTACGCGCGCCGGAGACTCCCGAGGCGACTGGCTCCACCGGGCCGGAGGACGATGCGCGGCAGGTGCGGGTACTTCCGGAGGCGCCAGCTCGGCCGCTCACGGAGCGGGCCGGAGACTACGAGACCGGCCTCTTCGCCCGGCTGGTGCTTTCGGGACGGTTGGGCTGGAGCGGTGTCACCCTCTCAAGGCCGATGGACGCCAAAGGAATGACCGAGGGTGGCGAGCTCATCGCATGGGACCAGCTCATCCACCGTGCGGAAACCCTCGCCGTGGTCTCGGCGGCGCTGAAGCTGTCCGCGGCGTCCACGCGGCCCTGGGTACCAACCGAGGCGTGGCTGCTGGACACGAAGGGCGAGAGAGTGGGCCGTTTCCCGGTGTGGATGGGCGTTCCGATGCTCTACCCGGGCGGCAGATGCATCGTGGTCGTTGAGGTGGAGCTCGTCCCGGGTGCATCGCCGAGGACGCTCCGGCTCGAGCTGCGGGAGAAGGACGGCGGGCGCGTCGTTGCCATCGGGGAGATGGAGCTGTGAACGAGAGTGTGACGGGCATGAACGGGCACGTGTGGAACGTGGCGGAGCTCGAATCCGGCACCGTGGTGGCCGGTTGGCGCGTACTGGAGCGACTGGGCGTGGGCGGCTATGGGGCCGTCTACCTCGTGGAGTCCGTGGAGCAGCCGGGAGCCCTCGGCGCACTCAAGGTGTTCTTCCACCCCCAGGACATTCGCGCCGGACGCGAGCAGTCCCTGCTGGTGGACAAGGCGATGCACCCCAACGTGGTGCGCTGCCTTGGTACGGGCCGCTGGCCCCACCCCATTCAGGGGCGTCCCTTCCTCGTATTGGAGTACGTGCCCGGCCCGCCACTGCATCTGTGGGTGGAAGAGAACAACCCCGAGTTCTCACGACTGGCCTACCTGGGCGCCGAAGTGGCCCTGGCGCTGAGCCACCTGCACGCGCGGGGCGTGCTGCACCGCGACCTCAAGCCCGAGCACGTGCTGGTGAGGGAGACGGACAGGAAGCCGGTGCTGGTGGACTTCGGCGTGGGTGACTACACGGGGGCGAACACGCTCACCGAGACGCCCCTCCCCCCGGGCACCGCGCACCTGCGCAGCCCCGAGGCCGCGTGCTTCTGGCTGGCCCATGGCGACAAGCCCCGGGCGCGCTACGACTATCGTCCCTCGGACGAGCTGTACGCGCTGGGAGTGTGCCTGTATCGGGCGACAACGGGTCACTACCCCTTCCCGGCCGTGGCGGACGTGAAGCTCCTGCTGTACATGGACATCGCCCACCGGGTGCCGCCACCGCCGGTGGAGGTCAATCCCCGGGTGCCGCTCGCGTTGAGTGACGTCATCACGAGGCTGCTGGCCAAGCACCCCGAGGCGCGCTACCGCAACGGCGAGGAGGTGCACGCGGCGCTGATGGCGGCGGCCACCTTCGGTGGGCGCGAGCCCTGGGAGGCCAGCATCTTCGAGTGGGAGGAGGTCCCCACGGGAGACGTGCCAGAAGGGGCGAGCACCGCCAGGCGGCGCATCCGCCGGCCCCCTCCGCCCGTACGGGAGCAGCAGCCAACGCCGCCCAGGGACCCACCTCCAGCCGAACCGCCCACCTCCGAGTCCGCCGTGAGTCCGCCCGAGCGCTCGCGCAAGACAGTGCTGACGGTTACCGCGGCACTGATGGCCCTGCTCGCGACCGCAGTCGTCCTCATCCCACACGAGTGGAGGTGGAGGCAGGAGGAAACCCCTCAGGTCACCGCGAGCGACCCGCCTGCTGCGGTCCAGGAAGTGGCACACCCGGCCAAGGCGCCCGACACTGCGCCCGCCCCGGCCCCGCCACCAGCGGAAGACCCCCCCGAGGCCACCGTCCAGCCGGTGCGACACACGGAGAACGTGTCCATGAAGAAGAACAGCCCGCCCAACAAGAAGCCCGAGCAGAAGCCCGCCACCAGCGAGGCGATCTCCGCCGATGCATGGAGGCGAGCGATGATGGTGTGCCTTCTGTACGGAGGCACGGCGTGCACGGGAGCCCAGGTGCGGCCACAGCCCGGAGATTGTCCTCCCGAGGCGCTCGCCGCCATGCGCTCCTTGCGTCAAAGAGTCCCCGGTGCTGTGGACGTGTGGCTCGACGTCACCAAGCCCCACTCCAGGGGTCTGGACAACTATGCGGATGGCCCCGTCATCAGCAGCATCGCGTACAGCAGTAGTGACATCCCCGAAGGCGCGTTGCTGTACGGGTGGCTGTGGGTGACCGGAAACGGAGTCAATGCCGAAGGCTACAAGAGGGTCTACGGCCGTTGGGACAAGTTGAAGCTGCCCGATGGAAGGGAAATGCCGGTGTGCTTCATCCTGGCCGATTCGGATGGAGTGCCCGAGGTCGAGGCCGGACCGCCGGGCTACGCCCGGTTTCCGCGCATCGCACCGCTCATGTCCGTCAAACGCTTCGTTTTCGAGTGAGGCCGCGAGGCTCAAGCCACGAGGTGGTCCACGCCCTCGGGCAACCCGAGGTGCCTGCGCACCACGGCCGTGAGCGCGGCGCTGGAGATGGGCTTGCGCACGAACTCGGAGGCACCCGCCTGCACCGCCCGAAGATCGAGATCCGGCGCCTTGCCTCCGGTGAGCAGCACGATGGGCAGGTGGCACACCTCGGGCCGCGCGTCCGCCCGCACCTGGCGCACGAAGTCCAGACCGTTCATTCCCGGCATGTTGAAGTCAGCGATGATGAGGTCCACGGGGCTCGAGCCCAGCAATCGCAGTCCTCGATCCGCCCGGTCCGCATCCAGAAACCCCAACTTCAACTTCATCAAATACACCTTGATGATGTGCCGGATGGTGTCGCTGTCATCCACGATCAGAACGCTGCGCTTCATGGAGCCCCCTCGAATCCAAAGGCAGAATTCCGGAAGAACCCGCGTGTGTCGACCCGATGGCATTCGCGGCCGGCCTCGGCACGACCAGGGCTGAACACTCCGGGACTCGGGACGTACGGAGATGTTGAGCAACCGACTGCGACATGTCGTGGGTGGTGAGCAACGGGGAGAGGAGACGCGGTCCGGAAGGCGGGTCACGGCCATGCGCGAACCCGTGCCCGCCCTCCGGTACCGCTGCGCTCCGGAATGCTGGAGACCCCCCCGGGCCCCGCCTTCATTCCGTTACGGTGTGTGAACGACCTCTCGGGCCGAGCCCACGACGACGGCTCCATCAGCCCCAGGGCCTCACACGTCAACCCCGAGGAACAGTGCGCATCGCTATCCGCGTGAGCAACTGCCGTGCCGCCATCAAGTTGCACCTGGAGGTCTCACCCACCCGCGAGAGCCCCCTCGGATTTTCGAGAGAAGCCCTGGAGATTCCGTGAGTTACGCGCGCGCCGGTGTCCGCGGCACGCGTGTCAGAATGGCGCGGAGCCGGACACCTGTCCGGACACATGTCCGCGTGAGCCGGTGGAGCCGGACACTCGTGTCGCGTCAGGCGACGAGATTCACATCCTCGGAAAGTGGGAGATGCCGCCGCACCACGGCCGCGAGGTCCTCGATGGAGACGGGTTTGCGCACGAACTCGGAGGCTCCCGCCTGCAGGGCCCTCGCCTCGAGGTCCGGCGCCTTGCCCCCGGTGAGCAGCACGATGGGCACCTTGCGCACCTGCTCCCGCTCACTCGCGCGGACCCGGCGCACGAACTCCAGGCCATCCATCCCACCCGGCATGTTGACGTCCGCGATGATGAGATTCACCGCGCTCGTCTCCAGATGCTGGAGCCCCTGCTCTCCTCCACTCGCGTCGAGGAAACCCAGTTTCATCTTCATCAAGTAGATCTTGATGATGTGCCGGATGGTGTTGCTGTCCTCCACGAGCAGCACGGTGTGATTCATGGGAATCCCCTTTTTTAATGGAGTCTTTCCATTACCCGTGAATCAACGTCCCGCCACCCGACATGCCCGTGAGTCTTTGGCACGGTGAGAACTGAACAGAGACGCGGGTGCCCGCAGCAACCCATGTATGCGAGCTACCCTCACCCCGACCCTCTCCCGGAGGGAGAGGGAGGGTGTTTGTTTGTTTGTTTATTCGTTTGTTTCAGCTCGCGCGGAAGCGTGCGTCGAAACGTGTGGGACCTGGCTCTCGCCTCACACCGTGGTCCGGGTTCGCCGACAGGTGCTCCAGCACCTTGAACACCGTCTCCACCTCGTCCGCCGCTCCCACCGCCGTGGCCAGCTCCTCCGCGGTGTAGGCCTTCGCCTTGTCCCCGCGCAGCTTCGCCAGCACCTTGCCCTGCAGCTCCAGCACCACGCCCGCCGCCTTCTTCCCCGCCTCCACTCCCGGCTGGTGGTATGCGTTGATGTTCACCAGTGTCGCGTAGAAGCCTACTGCCCGCTCGTACAGGGCGATCAGCGCTCCCACCGTCCGCGCGCTCACGTCCGGCACCGTGAGCGTCATCGACTCGCGGTCCTTCTCGAACAGCGCCCGCCGCGTCCCCAGGAAGAAGCCCAGCAGGTAGTCCCCGCTCGTGATGTCCGGCTCCACCTGCATCGACGCGCCCCCGCGGTCCTTCAACACCTCCAGGAAGGTGACGAAGAAGTTGTTCACGCCCTCACGCAGCTGCTGCACGTAGGCGTGCTGGTCCGTGGAACCCTTGTTGCCATACACGGCGATGCCCTGGTTCACCACCTTGCCATCCAGATCCTTCTCCTTGCCCAGCGACTCCATCACCAGCTGCTGGAGGTACCTGGACATCAGCATCAGCCGGTCCTTGTACGGCAGGATGACCATGTCCTTCTGTCCACGCCCGTTGCCCGCGTGGAACCACATGAGCGCCATCAGCGCGGCCGGGTTGCGCAGCAGGTCGCGCTTGCGCGTCGCCTCGTCCATGTCACGCGCGCCCGACAGCATGCCGTCGATGTCCAGCCCCTGCAGCCGCGCCGGCAGCAGGCCCACCGCCGACAGCACCGAGGTGCGCCCTCCAACCCAGTCCCACATGGGGAACGTCCGCAGCCAGCCGCCCTTCTTCGCGTAGCGGTCCAGCTCGCTTCCCCCACCCGTCACCGCCACCGCGTGCTTGCCGAAGTCCAACCCCTTCTGCTGGTACGCGCGCTCGGCCTCCACCATGCCGTTGCGCGTCTCCTTCGTGCCACCCGACTTGCTGATGACCACGGTGAGCGTCTCGGAGAGCCTGTCCCCGAGCTGCGCCAGCACCCGGTCCATCCCGTCCGGGTCCGTGTTGTCGAAGAAGAACACCTGCATCCGGTCCGCCGCCGTGCCGAGCGCGTCCGCCACCAGCTGCGGCCCCAGCGCCGAGCCACCGATGCCCACGAGCAGCACCCGCGTGAAACGGTCCGCCTTCGGAGGCTTCATGCGGCCGGCGTGCACGTCATCCGCGAAGCCGCGAATGGCCGCCACCGTGTCTTGAATCTCCTTGGCGAGGCCCGTCTCCGGAGCGCGCTCGGGAGCACGCAGCCAGTAGTGCCCCACCATCCGCTTCTCGTCCGGATTGGCGATGGCTCCCTTCTCCAGGGTCTCCATCGTGTCGAAGGCCTTCTCCATGCGGCCGCGCATCTGCTCGATGAACTCGTCGGCGAAGTTCATCCGCGACACGTCGAGCGTCAGCCCGACCGACTCCACCTCGCACAGGTACTTCTTGTAGCGCTCCCACAGTTGGCGCTCGGTCATCGCATCTCCCTCGGCTTCGTTGCTCCTTGCCTCGCCCGTTCCTACCGCCGCGCCCACACTCGGGGGAATGATTTTGATGGGCTCACGCCCCCGGCGTGACACTGTTGATGCACCAGCCGTCTCCGGCCCATCATCACCCTCCATGAGCCTGCCCTGGATGCTCGAGACGCCCGCGCCGCCCGCCGACGCGCGAATTCCCTATGGCACCGCCACCCACCAGTTCGGGGACCTGCGCCTGCCTCGGGGCAAGGGCCCCCACCCCGTCGTCGTGGTGGTGCATGGCGGTTTCTGGCGCGCACGGTATGACCTCGAGCACGTCGGCCACCTGTGCGCGGACCTCACCCAGCGGGGCTACGCCACCTGGAGCCTCGAGTACCGGCGCGTCGGCCACCCCGGCGGCGGCTGGACCGGCACCTTCGAGGACGTCGCGCACGGAACGGATTTCCTCCGCACCCTCGCGGCCCGGCACCCGCTGGACCTCGGGCGCGTGGTCAGCCTGGGGCACTCGGCTGGGGGGCACCTGGCCCTCTGGCTCGCGGGACGTGGACGGCTGAAGCCCGGGCAGGCGTTGCACACCGGGAAGCCCTTCGTTCCCCGGGGGGCCGTGTCGCTCGCGGGCGTGGTGGATCTGGAGCGCGCTCACGCGCTGCACCTGGGGGATGGGATCGTCGAGTCCTTCCTCGGGGGGACGCCCACCCAGGTGCCCGAGCGTTATGCGCTCGCGTCTCCCTCCGCGCTCCTGCCGCTCGGCGTGCGGCAGGTCCTCGTGCACGGGGAAGAGGACACCACCGTCCCGGTGACCCTCAGCGTCGAGTACCATGCCCGTGCCACGAAGCTCGGGGACTCTGTCAGGCTCGTGAGCCTGCCGGGCACCGAGCACTTCGAGGTCATCGACCCGCGTGCGAAGGAGTGGCCACGGGTCGTCGAGGCCGTGGACTCGCTCGTATGAGGCCGCTGCTTTCGCCTCGCGGAGGAGATCAGGCCTCGGGACGAAGAAGCACTGGGAAGGAGCGCATGCCACGGAAGGTCGTATTGTCCGACCACATCGGCCGCTCCGGTGCTACTCGCAGGTGGGGGAAGCGACGAAGCACGGTGCCAATGACGATCTGCCCCTCCAATCGCGCCAGCGGTGCTCCCGCGCAGTAGTGGATGCCCATGCCGAAGGCGAGGTGTCGATTGTTCTCTCGACGCACGTCCAGCCGGTCTGGCTCCGAGAACTGCTCCGGGTCACGGTTGGCCGAGCCCATCATCAGGAAGATGCGCTCCCCCATGGCGATGCGCTGACCGCCCACCTCCATGTCCTCCAGGGCCAGTCGGGACATCCGCTGCACCGGGCTGTCGTATCGCAACAGCTCGTCGATGGCCGAGGCGGGCAGTTCCACCGAGTCGCGAAGCAGCCACAGTTGCTCGGGCTGGTGCAGCAGCGCGTGGAGCCCGTTGCCAATGAGGCTGGTGGTCGTCTCATGCCCGGCGAAGAGCAGCAACAAGCAGGTGGAGAGAATCTCCTGCTCATTGAGGATCCGCCCCTCTTCCTCGGCGGCGAGCAAGGTGCTGATCAGATCGTTCCCCGGGTCCTTGCGCCGCCGGGCCAGCACGTCCTCCAGGTAGCGCTCCAGCTCGCGGAAATCGGCGGCCGCCTGCTCCACCTGCGCCAACGCCACGCGGCCCGAGGCAAGCGCGGCGAGCATGTCCGACCAGGCCTTGAGTCGCTCTCCATCTTCTGGGGGGAGACCGAGCATCTCGCCGATGACGAGCACCGGGAGCACGTTGGCCAGATCGCGCATGACATCCATGCGTCCGGAGTCCTCGACCCGGTCCAGGAGCTGGTCCGTGAGCGACTGGATGCGCGGGCGCAGGGACTCCACCATCCGTGACGTGAAGGCCTTGTTGACGAGCGATCGCAGCCGCGTGTGATCGGGCGGATCGTTCATCAACATCCAGGAGGAGACATAGCGGATCATCGGCCCCATCAGCGCCTGCATCCGCCTCATCGTCTCCGGCATCGCGTGCGGCGTGACCCGCTCGGCACGTTTGCAGGAGAGGCGCGGGTCCCGGAAGCCCGCGAGCACATCCTGGTAGCGAGTGAGGAGCCAGGCGTTCCAGGATGCGTGGAAGTACACCGGGGCCCGCGCCCTCAGTTGCGCGTAGGCGGGGAAGGGATTTTCCCGGAAGTCGGGCCCATCCAGGCCGTAGGGGTCATGCTGCATGGGGAATTCCTCGTGTGTCAGGGGGTCGAATGCCAATCGGGCTGCTTGCACCATGCCCACGGCGGAACGGCTCCCCTATGCGCTGGTTCACCCTCCAAGTGTAAAATGCATCACTGAAGAGGGAAGCCGAGCCCCCTATACAGGTTCCGCCCACATCGTTCCGTGGGTCAAGCCACACCTCGCGCGGAGAAGACCTCATGACCCAGCAAGCCTCGCAGCAGCTCGACATCTCCATCTCCATCACGGACAGCCAGACCCTGCAGGTGAAGTTCTCCCGGCCCGTGACGGACATGTTCAAGGCCTCCGTGGTCAATGGTGAGGTCCCCGTCGATGTGGTGGCGGCCGCGCTCCACTTCTACCTGGCGCTGAAGAAGGATGCGCCGTCCGCCAGCAAGCCCGTCATGGCCCCCTGGTAGGTCGAACCCCATCATCCACGCTGCCTTCCCGGAACGGAGGCCTTCACAGATGGCCATGTCGAAGCATGAGGGAAACACTCCCGAACTCATCGATGTCGCGGTCGTCGGGGGTGGAATCTCCGGCGTGTATTCGGCCTGGCGCCTGGCCCGGGACGTGTTGCATCCAGAGCTCGGTGAACGGCTGACGGTCCACCTCTTCGAGAGCAGCGGCCGGATTGGAGGGCGGCTGGAAACGGTCGCCCTGGGTGACTCGGGACAGCGCGTCGATGTAGGGGCAATGCGCTTCTTCCCGGGCCAGCGACTGGTGTCCTCCCTCTTCCAGGCGCTCGAGCTGCCCACGGTACCCTTTCCCAGTGAGCAGCTCCGCCGATTGTACCTGAGGGGCGTGCTCCTCACGCCGGCCGAGCTGGCCCGATACCCAGACAGGCTCCCCTACCGGCTCGTGGGTGAGGAGCGCGGGAAGTCCCCCTTCGTGTTGCTGCAGTACGTCATCCAGCTCATCCTCCCCAATGCCTTCGAGCTCTCACCCAGTCAGTGGGAGGAAGCGAAGAAGAGCTGCACGGTGAATGGTGTGCCCCTCTGGCAGCTCGGGTTCTGGAACCTGCTGGACCAGATGGTGAGCGGCGAGGCCTATGACTACCTGCTCAACACCATCGGTATCGACTCGCTCCTCAGCAACTGGAACGCCGGGGAGGCGTTGCAATTGCTGTGCTTCGTGCTCAAGCAATTCCAGGAGGCCGAGGCCAAGGGGACTCCCCCCACCCTGGCTCCCGGCGAGGGATTCCAGAGCCTCGCCCTCACACTGGCCGAACGGTTCGTCAGCAGCAAAAAGACGAAGCTCCTGCTACGGCACAGGCTCGTCTCGGTGGAGCGGGTGCGTCCCTCACGAGAACACCATGGCCTGGAGTTGCGTTTCGAGCTCCGCGACGAGGCGGACCGGCCCATCGGCGAGAAGCGGGTGCACGCCTCCCACGTCATCCTGGCGATGCCAAAGCGAGCCCTGGAGCTGGTCGGCCAGAAGAGCCCGGAGCTCGACACCCCCGAGGTGCGCACGCTGCTCGCCACGGTGAAATCCGAACCGGCCTACAAGCTCTACATGTCCTACGGGCAGTCCTGGTGGAACACGCTTGGGTTCGGGCCGGGCAATTCCGTGACGGACGTCCCACTCCGGCAGGTCTTCTACGGAATGGCGGTGGGTGACTCCAATGCCCCGGTGCTCCTGGCCAGCTACACCGACATGGACGGGGTCTCCTTCTGGAAGGGCCTGGCTCCGCTGGCGACCAACCGCATGCAGCAGTTCCTCGAGCAGCAGCGGGGCATGGAACATGAAACCTTCGGCTCCCCCGGCCTGGCCGAGACCCTGACACCCCTGGCGAACGTCGTGCAGCGCCATCTCGGGGAGATGCATGGAATGAAGTACGTGCCGCCTCCGCGTGGTCTCGTCTATCGCGACTGGACGGAGGAGCCTTATGGAGGTGGCTGGCACTCCTGGAATCCCTATGTGGAGGTCGCGGGGGTCATCGGCCGGATGCGGCGCCCGGTGCCGGACCTGAACCTGTATGTCTGCGGTGAGGCGTACTCCAGCATGCAAGGCTGGGTGGAGGGGGCGCTGCGCTCGGCCGAGCTGGTGCTCCAGAACGGCCTGCGGCTGCATCGTCCCGACTGGCTCCCCGCCGACGTGGACCTGGGCGTGTAACCATGAGTTGGGAGTACCACGCACTCAAACGGCGGTTGGGGCTTGGGACGGAGCCGCTCCTCGGTCTCTTCGAGGAGTTCTGCCTGGATGCCTTCGCGGCCATGCGGGACATGGAGTGGTCTTGCAAGGTATGCCCGGACGTCGTCCTGACCGACCGCTTCTTCTGGCTCGGTGCACCCACGGACTCCGCGCTCTACGCCCCTGGCCTGCGCCTGCTGCTGGATGCGCTCCGATTCGAGCCGACCGGTCTCCCCGGGGGCCGGGCCCGCTTCGAGGCATTGGTAGCCGAGGAGACCGAACGCCTGCTGGTGGCCTACGCCGGGCCGGATCCGCGCTCCGGCCGAGCGGCGCAGCTCAAGGTGTACCTGACCCTCAAGGACTGCTCGGCGGCCCGCTACCACGAGCTACTGCGGCCCGTGCTCCCCGCGCTGCCAGCCGAACCTCCACCGGAAGAAGCCACACTGCTGTTCTGCTATGCCCTCGAGGCCGGGGGGTCGGCACGTCCCCGCCTGTACGTGCAGTTCCGCGAGGAGGCCTACCAGAAGCCGCGCATCGCCCGGTACATGGAGGAGCGCGTGGGCACGCGAGGCCTGGCGCTGGCCCGGGGCCATCGTGCCTCGGGCGTCGCCCTCAAGGAGGGGGCCACGGAGATGCTCGGGCTGGGGCTGAGGCCCACCGGAGCCGAGGGCCCCCACCCCTGCCAGGTCATCTCTCCCGTGGCGCTGCCGCTGTTGGAGGCCGCGCGGCGGGTACCATTGCTGGCCGAGCGGCTCGACCGGGTGAGCTGGGTCACCCTCGCCAACGACGAGGATTCCCTGCGGTGCCAGACGCATCAGCGTGAGATGAACGTCTATGTGAAGCTGCTGCGCTGAGCCGCCGCGCTCTCAAGGAGAGGGGAAGGGACGCGCCAGCCGGAAGGAGAGCGACACGTCGCGGTACACTGCCGGCGGGCTGTTGCGGTAGGCAGAGCGGCACAACTCCTCGGAGGCATGGAAGGGAGCACCCTTCACGATGCGATGGATGCCTCCGGCGCCAGGGCCGGAGATGTCCTCCCCGTTGGACAGCACCGGCCTGCCACGCACGACCCGGGGACCCTCCACCTGGTAGGCATCCTGGCACCATTGGTGGACGTTGCCCGCCATGCCGCGCACCCCGTAGGGGCTCTCGTCGATGGGATAGCGGTCCACGGTCACCTTCGTGGCACGGCCTCCAGAGAGGCTGTGGCGCATATGGCAGAAGGTAGGGTCCAGGAAGTCGCCCCAGGGGAAGTGACGGCCATCGGTGCCGCGGGCTGATTTCTCGTACTCCATCTCCGCGCATAGTCGCCAGGGCACGCCATCCTTCTCCGCGCGCCAGCGCGCGTAGGCATCGGCCGAGTGCCAGTTGATCATCGTCACGGGCCAAAACCGCCGCGTGTCGGAGGCGTCGATGAAGAAGCCCCCCTCCGGACTCCGCTCGATGAAGGGTTGGGCCTGCTCCGTGCGCGACTTGCCCTCCTCCCACGCGGGTTGTGGTGGCACGTGGCGCTCCGCGTCCTCCCGCTGGCCCCGGGCAACGAGGTCATTGAGGAAGTCCAGGTACTCCACCAGGGTCACCGGGAAGCGCTTCATCACGAAACCGTCCAGCCACAATCTCCGGAGGGGCAGGCTGTTCTGGGCCTTGGGATCGCCCCCGCTCCAGAACCAGCCGGCTGGCACGTAACAGTCGTTCTCGAGCAATTCCTCTGGGCGTGGCAGGTAGATGGGCTGGGGCGCCGACTCGCCCTCAGGCACACCATCCCAGTGCCTCAAACGATCGATGTGGATGGGGTACTTCACCTCGACGCGGCCTGGGTAATGGATGCGCAGCAGGTAACTGCCCATGGGCAGTTCCAGGCGGTGGAGGGGCGTGACCCCCAGGCGCCGCCCCTCTGCGGGTATCAGGTGCCGGTCGCGCGATTCGTAGGGGTGCAGCGTTACCTCCGCGCCGGGAGGATTCGTCACCAGGCTGACCGCGCCCGGGCCCAGGAGGTAGGCGGAATGCTCGCCGCGATCATGGACGCGCAGGAGCAGTTCGCTCTGGAGCTGGGCCTGCTCGTCGCGGAGGCGCTCGGCCTGCTCGTGGAGCCGCCGGTAATGCTGTGCGAGCAGAGCATGAGCCTCCCGCAGGTCGGGAGCCTGGGTGAGCGCGGCCTGGAGGAGTTGGAGGGCCTGATGCTGCTTCAATTCCGCTTCACGCCGCAGGCGCGCGGCCTCGTCCTGGAGGTCCCAGCCGGGAATCTTGTCCTCCACAGGCGCGAAGGGAGGAATCTTCTGAAGCAGGTGGTTGGCCGCGACCTGCCGCTCGGCGGCCATCGCGCGCAATGCCTCCATCTCCGGTAGAAGCATCCGAACCTGGGCAACGAGCGCCAGTGCCTCCTCTTGCCGCCGCTCGCCATCCAGCCAGGCCCGGATGTCCTCCGCGAGGGCACCCGCGTCCGGGTAGCGCTGGGACTGCTCCCAGGCCATGGCCCGCAGGCAGATGCGCCGCAGTGCCTCGGGGAGAGGCGGATGGCTGGCGGGAGCACCAGGCCCGTGACCAGGGAGCAGTTCCTCCACACGCCGACCGTGAGGAGGACGATTGCCAGTGAGGACGTGGAGCAAGGTGGCCCCGAGCGCATAGACATCGGTGGTGGGGTCCAACAGGTCCTGCCGCCCCGCAGCCTGCTCCGGGGCCATGTAACCCGGGGTTCCACTGGCGCTCCCCGGCAGGGTGAACATCTGCGACTCCCCGGACAACAGCAAGCCACCTCCCTCCGCGGCGCTCACGCCCTCCTCCAGCGGCGCTCTCTCCTGCAGCACCTTGGCGAGCCCCCAGTCGAGGATGAGCGTCTCACCGTACTCACCCACCATCAGGTTGAGGGGTTTGATGTCACGGTGCAGCACGCCCCGCGAATGGGCGAAAGCGACTCCCTCGCACACGCGCAGGAACGCGTCGATGAGCCGGCGCAGAGTCCAACCCGAGGCCGCCGGCCGCCACTCCGGCATGCCTTGTGGCTCGTGCGTACGCGAGGCCTGGTGTACCTCCTGGAGGACGTCCAGCAGGGTGCGGCCCTGGACCTCCTTCATCGTGAAGTAGAGCCGCCCGTCGGGATGTTTCCCCAGGTCATACACCGGGACGATGCTGGGGTGCTGGAGCTGGGCGGTGACCTGGGCCTCGGCGATGAAGCGGGCCAGCATCGATTCATCGTGCTGGGTCTCGGGCTTGACGAGCTTCATCGCCGTCCTGCGACGGAGGGTACGATCGAAGATGCGCCGGACTTCGCCCATGCCCCCTCTACCAATGAGCCCCATGTCCTCGAAGCGACTGGTGACATCCCGCACCTCGATGGGGGCGGGAGCGGGGGCGGGACGGCGGCTGACCTCCTCGGGGGACGAAGAGGGACTCATCATGCTGCCGGTGGCCATCCGCGAGTCGAACTCCTCCGTGGTGAAACCGGAGGCGGCACTCCCGCGCAGCATCTCCGACAGCTCCTGCCCCGCCTCCGGAGGCAGTTGGAATTTCGAGATGAAGCCGTCGATGATGTCTTTCAAGTCGACTCCTTTCCGGCGCTCGCCGATCCCTCACGAAGGGGATGCGGAATGAAAGCGTTCCGCATTCCGTGCCGTCAACACGCCAGCAGGAGCCGCGAGCCCCCAACGGGGAGGGGGCGCCGTCAGAAGCCTCGCATCCAGCCTCCGTCGATCGCGATGGATTGGCCCGTGATGTAGCCCGCCTGCTCCGACGCCAGGAACGTCACCAGCGCTCCCAGCTCCTCCGGCTTGCCCAGACGGCGCGCCGGGATCGCCGAGGTGATCTTGTCCTCGGGAACACCCAGTTCCCTGAGGCGCTCCGTCGCGTGGTAGCCCGGCTGCACCCCGTTGATGGTGACCCCGTGCTCGGCCACCTCGTTACTGACGGTCTTCACCAGCCCCATCAACCCCGCTCGCAAGCCGTTGGAGATCGTCAGCTGCGACATCGCCTCGCGCGCCGCCACCGACGTCACCAGGATGATGCGCCCCCAGTGTCTCTCCTTCATCCCCGGCAGCGCCGCCTGCAGCCCCTCCACCACGCTCATCCACAGGCTCTGGAAGCCCTCCTGCCACTGCTCAGCTGAGATCTTCTCGATGCCCCCCTTCGGCGGCCCGCCCGTGTTCACCACGAGCACGTCCACTCCACCCAGCTCCGTCACCACCTTCTCCACCAGCCCCTTCGTGGCGCCCGGCTTCGTCGTGTCCGCCGCCACCCCCAGCGCGGCGCCCATCCGCTTCGCCGCCTCCCGGATGCGCTCCTCGCTGCGCGAGCAGATGGCCACCCTCGCCCCTTCCTTCACCAGCTGCTCAGCGATGGCGTACCCCAGTCCGCTGGAGGCCCCCATCACCAGTGCCCGCCGACCCTTCAAGCCGAAATCCATCCGAATGCTCCTTCACGAAAGGCACCAGCCGCTCGTGGATGAGCGCGCGGGCCCGGTCCAGGTCCACATCCTCCGCACGGGTGAGGCCCTCGCTCAGCTCGGCGACGATTCCGCCCGCGATGGCTCCCACCTCGTACGCCAGACGGTACGGCACCCGGCTGAAGCTCACCAGCGTGTAACGGCTCAGGAACTCGCCCGGGAAGGCGTTGAGCAACACCTTCTCCACCGCCTTCTCCTGCAGGAAGCGCGGGTCCGCCGTCCTGTCCCGCATCTCCACGAAGTTCTCCACCGCCATGTCCGCGATGGCGTCCGCGTTCGGCTTGCGCAACTGGAAGAAGTCCTCGAACGCCTCCTCCCACCGCGCGTGCCGCCCGAGGCACTCGTCCAACACCACGCAGTCCTCGAAGCCGCAGTTCATCCCCTGCCCGAAGAACGGCACGATGGCGTGCGCCGCGTCTCCCAGCAGCAGCGTCCTCCCCCCCACGTGCCACGGCGCGCTCTTCACCGTCACCATCGTCCCCGTGGGGTGGTGGAAGAAGTCGTGCTCCAGGTCCGGAATCAACGCCAGCGCGTCCGGGAAGTGCTCCTCGAAGAAGGTCACCACGCGCTCGGGCGAGTCCAATGACGCGAAGCTCACCGGCCCCTGGAAGGGCAGGAAGAGCGTGCAGGTGAAGCTGCCATCCTCGTTCGGCAGGGCAATCAACATGTACGAGCCCCGGGGCCAGATGTGCAGCGCGTGCTTCTCCATCCGGAAGGCGCCACCCGGACCCGCGGGAATCGTCAGCTCCTTGTAGCCATGGCTCAGGTGCTCCTGCTCCGCGACATGGCCCGGCCGCGACACCAGCTCGCGCCGCACCGCCGAGCCCGCGCCATCCGTGCCGAACACCACCGGGGAGCGCACCTCGCGCACGGCGCCACTCTCCTCGTCCAACACCTCGAGCAGGCCCCGCTCGGCATCCAGGTGCTGCACGCGCTGCTTGAACTGGATGCGCACCCGCCCCGTGGCCTCCGCATGCGTCATCAGGCTCTTGTTGAGCCACGCGCGCGAGAGGCTGTTGATGTGCTGGGATTCGTCCTTCCCGTACGCCTGGAAGGCCAGCGCCCCCGTGGCGGAATGAATCATCCGTCCGCGCATGGGGATGGCGTGGCTCAGCGCCTCCTCCTCCAACCCCACCTGCCGCAGGGCGTGCAGCCCCCGGGTGGAGATGGCGAGGTTGATGGAGCGGCCCGCGCCAATGGCCTCGCGCCGCATGTCCGGGCGCCGCTCCAGGACCTCCACCTGGAAGCCGCGCCTCGCCAGGTACATCGAGAGGAGCGAGCCCACCAGGCCCGCTCCCACCACCGTCACGCGCTCAGTCCGCTGAATCTCTTGCATGCCGTTCGAGTACCCCCACGAACCTGTATACGTCATGGAAGCTGACATAGAAGGGAGCCGGTGCGGCACGGATGATGTCCGGTGAACGGAAGTCGCAGAAAACGCCCGCGCTGTTCAGTTTCTCCAACATTCTCCGCGGCTCCTTGCTGAAGCGCAGGGAGAGCTGCACCCCGCGCTGCTTGGGGTCTCTCGGGGTGAGGACGGTCACGAAGCCGGGCGGGAGCCGTTCCAGCAGGAACTCCAGGTAGCCGGTGAGCAGCTCGCTCTTGTGGCGCAGGGCCGGCATCGTCGCGCGGTCGAAGAGCTCCATGGACGCACGCAGCGCGGAGAGCTGGAGGATGGGCGAGTTGGACAGCAGCCAGCCCTCGGCACCCGGAGACGGGTCGAAGTCCGGGCCCATCTGGAAGCGCGTCTGCTTGTTGTGGCCCCACCAGCCCTCGAAACGGGGAAGGCCCTTGTCACGGGCGTGGCGCTCGTGGACGAAGACACCACCGAGCGTGCCCGGACCTCCGTTGAGGTACTTGTACGAGCACCACACGGCGAAGTCCGGCCCGTCGTCGTGCAGCGAGAGCCGCAGGTTGCCGGCCCCGTGCGCCAGGTCGAAGCCCACCTGGCAGCCCTGCTTGTGCGCGGCCCGGGTGATGGCCGCCATGTCGAACGCCTGGCCGGTGAGGTAGTTCACGTTGCCCAGCAGCACCAGGGCGATCTCCTTCCCGTGCCGCTCGATCGTCTCCAGGATGTCCTCGAGGCGCAGCGTCTCTTCGCCCGGGCGCGGCGAGAGGCGGAGGATGTCGCGCTCCGGGTCGTATCCATGGAAGCGCACCTGCGAGGCCACCGCGTACTGGTCCGACGGGAACGCACCCGCCTCCATGAGGATCTTCGAGCGCTCGCGCGTGGGCCGGTAGAAGGACACCATCATCAGGTGCAGGTTCACCGTGAGGGTGTTCATCACCACCACTTCGATGGGGTGGGCGCCCACCAGCCGAGCCGTCTGCTCGGTGAGCGTCTCGTGGTAGGGCATCCACGGGCGAGTACCGGTGAAGTGGCCCTCCACGCCCAGCTTCGCCCAGTCCTCCAGCGCCTCCAGCACATAGGTCTTCGCCTTGCGCGGCTGGAGCCCGAGCGAGTTGCCCACCAGGTACATGGCGGGCTCACCACTCTTGTGGTCGGGGAAGATGAACTCCTCTCGCAAGTGGCGCAGCGGATCCTCCGAATCCATCCGCCGGGCGAACTCCTCACTGGCCTCGAAACGCACCGCCTGACTGCCCATCTACTTGAACTCCTCGGCCGAGCGCCCGAGCCACTCGAGCGCGTTACGCCACAACAAACGTTCGCGCGTGGGGGCATCGAAGTCCACGAGAGACTCCACCAGCTCCCCCGGCCGATCCTCTCCCAGGGGGAAGGGATAGTCACTGCCCAGGGCCACCTTCTCCGGGCCGAACAGCCGGACGATGAAGCGCAGCATGTCCGGGTCGTGCACCAGCGAGTCCACCCAGAAGCGGCCCAGGTACTCGCGCGGTGAAACCGGGTTGTCCACGGCCACCAGGTCCGGTCGTACCTGGAAGCCGTGCTCGATGCGGCCGAAGGTACCCGGGAAGGCGCCGCCGCCGTGCGCGAAGGCCAGCCGCAGCTTCGGCAGCTTCTCCAGCGTGCCGGAGAAGAGGAGCGAGCAGAGGGCCAGGGCCACCTCCGCGGGCATGCCCACGAGCCAGGGCATCCAGTACTTCTTCATCCGCGCCTCGCCCAGCATGTCCCAGGGGTGGACGAAGATGGCGGCGCCCAGCTCGGCCGCGGCCTCGAAGAAGGGGAACAGCTCCGGCTCCCCCAGGTTGAGGCCGTTGACGTGCGAGCCCACCTGCACACCCGCCATCCCCAGCTCGCGCATGCAGCGCTCCAGCTCGCGCACGGCGAGCGCCGGGGACTGCAGGGGCACCGTGCCCAGCCCCACGAAGCGCTTCGGGTGCGCCTTCACCACCGAGGCCAGCTGGTCGTTGAGGAAGCGCGACACGTCCAGCCCGTGCTCCGGCTTCGCCCAGTAGCTGAACATCACCGGCACGGTGGACAGCACCTGCACGGTGACTCCGCACGCATCGCACTCCTCGATGCGCTTCACCGGATCCCAACAGTTGCTCTCGACTTCGCGGAAGAACTTCCCGTCATCGCGCACCATGCGCGCCCGGCACGGCACGTGGTGGTCCAGCGTCATGAAGCCGCCGTACCCGTAGCGCTCGGCGAAGCGTGGCAGCTCGGGCGGCAGCAGGTGGGTGTGGATGTCGATCTTCACGACGCGCGCTTCTCCCGCGTCATCTGGAAGCCGCACTTCTTGCAGGTGCAGTGCTCGGGATTGCCATAGAAGCGCTCGAACACGGGTGGCAGTTGCGTGACGATGTTGGTGACCTGCAGGTACTCGTCATACAGCTTCGTGTCGCACCGGGGGCAGAACCACGCGAACCCGTCCAGCTCTCCCGGCTTCCGCTTGCGCTCGATGACCAGGCCCACCGTCCCCGCCGGCCGCTGCGGCGAGTGCGGCACCTTGGAGGGCAGCAGGAAGATCTCCCCCTGTCGGATGGGGATGTCCTGGGGCTTGCCGTCCTCGATGACGCGCAGGTTGATGTCTCCCTCCACCTGGTAGAAGAACTCCTCGCTCTCGTCGATGTGGAAGTCCGTGCGCGAGTTGGGCCCGCCCACCACCATGACGATGAACTCCCGGTCCTCCCACACCAGCTGGTTGCCCACGGGCGGCTTCAGCAGGTGGCGGTGCTCGTCGATCCACTTCTTGAAGTCGAGGGGTCGCAACATCTCAGTCTCCAATCGTGGCCACGCACTTCAGCTCGATGGCGATGGGGGTGGGCAGCGCGGTGATTCCGAGTGTCGTCCGGCACGGCGGCGTGGGCACGTCCTTGAAGTACTCGGCCCACAGCCGGTTGTAGGTGGGGAAATCCTTCTTCATGTCCGTGAGGTACACCGTCACGTCCACCAGCCTGTCCCAGGAGGAGCCTGCCTCCTCCAGGATGTAGCGCACGTTGCGGAACACCGAGTGGCACTGCGTCTCGATGTCGTACGAGACGATGTTGCCCGCCGCGTCCAGCTCGACGCCGGGGATCTTCTTGCTCCCGCGCTCGCGCGGCCCCACGCCGGAGAGGAAGAGCAGGTTGCCCACGCGCCGGGCATGGGGATAGAGGCCCACCGGCTCGGGGGCCCGATTGGAATCGACTCGCTCGGAATGGCTCATAGCTTCACGCACACGTTCTTGGGCTCGGTGAAGAAGCGCAGCGCGTCCCAACCGCCCTCGCGCCCCACGCCCGAGTCCTTCACCCCGCCGAACGGCGTGCGCAGGTCGCGCAGCATCCAGCAGTTCACCCAGACGATGCCGCTCTCCAGCTTCGCGGCGAAGCGGTGCGCCCGGCTCAGGTCCCGCGTCCACACGGTCGCCGCCAGCCCGTAGCGCGTGCTGTTCGCCCAGGCCAGCACCTCCTCTTCCTTCTCGAAGGGGGTGAGCGTGGCCACCGGGCCGAAGATCTCCTCCTGGTTGGTACGGCAGGCGTGGCCCAGGCCTTCGATGAGCGTGGGCTCCACGAACCAGCCGTTGCGGCAGCGCCCCGGCACCTCCACACGCTTGCCTCCGGTGAGGACGCGGCCCCCCTCCTGACGGGCCACGTCGATGCAGCCCATCACCTTCTCGAAGTGCTGCGAGGACACCAGCGCGCCCTGGTCCGTCGACGGCTCCAGCGGATCGCCCACCTTCAACGCCCGCGTGCGCGCCACCAGCGCCTCCTTGAAGCGCTCATAGAGAGGGGCCTGCACGAAGATGCGCGAGCCGCAGAGACAGATCTGCCCCTGATTGGAGAAGGACGAGCGCACCGTGGTGGCCAGCGCCTCGTCGAAGTCACAGTCGGCGAAGATGACGTTGGGGTTCTTGCCCCCCATCTCCAGCGAGAGCTTCTTGAAGAGCGGCGCGGCGGTGCGGGCAATCTCGGCGCCCGTACGCGTGCTGCCGGTAAAGGAGATGGCGCTGATCTCCGGATGACTGCTCATCGCGGCGCCCACCTTGGCGCCGTAGCCGTGGACGATGTTGAGCACGCCCGGCGGCAGCCCCACCTCGCGGCACACCTGCGCGAGCAGGTACGCGGTCATCGGCGTCACCTCGGAGGGCTTGGCCACCACGCAGTTGCCCATGGCCAGCGCGGGAGCGATCTTCCAGGTGAGCAGATAGAGCGGCAGGTTCCACGGCGAGATGCACCCCACGACGCCCAGCGGCGTGCGCAGCGTGTAGTTGAGCGCCAGGCCGTCCGTGGTGTGGGCCTCGGTGGAGAACTGCGTCACCGCGTCCGCGAAGAACTCGAAGTTGAGGACGCTGCGAGGGATGTCCACCGTGGAGGCCAGCTTCAGCGGCTTGCCGGTGTCGATGGCCTCGGCGCGGGCGAAGGCCTCGGTGCGGGCGCGAATCGTCTCCGCGATGCGGCGCAGCATGCGAGCCCGCTCCACCGCCGGAGTCGCGGCCCAGGCCGGGAAGGCGCTCCGGGCCGCCTCCACCGCACGTTGGATGTCCGTCCCGTCCGAGTCCGGCACCCGGGTGGAAGGTTCCCCGGTCGCGGGGTCGGGCTTGTCGAACCAGACCTGGGAGCTCGGGGACACCAGCTCTCCGCCGATGTAATTGAGGACCTTCTCCACGCGCGAATCCTCCTCTGGCAACCCGGGCCTCGAATACCACGGGCCCCTACAGCGGGCCCCCAACGAGAGGGGCCGAAGCGTTCACTTGTCGAGCACGCCAGGTCATGACGCGTCGCGCGAATGCACTGACAATCGGGGTTTCCCCTGTCTTACTTTCTCATATTATTAAACCCACCTATCCTGCTGGGCGCTTCTTACCCCCCAGGAGGTTCCCCATGCACTTCTTTCCCAGGTCCGGGTGGCTCTTCGGCGCCACCTGTGCCGCGCTCCTCGGAGCGAGCGGAGTGGCCCAGGCCGCCGCCGATGGCGTGGTCTTCGTCCACGGTACCGGCGACCAGTCGGTGAGCTCGGCAACGACCGGCTACTGGACGCAGAGCTCCATCGACACCATGCGCAGCGGCCGGCCCTATCTCATCGTCGGCTACCCCGGAGCGTCCTGCGCCGGCTTCAGCCAGTGCAGCTGGGGATCGATCGTCGATCAGATCGTCCCCTGGATGAACGCCAACAACATCACCAGCTTCACCGTCATCACCCACTCGAACGGCTCGAGCCCGCTGCGCTACATGCTCGGCCACACCGGCGCGGTGAGCGCCAAGGGCCATGCCGTCAGTACGGTGACGAGCCGCATCTCCCAGGTCATCTTCTCCGCGCCGGACCTCACGGGCACCCCGCTGGCCGATCAGGTCACCACGAGCGGCTCCTTCCTCAACATCGCCAACAGCGTCGTCGAGTTCTTCGGTGGGGGTAGCTACAACAACCCCGCCGTCGTGCAGCAGCGCACCGACAACATGCGCGTGTACAACTCCAACGGCACCTTCGCGGGCGCCCAGGGCGCCACCACCGTCGGCGGCAAGCCCATCTCCGTGGTGCGCGGCAACCGCGTCTACGCCAACATCTTCTCGAGCGACGCGTACTGCGGCGGCTACATGTACACCATCGGCCTCAAGGCGGCCGCGCTGCTCGGCTGGGGCAGCTTCAACGCCAGCACCGATGGATTCATCGGCAGCGACAGCTCGGGCTACTTCGGCAACATCATCATCGACGACGCGCGCCTCAACCACCACCAGTCGCGCCGCAGCTGCCACAACAGCGGGACCCTCATCGGAAAGAAGGTGGCCAGCGTCAGCATCCCGCCGCCCTCCCAGCAGACCTACACGCCCGAGACCAACGTGCAGGCCGCCGCCCTCGCCTGCAACAACTACGCGGCCGCCTATGCCACGGACTTCATGACCGGAAACACCGTCTGGAAGTACGGCTGCTCCAGCACCCAGCTCAACAACGGCTACGTGGAGCCCGACTGCCTCATCTCCTACGGCTACTCCAGCAGCTACCGCATCCCGAGCACCGCCAGCTGGAACCCCTTCCTCAACCCCGCCTACTACCCCACCTGGAGCGAGGTGTGCCCCGACTCCTGGCAGGGCGACGGCATCTGCGACGCCTGCCTCATCTCCAAGTACGGCTTCGACGCCACCACCGGCTCCACGGGCGCCAATGACTGCGTCCAGTCTCCGCCGGGCGGCTCCAACTGGTGCGCCGACCTCGCGTGGGACACCTACTATGGCTTCCACAACTACGCCGTCGTCCAGGCGCTCCACTAGGCCAGAGAGAGAACGATCATGACCTTCCCACGTTCCTTCGTTCAGTCCGCCGGCCTGGCGCTGGCCGTCACCCTCCTCGGCGGTTTCACCCAGGAGCCCGCCATGAGTGCCAACCTGCGCAGCGCCTCGGACGCCACACGCGCCCCCGGCGACGTCGCCCCGGGCCGCCTCTTCGCCCGCGATGCCCGCGAGGGCATCGGCCCGGGCCGCGTCTCCGTGTCCAACCCCACCTCGCCCAAGCAGCCGATCGCGGCTCCGCTCGCCCCCGAGACCCGGCGCTCCAAGTCCACCGTCATCCACGTGGCCCCACGCTCGGCCGCCACGCAGCTCGAGCTGCCCATCACCTCGCCCGACGAGGCCTGGGTGATGTTCATCCCCAAGGGCAATGACGCCAAGGTGGGTGAGGAAGCCCTGCGCGACATGGCCCTGTTCGACCCCCAGGGCGTGCGCGCGGACAAGCGCGCCGCTCGCGCCGCGGAGAAGGAGCTGGACGCCGACCCCGCGCGCATGAAGGCAGAGGGCATCACCAGACCCATCACGATGCTGCGCATGAACCGCGACATGGGCCGCGGCCTCTACAAGGTGCAGGTCGGCCCCAAGGCGGCCGCGGTGGGCATGGCCATCGAGGTGCGCGAGCCCTCCTCCACCATCGAGCTGTCGCTCACCGCCTCGACGATGCAGCTCTTCCCGGGCGACGATGGCTACGTGACGGTGGGCCTGCAGTCGGAGGCGCCGCTGGAGCGCGTGCGCTACGAGGCCACGCTCTACAACCCGCGCTACGAGCGCGACCGCTCGGTGCCCGTGGTGAAGGTGGGCAACGAGTACCGGGCCATGGTCTCGCGCGTCATGCAGGAGAAGGACGAGACGGGCGCATGGGTGCTCGAGGTGCGCGCGGTGGGCACGGCGGGCGGGCAGGCCTTCGACCGCCTGGCGCAGACCGCCTTCGGCTTCGCGGTGCCGACGGCGCGCATCGCCTCGGTGGGCCGGGAGCGTCTGGTGCGTGAGGGCGGCAAGGTGACGGCGCTCGAGGTGGACGTGGTCCTCGAGAGCCAGGCGCTCGACCGCTACGAGGTGACGGGCACGCTCGTGGCCACGGACGCGCGGGGGGTCGAGCGGCCGGTGGCCGAGGCCCAGGTGACGGACCAGCTCGGCACGGGCACGCACACGCTCACGCTGCGCTTCGAGGCCGGCCACGCCGGTCTGTCCAGGCTGGACGGCAGCTACGCGCTGCGCGGGCTGCAGCTCTACTCGCTGGGCACCAACACCCTGTACCACCGGCTCGCCAGGGGCCTCGAGGTCCGCTTCCCGACGGTGCGCCTCGCGGAGCTGGGAAGCTCCGAGGTGACACCCGCCATCGAGCACCTGCTGCGCGCGGGAGAGTTCGACGTCGGACAGTAGGCCGCACCCGGTCCAGGGGTCCGGCCTTCACGGGTCGGGCCCCCGGCTTCCGCTCCACCCCCGCCGTGCCAGCGGTTGCACGCCCGCCCGCCCGGGTGTTCCGCGGGTGATTCCGGCAGTTGCTGGCGCAAGCGGTTGGAGCCCGTAGAGTTCGCCCCGGAAAACGCTGGTGGAGGCCCCCCGCCCCTCAGCAGGAGAGGTGTGTCGATGTTCTCGAAGTGGACGGTGGGACAGCAGTTCCGCATCGGCTTCCTCCTGGTCGCCGCGCTGCTCGGCCTCTTCCTGCTCGCGTCCTTCGAGAGCACCCGGGACTTCGCGACCGCCCTCACCGCCGTGCAGCGCAGCCACGAGACCCTCAATGGAATCGATCGGGTCCGCGCCCGGCTCGACGGCGCGGAGATGGGTCTGCGCGGATACATCTTCACCGGTAGCACGTCCTACCTCGAACCCCACTCCCGGGCCGCGACCGAGCTCGCCCGGGAGCTGTCCCTCCTGCGCGAGCTCGTCTCCAGCAATCCCGAGCAGGCCCGCCGCCTGGAAGCGCTCCAGCCCCTCATCGAGCGGATGCTGGTCCAGCTGCGCGACACCACCGAGCTGCGCCGCACCCAGGGGTTCAGCGCCGCCCTGGCCACCCTCGACACCGGAGAGGGCAAGCGGCTGATGGACGGCATCCACCAGACGATGGAGGAGATGCGCCGGACCGAGGCCAACCAGCTCGCGGCGCGTGATGCCTATCTGGCGAAGGGCTCGCGCACGCTCAACTGGTTCTTCAGCGGTGGGAGCGCCGGCGTCCTCGTCTTCGTCACGCTGATCGGCGTGATCATCGCCAGGAGCCTGGGCCGCAAGCTCGAGAACGCCATCCATCAGGTGCAGAGCTCCTCGGCCGAGCTCCAGTCCGCGGCCTCGCAGCAGGCCACGGGCGCGCGTGAGCAGGCCTCGGCCTCCACGGAGATCTCCACCACCGTCCAGGAGCTGCTGTCCACCTCGAGGATCATCGCCACCAGCGCGCAGCAGGTGGCCCGCGTGGCGGACGAGACGGCCGGCGCGGCCCACACCGGCAACGAGACGGTGCAACACGCCCAGGAGGCCATCGAGTCGGTGCGCCGCCAGGTGGACGCCATCGTCAATCACATGCTGGAGCTGGGCAAGCGCTCGCAGGAGATCGGCGGTATCGTGGACATCATCAACGAGCTGGCCGAGCAGACGAACATCCTCGCCATCAACGCCACCATCGAGAGCGCCGGGGCGGGTGAGCACGGCAAGCGCTTCGCGGTGGTGGCGGAGGAAATCCGCAAGCTGGCGGACCGCGTGGGGGGTGCCACCAAGGACATCCGCGTCCTCATCGACGAGATTCGCGCGGCCTCCAACACCACCATCATGGCCACCGAGGATGGCTCCAAGGCGGTGCAGAGCAGCGCGAAGCAGTTCGGTGACGTGGCCGGCAACTTCCGCCGCATCGCCGAGCTGGTGCGCGCCAACCTGGACGTGGCGCGGGAGATCGAGCTGAGCACCCAGCAGCAGACGACGGCCGTGGAGCAGGTGAACACCGCCATCCACGAGATGGCCGCGACGGCGCGTCAGACCGAGGCCAGCTCCACCCAGACGCTGCAGACGGCCAACCAGCTCATCCAGCTCTCCCAGCAGCTCAACGCCATCATGGCCGCGCGCGTCACCCGGTAACGCGGCGCGTCCGTCTGACATTGTCTGTCATTGTGGCCGGCCCCCGGCCCACGCGTGGTCCTTCCCACCCCACCCGGGTCCCTCTCGACCAAGTCCGGGAGCGCGTTCACCACGCGGTGCAAATGCAAAGTTATGAGGTGAGCGGTTCATTTGCATTTGTGCCTCTCATTCCTAATCAAACTCCTCGCGAGGCTTCGCCGCCGAGGCTCTTCCATGCCCATACACAACGAAAAGATTTGCCCTGGGTGTACGGAGAGCACGTTTTGGAAAGTATTTGCTCCAAGACGATCCAATCGGACCGCCTGGCATCAATCCAGCATCGAAGAGAACCGTCCAGGGGGGACTCGACGAGCAACCCCCCTCGCATCTCGCAGGGGAGGGAACCATGAGGGCAGTGCTGCAACACATCAGTGTCCGACAGGCCCGTTTCGCCGAGCACCCCTTCTTCGCCGAGCTCCGACAGGACCGCCCGCTGGAGCAGGTGCTGGCCTTCGCCCCGCGCCTGGCCTTCTGGGTGATGAGCTTCCAGGACGTGCTGCGGCTCAACGCACAGCGGGTGAGGGACCCCGAGCTCAACCTGCTCATGCTCCGCCACCGCTCCGAGGAGCGCGGGCACGACCACTGGTTCTTCGAGGACGTGGCCGTGCTCATGGGCCGCCCGCTGACGCTCACCGACCTGTGGGACCGGCCGCACGAGCGCACCCGCGACGCCAGCTACGACCTCATCTCCGAGGTGCTCCGCCCCATGGATGACCGGCTGCGCGTGGTGCTGGTGCTGACGCTGGAGTCCACCAGCCACGCCTTCTTCAGCCGCACCGCCGCGCTCACCCAGTCCTCGGGCACCAACAAGCGGCTGAAGTACTTCTCCAACCACCACATGGAGGCCGAGGAGCAGCACGAGGTCTTCGAGGAGCAGATGGAGGCGATGCTGCGCGGCATCGAGCTCACCCCCGCGTTGCGTGAGGAGGCCGTCACCCTGGTGGACCGCATCTACGCGGCCTTCCACGCCATGTTCGACGGGCTGCACACCGAGCTGCTGGCTTCCGTGAACCGGCCCGACTGGCGTCCGCAGCAGACCCACGTCTCCGGGCAGGACCTGGCCGGCGTGGGCACCTGAGCCCTGGCTACTGGGGCTCGACGATATTGAAGAACGACTTGATGACCTGCTTGCCCTTCACCTCCCAGATGACCACCTGTCCCTGGCGGATGAAGTAGCTGTCACCCTCCTTGAACGTGTGGCTCTTGCCGGTGTGGTCCGTGATGGTGACCTGACCCTCGAGGATGGTGGCGTGCTCGGTGAAGGGGAAGGTCACTCGGATCTTCCCCTTCGTCGCCTTGAAGAGGCCCGCCGTCGTGCCGTTGCGGCTGTGGTCGATGCGGGCGAAGAGCTGCGGATTGCCCTCGAGCACCCGCCCGCCCAGCACCTCCGGCGGCCCCAGCCACACGAACTTCGAGTCGTCCACCGGCTTGCCCCGCGTGGAGTAGACGATCATCCCGGAGGGGGCCGCGTCCTCGAGCGACGAGGTCGAGGAGACCATGCCCTCGGAGGAGGTGGAGCCCTGCGGCTGCTCACCGCCGCAAGCCACCAACAATCCCGTCAGAGCAACCAGACCCAGGCCCAACAACTGGTGGCGGCGAACGTGACGAGACATGAACCCCTCCTGATTGGTTTCAGTGTTCGCACATATTTAAACCATGTCCTGAATCTGCTGTCTATGAAAAATGGGGCTTATGCGCGAAACGACATAAACCGACAAAGTCCCTGGCCCGCATACCCATACAATCCTGGCGGCTATTTACAGACAGAACGGCCGCCAGGAGCCTCCAATACTTGAATTACCATTTAAGGCGATAGGAGCAGGAACGGGCACCCTTCGCGCGGCAGCCCACGGCGTCGTGCTCGATGCGCAGCACGATGGAGCCCTTGGGCTGGAAGCGGTCGTAGAGCGCTTCCATGATTCCCTGGTCGAAATCGCAGGGGTAGGGATTGTCACACACCATCTGGGCCGTACGCCCCACGCCGGGGACGTAGCGGTAGCTGCCGATGTCGCCCGTGCCCCGGTGGTTCATCCGATAGGCCTGGTCGAGCGAGAGCAGGGCCGACTCGAACGAGTTGATGGCGGGAGGAAAGACAGAGGATTTGGGAATGGCGTGGCCAATCGCTCGTGTGGTGTGTGGACCGACCTGTGCGAGGATGTCGTTGAAGCTCGAGAGGACACTGTTCATCGGATACCACTTGTCCGCCTGAAGCGTCTCGATGCCATGAGAGGCCAGGATGCGTTGCGCCCTGAGCTTGAGAAACTCCATGGCATTGACCAATGCCTGGACACTCTGCCCATACACCTCGACTTCGCTTGAAAGCGTGCTGCGAGTCATGAACACTCCTTCTTCCTGACCAGCGGGCCCATACTCAAACACGCGGCTGGCTTCCCCCTCAAGACGTCGACTCCCAGGAGATGGCCACATGACGGAACACATGCAGGCGGAGCTGGCACGGTTGCTGGACCAGGCCCGGCTAGAGGCCCGGGAGATTCCACCCCTCACACGGCAGCACCCGGACCTCACGCTCCGGGATGCCTATGCCATCCAGGCCGAGGGCATCCGCCTGCGCACCGCCCGGGGTGAGCGCGTCGTGGGCCTGAAGATGGGGCTCACCTCCGAGGCCAAGCGCCGGCAGATGAACCTGGACTCGCCGGTGTATGGGGTCCTCACCGACCGCATGCGCGTGCCCGCCCATGGGTCGCTTCGGCTCCAGGGCGCCATCCACCCGAAGATCGAACCGGAGATCGCCTTCCGCACCTCGCGCGAGCTGCGCGGCCGCATCACCCGCGAGCAGGCGCTGGATGCCTGCGCGAGCGTCTTCGCCGCGATGGAGATCCTCGACTCACGCTTCGTCGACTTCAAATACTTCTCCCTGCCCGACGTGGTGGCGGACAACTCCTCGTCCTCGCTCTTCGTGCTGGCCACCACCGAGCGGCCCCCCCGTGAGCTGGACCTGCCCCACCTCCAGATGGTGATGGAGGTGAATGGCGAGCGCGTGCAGGCGGCGCGCTCGGACGCCATCTCGGGAGATCCGGTGCTGTCCCTCATCCAGCTGTGCGAGCTGCTCGAACAGCACGGCGAGTCCCTTCCCGCCGGCAGCATCGTGCTCGCGGGCGCCGCCACCGCGGCACACATGCTGAAGCCCGGAGACCACGTCCGCCTCACCGTGGACGGCCTGGGTGAGGTCGCGGTCTCCGTCGAGACCTGATAGTCAGACGCGGCGCTCCATTTTCATTCAGAGAGGCTCGCGTCCATGTCCACGACCCGCACCGGCCGAGTGGCCGCCCTGTTCGCTACCCTGTCGCTCCTGTCCGCCCCCGGGGTCCTCGCCGCGGAGCAGGAGGCCGAGTACGACAAGCCCTATACCTTCGAGACCGTCGACGCCTACGAGGCGAACGACCGGATGTTCCTCATCGTCACGGGCGTCCTCCAGGGCGAGACCAGTCCCCGGACCTTGAAGTTCTGGGCGGGCGGCGCCTCCGACGTCAGGCTCCTCCAGCTTCAGCGCTGCGATCGCATGGCCCTTCTCACCATGAACAAGCCCGGTCGCTACTACCTCCAGGTGACGCGGTACGAGACCCCCGCCACCTCCCCGCTCGGCGTGAACTGCAAGCTGACCCGGCGCTAGGCGAATTTTTCCATGGGGATGATACGAAGGACATGGCTGGCATTGGCGCTGGCGCTCCTCGGCCTCCAGGCAGGATGTACTGGACGGAACGGCGGAGAGGAGGACGCGGGCTCCACGACGAAGGACGCGGGCTCCACCACGGGTGACGCGGGTTCCACCACGAGCGACGCCGGCTCTCCCCCGGGTGACGCGGGCTCCGCCGAGGACGGTGGCACCTCCCTCGTGGATGACGACCAGGACGGCCACCCCGCCGCCGAGGATTGTGACGACCACGCCGCGGAGGTGTGGCGGGAGCTGACGGTCTACCCGGATACGGACCTGGACGGCATCGGAGCGGGAGAGGCCGAAAAGCGCTGCAGCGGCACCCAGCCGCCGCGAGGCTACTCACTCCAGGCCACGGACTGCGCACCCGAGGACGCGGTGCGCTGGCGACAGCTCTCCTATTTCTTCCGCGACGTGGACGGAGACGGCTTCACCGTGGCCTCCTCCGGGCAGGTGTGCGGCGGCGAGCAACTGCCCGCGGGATACACCCTCGTCTCCTCCGGCTCCGACTGCGATGACACCCAGGCCACGCGCTGGGCCCTCGTCACCTCCTATGTCGACACGGACGGAGATGGCTTCGGCACGGGAGACGCGGTGCTTCAATGCACGACGGGAATCCCCGAGCTGGGCTACGCGCCCCGGGGCCAGGACTGCGCCCCCGGGGACAACACCCGCTGGCGGATGCTCGCCTACTCCCACCGGGATGAGGACCTCGACGGCGCCACCCGCGCCGAGAGTGGCCAGGTGTGCGGCGGCGCGGCGCTTCCCGCTGGCTACACGCAGAGCCCCGGCGGCGACGATTGCAACGACACCAACGCCGCCGTGCAGGTGTCCTGGAGCGTCTTCCCCGACACGGATGGGGACGGCGTGGGCGCTGGCTCGCGGGAGACCGTGTGCGCGGGGAAGGAGCGTCCGGCGGGCTACTCCCCAACGGGCACCGACTGCGAGCCCGAAGACGCCTCCCACTGGCAATGGCTGTCCTACCTCCACCGGGACACGGACCTCGATGGCTTCACCGTGCCGTCCCCGGGCCAGGTGTGCAGTGGCACGGCCCTCCCGCCCGGCTACGCCACCTCCGCCCGAGGCGAGGACTGCGATGACTCGAACACGTCCATCCACCAGAGCCTCCAGGGGTGGCCCGACACGGACGGAGACGGCGTGGGCGCGGGGACGGCGAAGACGCTGTGCACGGACGGCTCCCTGCCTCCATCCTGGTCCCCCGTCGGAACGGACTGCGCCCCCGACGAAGCGGACCGCTGGAAGCGCCTCGGCTACACGTACGTGGACCAGGACGGCGACGGGCAGACCGTGCGCTCCACCGGCTCGGTGTGCACGGGAGACACGCTGCCCCTGCCCTACTTCACGAAGGCGACGGGCAATGACTGCGACGACGCGGACGCCCTCCTCTTCCGCTGGTCCGTCCTCTACCCGGACAAGGACTCGGACGGCGCGGGCGCTCCGCCCCGGGTCATCCAATGCATCGGAGAGTCCCTGCCCCTCGGCCACTCCATCTACGGTGACGACGTGAACGACGCCGACCCGAGCCGTCAGGTGGACGCCGAGCAGGACGAGGAGGACGAGCTCATCCTCGAGCTCTGAGCCTCGTGCTCAGCGAGCGGAGTCCATGCCCCGCGGGGCCGCTTCCTTCTTGCGCGGCCCGCCACGGTTCTTGTCCGCGATGGCCACCAGGATGAGCACGAAGGAGAACAGCCGGATGATGTACGCCGTGATGAGGTGCTCGTTGTCGTCCCGCAGGTAGAGACTCACCATGCGGTGCAGCGCCATCAGCAGGAAGGAGGTGGCGAAGAAGGCGAAGAACCGATCGCGCGTCTTCCGCCAGAACCGGAGGAAGAACAGCCCCGCGACACAACACAGGGCGGATGTCATGCCGGAGAGAAAGTCGTTCATTCGGAATCCCACACGAGTCCGAAGACCAGGAGCGCGAGTGACAGCAACCCGGACAGGTTGCGCAGCACCAGCAGGTCCCGACCAGGGATGATGATCAGGTCCACCACCAGCAGCAGGTTGTTCACCGCCAGCCCCACGAAGCACAGGCTGCTCCACAGCAGCAGGGGAACCCGGTTGCGGGCATACCCGCGAAGCAGCAGCACCGCACAGGCCAGGCTGGTCACCGCGCACAGAACGAAGACTGCCTCAGCCATTGTCATCCCCCTTCCGCAGTCGGAAGGCATCCGCGAAGGTCCGTATCTTGTCGACGGGCTTGGAGAAGATGAGGTTGATGACGGTCACCCGGCGCTCGGCATACGCCTTGGCCAGGCCCGCCACCGCCTCGTCCAGCGCCGGAGTCCCCGGGGCATAGCGGTACCCACCCGGGCTCCCGTCCACTCGGGCCAGCAGCCCGGCACGCGCCTGATCCTCCAGCCGATCACTCGCGGAGAGGGCGGAGATCCTCAGCTCGCGCGCCACCGACTCGGCGTCCCACGTACGCTCCGCGTGCTGATGGAGCAGCAGGAGGATCTCCAGCTGCTCCACCGAATCGACATGATCGACGATGAATCGCCGCACCACCTCGGGAAGATCGCCCGCGCGCAAACCTCATCCCTTTCTCCCCACCCCAGCCGGCCCGCCCCCTGGCGGGTCCGTTACGAAAGCATGGATTGGACGGGCAGGCGCACGTGGAAGGTACTGCCCTCCCCCTCCACGCCCCGTGACTCGGCCCAGATGCGCCCGCCATGCTGCTCGATAATGCCCTGGGAGATGGTCAAGCCCAAGCCAAGACCGCCATAACGTGCGCCATGGGCCTGCCCGAAGCGTTCGAAGATGAGCGCTAGCTTCTCCGAGGGAATGCCAATGCCGTGGTCCCGCACCCGGAGCGCCACCTGGCCCTCCTCGGCCCAGACCCGCAGCTCCACCGGCCCCCCATGGGGGGAGTAGCGGATGGCGTTGGAGACCAGGTTGGTCACCACCTGCTCGATACGTCCCGGGTCCCCGCGCATGGGCAGCCGCGCGGGGGCCTCCAGGCGCAGCCGATGGTCCGCGGAGAGCGCCTGCAACCGCTCGCAGGACGTGCGCAGCAGGGGCACCAGGTCGAACTCCTCCACCTCCAGTGACAGCCGGCCCGTGAGCAACCGGCTCACGTCCAACAGGTCCGACACCAGCTTGGTCATCCGGTCCACCTGCCGGTCCAACCCCTCGAAGGCCCGGCGGGGCCCGTCCGTCAGCTCGTCGCCGAACTTCCGCTTCGCCAGCTGCACCTGCATCTTCGCGGCGGCCAGTGGCGTGCGCAGCTCGTGCGAGGCGGCCGCCAGGAAGGCGTCCTTCGCCGCGCTCGCCCGGGCCAGCTCCTCCTCGGCCCGCTTCTGATCGTCGATGTCCGTGGCGGTGATGATCCACCCGGAGATGCGCCCGCGCTCGTTGCGCTCCGGCACGGCGCGGCCCAGGTGCCAGCGGTACGCCAGGTCACTCTGGCGCAGCAGCCGGAACTGCACCTCGAAAGGCTGGCCGGTGCTCACCGAATGACACCAGGCGGCATGCACGGAGGCCTGATCCTCCGCGTGCACCACCTCCGAGCGCCATAAGTCCTCCACGGCCTCCGCGGGCAGGCCGGACAGCTCCGTCCAGGCCCGGTTGCCATAGCGCAGCCGTCCATCCGGGCTGGCGGCGAACACGCACAGGGGCATGGCGTCGCCGAGCAGCCGGTAGCGGTAGGCACTCTCCCGCTCCAGGGCCTCGCGCTCGCGCCGGCGCAACAGCGACTCCTGCCGCTTGAGCTGCTCCTCCTTGAGGAACAGCTCCACGAAGACGGACACCTTCGAGCGCAGAATCTCCGGCGCGAAGGGCTTGAGCACATAGTCCACCGCGCCCTGGGCATAGCCGCGGAACACGTGCGAGGCGTCCCGGCTGCGCGCGGTGAGGAAGATGATGGGGATGAAGCGCGAGCGCTCGCGCTCCTTGATGAGCCGGGCGGTCTCGAAGCCGTCCAGCCCGGGCATCTGCACATCCAGCAAGATGAGGGCGAAGTCCTCTCGCAGCAGGTGGAGGAGCGCCTCCTCCCCCGAGTGGGCCTTCACCACCTCGCCCAGGTCGCCCAGCGTGGCTTCCAGGGTGAGGAGATTCGGTGCGTGGTCGTCGACCACCAGGATACGCGCGGCCGGATGCTCCTCCGGCCGCACCTGGAAGTCACTGCCCCCCTCCGTCCACGTCATTGCTGTCATCTGGCTCCCGAGCAAGGCTCTACCCACCGGCGAATCAACTCCAGAAGCCGCTCGGTATCGACCGGCTTCGAAAGGTAATCGGACGCGCCCGCTTCCAGGCACTTCTCGCGGTCGTCCTTCAACGCCCGCGCGGTGATGGCGATGACCGGCAGGGAAGCCCACCGGGAGTCCGCCCGGATGGCGCGCATCGCCTGGTAGCCGTCCATCTCCGGCATCATCACGTCCAGCAGAACCACATCCAGCTCCGGGTTCTTCTCCATCAAATCCATGGCCGCTCGGCCGTCCTGGGCGAACGTCACCTGCATGCCGTGGCTCTCCAGAACGCTGGTGAGGGCGAAGATGTTGCGGGCATCGTCGTCCACCAGCAGCACCTTGCGGCCAGCCAGCGAGCGGGTGAGCTCCTTGGCCTCCTCGTTCGCCACGCGGGACTGGTCCCCCACCCGGCGCAGGAAGCGGCCCACCTCGGCGAGCACCGCCTCGGGCGAGCGGGCGGCCGCCTCGAGCAGCACGGACTCGGCCGAGCGCCGCAGCCGCCGCTCGTCATCCGGCAGCAACTGCGAGCCACTATAAAGGAGCACGGGGGGCAGGCGGGCGGGCCGGCGCACCAGCTCCACCAGCAGCTTCATCCCCCGCCCACCGGACGCGGCCAGGTCCAGCGCCAGGACGTCCACCTCACCCCGGTCGAGCGCCACCACCGCGGAGCTCGACTCCAGCTCGCGCATCTCCAGCGGCTCGCCCATGTCGATGAGCTGCTGGACGCTGTCGCGCAGCTCGGGCTTGGGGTCCACCAGCAACAGCTTCCGGGGAGCGCCGTTGGGCTTGAGCTCCAGGTGGCTGAAGGCGCCCTGGATGGCCTCGGGAGAGAAGGGCCGGTCGAGGTAGGCGAAGCCGCCGCCGCACGAGGCGCCGCGCATCCGGTCCACGCTCACCATCTGGACGGGGATGCGGCGGGTGCGAGGGTCGCGCTTGAGGCGGTCCAGCACGCTCCACCCGTCGATGACGGGCAGGCCGAGCTGCAGGACGATGGCGTACGGCTTGAGCCGCTGGGCCAGCGAGAGCGCCACGTCGCCCCGGGTGGCCACCAGCGCCTTCAGGCCGTGCTGGCGCGCGGCGGTCACCAGGCCGTGGGCGAACTCCACGTCGTCCACCGCCACCAGCAGCACGCTGTCGTCCGCGCCCAGGTTGTCCCGGTCATCCACCAGGGGGTGGGGGGCCGCGGTGCCGTGCACCGTGTCGCGCGGCAGCAGCTCGCGCAGCATGGGGCTGTAGCCCGCGTCCGTGTCGCTGGCCGGCTCGCCCCCACGCTCGGGGCCGCTGTAGCTGCGCGGCAGGTAGAGGGTGAAGGTGCTGCCCGCGCCGCGAGCGCTCTTCACGCGAATCTCTCCGCCCAGCAGTCGCGCCAGCTCGCGGCTGATGGAGAGACCCAGGCCGGTGCCGCCATACTTGCGGCTGGTGGTGCCATCCGCCTGCTGGAAGGCCTCGAAGATGAGCTTCTGCTTGTCCTCGGGGATGCCGATGCCCGTGTCGATGACGGAGAAGGCCAGCACCGTGTCCGCCTCCACCAGCTCGGGGGCGGCGAAGCGCTCCTCCGCGTCCGCCATGCGGATGCGCAGCGTCACCTGGCCCGTGCTGGTGAACTTGAAGGCGTTGGACAGCAGGTTCTTGAGGATCTGCTGCAACCGCTTCGGGTCCGTGAAGACGGTGGCCGGCACCTCCGCGCCCACCTCGGTGAGGAAGCCCAGGTGCTTCTGCTCGGCCACGGGGCCGAAGGTGCGGCGGGCGAACTCCACCAGCTCCGCCACGGCGGAGTCTCGCGGCTCCACCTGCATCTTCCCCGCCTCCACCTTGGACAGGTCGAGGATTTCGTTGATGAGGGACAGCAGGTCCCCACCCGAGGAGTAGATGGTCTCGGCGTACTCCACCTGCTTGCGGCCGAGCGAGCCGTCGGAGTTGTCCGCGAGCAGCTTGGCCAGCACCAGCATGCTGTTGAGCGGCGTGCGCAGCTCGTGGGACATGTTGGCGAGGAACTCGCTCTTGTACTTGGAGATGAGCGAGAGCTGTTCGGCCTTCTCCTCCAGGGAGGAGCGCGCCTGCTCCACCTCGCGGTTCTTCTCCTCCACCTTGATGTTCTGCTGCTCGAGCAGCTTGGCCTTCTCCTCCAGCTCGAGGGCCTGGGCCTCCAGCGCCGAGTTGGAGCGCTTGAGCTCCTCCTGTTGCTGGGTGAGCTCGCGCGACTGGCTCTGCAGCTCGTTGGCGAGGCTCTGCGACTGGCGCAGCAGCTCCTCGGTGCGCATGTTGGCCATGATCATGTTCAGCACCACGCCAATGCTCTCGGTGAGCTGGTCCAGGAAGATCTGGTGGATGGTGCTGAACGGGTGGAAGGAGGCCAGCTCGATGATGGCCTTCACCGCGCCCTCGAAGAGGACGGGCAGGACGATGACGTTGAGGGGGCTGGCCTCGCCCAGGCCGGAGGTGATGCGGATGTAGTCCGCCGGCACGTGGGTGAGGAGGATGGTCTTCTTCTCCAGGGCGCACTGGCCCACCAGGCCCTCACCGAGCCGGAAGCGGTTGCCCACGTTCTTGCGCTCGCGGTAGGCGTAGCTGGAGGTCAGCTTGGCCACGGGCGCGCCATCCTCGGAATCCATGAGGAAGAAGGCGCCGTGGTGCGCGGAGACCAGGGGCGTCAGCTCGGACATGATGAGCCGGGAGACGGCCTCCAGGTTCTTCTGGCCCTGCATCATGCCGGAGAACTTCGCGAGGTTCGTCTTCAGCCAGTCCTGCTCGGTGTTCTTCTGCGTCGTCTCCTTCAGGTTGACGATCATCTGGTTGATGATGTCGGACAGGGCGGCCACTTCGCCCTGCGCATCCACCGAGATGGACCGGGTCAGGTCACCCTTCGTCACGGCGGTGGCCACCTCGGAGATGGCGCGCACCTGAGACGTCAGGTTGCCGGCCAGCTGGTTCACGTTGTCGGTCAGCTGCCTCCAGGCCCCGCGGGCACCGGGCACCTTGGCCTGGCCGCCCAGCTTCCCTTCGATACCGACCTCGCGGGCCACCGTGGACACCTGCTGGGCGAAGGTGCCCAGGGTGTCGGTCATGCTGTTGATGGTGTCCGCCAGCGCGGCCACCTCGCCCTTCGCGTCGACCACCAGCTTCTGGGTGAGATCACCATTGGCGACCGCCGTCACCACCTTGACGATGCCGCGCACCTGGGTCGTCAGGTTGCGGGCCATCAGGTTCACGTTGTCGGTGAGGTCCTTCCACGTACCGGCGACACCGGGCACACGGGCCTGGCCGCCCAGCTTGCCCTCGGTCCCCACCTCGCGGGCGACGCGCGTCACCTCCGAGGCGAACGCGTTGAGCTGATCCACCATCGTGTTGATGGTGTCCTTCAGCTCCAGGATCTCGCCCTTCGCGTCGACGGTGATCTTCTTGGACAGGTCACCGTTGGCCACCGCCGTCGTCACCTTGGCGATGTTGCGCACCTGGTTGGTCAGGTTGGACGCCATCGAGTTCACGCTGTCGGTCAGGTCCTTCCAGACGCCCGACACGCCCTGCACCTCGGCCTGTCCGCCCAGCTTCCCTTCCGTACCGACTTCACGCGCGACGCGCGTCACCTCCGCGGCGAAGGACCGGAGCTGGTCCACCATCGTGTTGATGGTGTTCTTCAGCTCGAGGATCTCCCCCTTCACGTCGACGGTGATCTTCCGCGACAGGTCGCCATTGGCCACCGCCGTCGTCACCAGCGCGATGTTTCGCACCTGGCTGGTGAGGTTGGAGGCCATGAAGTTCACGTTGTCCGTGAGGTCCTTCCACGTACCGGAGACGCCGGGCACGTCCGCCTGACCACCCAGCTTGCCTTCCGTACCCACTTCCTTGGCGACGCGGGTCACCTCACCGGCGAACGACCGCAGCTGCTCCACCATCGTGTTGATGGTGTTCTTCAGCTCGAGCACCTCGCCCCGGGCGTCCACGGTGATCTTCTTGGACAGGTCACCGCGGGCGACGGCCGTGCTGACTTCCGCGATGTTTCGCACCTGCGCGGTCAGGTTGTTGGCGAGCAGGTTCACGTTGTCCGTGAGGTCCTTCCACGTACCGGCCACCCCGGGCACGTCCGCCTGGGCACCCAGCTTGCCTTCCACGCCCACCGTCTTGGCGACGCTTGTCACCTGGTCGGCGAAGATGCCCAGTGTCTTCGTCATGCTGTTGAGCGTGTCGGCCAGCGCGGCCACCTCGCCCTTCGCATCCACCACCAGGCGCTGGGACAGGTCGCCGTTGGCGACCGCCGTCACCACCTTGACGATGCCTCGCACCTGGGTCGTCAGGTTGGAGGCCATCAGGTTCACGTTGTCCGTGAGGTCCTTCCACACGCCGGACACGCCCGGCACGTCGGCCTGGCCGCCCAGCTTGCCTTCCGTACCCACTTCCTTCGCGACGCGCGTCACTTCGCCGGCGAACGAGCGGAGCTGATCCACCATCGTGTTGACGGTGTTCTTCAGCTCGAGCACCTCGCCTCGCGCGTCGACCGTAATCTTGCGCGACAGGTCACCCCGCGCCACGGAGGTCGTCACCTCGGCGATGTTTCGCACCTGCGCGGTCAGGTTGTTGGCCAGCTGGTTCACGCTGTCCGTGAGGTCCTTCCACGTACCGGCCACCCCGGGCACCCGCGCCTGGCCGCCCAGCTTCCCTTCCGTACCGACCTCGCGCGCGACGCGCGTCACCTCGGCGGCGAAGGAGCTGAGCTGATCCACCATCGCGTTCACGGTGGTACCGATGCGGAGGAACTCGCCCTTCACCGGCTGCCCGGGCAAGTCCAACGCCATCTTCTGGGTGAGGTCACCCCGCGCCACCGCGCCCAGCACGCGCGCCACCTCGGTGGTGGGCTGCACCAGATCCGCGATGAGCGAGTTGATGGAGCCGATGCTCGAGGCCCAGCCGCCACTCACCGGGCCGAGCGAGGCGCGCTCCGCCATCTGTCCCTCGCGGCCCACCACGCGCTCCACGCGCACCAGCTCGTCCTGCATTCGCTGGTTCATCGCCACCATGGCGTTGAAGGTGAGGGCGATCTCCTCCATCGCCGCGGGCTGAGCCTCCGGCGGCAGACGGACGGAGAAGTCTCCGTAGGTCACCGCGCGCATGGACTCCAGCAGCGTCTCGAGCGCCGCCGCTGTCGCGCTCCTTCGCGGCCGGGGATGTGCATGGCGCGCGAGGGGGGTGGTCTTGCGGATCTTCTTCCCGGTCTGGGTACGGGTGGGGTGACGGTTGCGACTCTTCACGCGTCTGCTCCAGTGCGGGTGATTGGCGTAGACCCAACCGGAGGACATCTTCCGTTCGTTCCTGTTCGTGAAATGCCCCTCACGTGAGCAAGCGGCCAGGCGAGCGCACACGCCTCCCGGAATATCCGCTCCGGCACCTGGCACGGGAAGGTGGGGGAATGAATGACACGCGCTGAGTTGTCCCCTTCGTCCATCCCGAACGAAAGGAATGCCGTTTGAAGAAGTCCTGGATGCTTTCCAGCCTCCTGCTGCTCCCCACCGTGGCGAGCGCCAGCGTTCTGTGGAAGGGCGATTTCGAGACGGGGAACATGTCTCAGTGGAACAAGGTGGAGATGGTCAACAGCAACCGTCTCCTCGTGGAGGCCGACCGGGTGCGCGAGGGCAGCTATGCCATGCGCGTGCAGGTGGATCAGGGCGACAAGCCCATCCAGGCCAGCGGCAACCGCAATGAGCTGGTCTACGTGGATGCCTCCCTCATGAATGGGGGCGGCGAAGGGGCGGAGCGGTACTACGCCTGGAGCACGCTCTTCGACGAGAGCTACCCCAGCGCGGCCACCTGGCAGGTCTTCACCCAGTGGCACCACACGGGCCTGACGGGCTCGCCGCCGATGGAGTTCTACGTCTACGGCGAGGAGCTGCGGATGCGCGTGGGCGGGGAGCGGGCGCAGGATGTCTGGAAGGCCCCCCTGCAGCGCGGCGTCTGGAACGACTTCGTGGTCCACGTGAAGTGGAGCGCCAACCCCAACGTGGGCTTCGTGGAGATGTTCCACAATGGCCAGCAGGTCGTTCCGCTCACCCCCATGGCCACGCTGTACCCGGGCCAGGGCGTCTACGTGAAGCAGGGCCTCTACCGCAACGAGACCATCGCGCCCCAGGGCGTGGTGTTCCACGACGGCTTCACCGTGGCCACCGACCTGGCGGACGTCTTCACTCCCGCCCAGCCCGCCACGGCCGCGGCCCGGTGAGTCGGGCAGGCAACGGCTCTACCTCGGGGAGAGGGTGAGCCGCGTCGTCGACAGCGGGCGGCCCCGGGCGTCCATGAAGCTCGCCTGGACCTCCAGCGGCCCGGCGAGCCAGCCTCCCTCCACCGGCGTGCTGTAGGGCAGCAGCATGTCCACGCCCGCCGAGATGTCCGCCGCCTCGCCCTCTCGCGGGAAGAACCGGAGCGGCTCCCCGCCGGGCGGCGTCCCCACCACCGAGAGCCGAGCCCCCTCCGGAGCCGTGTAGCTGAACTGCACCGCGCCGCCCTCTCCGCAGACCAGCGTCCCGCCCGGCCGCGCCTCGCCCTTCACCTCGCCGTCCGCTCCCACGCAGAAGGCCCGCAGGCCCCAGGCCTTCGTGCCGGTCTCCACTCCACGCGACCGCCACTCGGGCTCGCCAGCCGGCTGCGTCCCCAATCGCGGCACCACCAGCAGGACCAGCACGGTGCAGACCGCCAGCCCCAGCGCCGCGGGCATGAAGAGTCCCTCGAAGAAGCGCTTGCGCTCGGGGACGGGCGCCCGGGCCGGCTTCGCGGCCGCCGCCACGCGCTCCAGCAGCACCTTCTCCAGCAGTGCCTCCCGGCTCGCCGGCAGCGCGCGCTTCTCCAGCACCGACTCGACCCGGCCCAGCTTGTCGTAGGCCTCGCGGCACTCCTCGCACCCCGCGGCGTGCGCGCGCAGCCGCGTGTAGCCCTCCCCGTCCAGCTCGCCCCGGAAGAGCGCCGCCAGCGCCTGCTTCGCCTGTCCGTCCGCGCACTTCGTCATCACTGGCCTCGCCGCTTGAAGAAGCTCCAGCCCTTCACTTCCATGCCTTCCAGGTAGCCGCGGGCCTGCAGGAACTCGAGCAGCCGCGTCTTCAACCCCAGCTCCCGGCGCCTCACCTGGATGCGCGTCAGCCCCAGCCGCTCCGCCGCCCCCTCCTGCGCCAGCTCCTCGTCGCCGAAGCGCAGCTCGAACAGCCGCCGCTCCTCCTCCGTCAGCCCCTCCTTGAAGCTCGCCAGCAGCGCCTCCACCTCCCGGTCCTCCAGCGCCTGGGCCAGTCCCTCCCCCTCCTCCGGCACCTCGCCCTTCTCCTCGAAGGGCTCCAGCCCCACCGCCACCTCGCGCTGCCTGGACTGCTCCAGCAGCACGTTGCGCGCGATGCCCGCCAGGAAGTGCCCGTACGGCCTCACCCCGTCGTACGCCGCTCGCGTCCTCGGCTCGAAGGCACGGGCGAACGTCTCCAGCACCGTGTTCTCCAGCTCCAGCGAGCCCCTCACCTGCCCCACCCCCCGCCACGCCATGGCCCTCAGCCCCCGTGCCAGCGCCTCGACGTGCGCCCGGTACACCCGTCCCAGGGTGTCCGGCTCGCCCTCCCGGAAGCACTGCAATGTCCGCTCATCCCACTCCATCCCTCGGCGACTTACCGTGCCCCGCAGCCCGCGTCACCCACCCGTCAGGTTGAAATTGTCCGTTGTCGGTTGGGTTGGATCGTCCGGGCTCGAAATTCCTCCCGTCCAATGAGCGACACATCGCGCCAACCCGGTGTGCCACCCTCGCGTACCCGTAGCACCTTGCGGCCCTCTCACCCTCCCGGAGACACTCTGCCGCGCATGCGACTCCTCCGATGCGCTCCGCTGGCCCTGTCGTGGGTCCTGCTCCTCGTCGGCGCCGCCGCGAGCGCCGCACCCGAGCAGGTGAGCTACGCCCTCATCGTCGCCAACAACACCGGGCTCGAGCCCAAGCAGGCGCCCCTGCGCTACGCCGATGACGACGGTGCGCGTTATTACGAGCTCTTCGCCCCCCGCACCCGGGAGGCCGTGCTCCTGTCCGTGATGGACTCGGAGACGCAGGCGCTCCACCCGGGGCTCGCCGCCCGGACGCGCCCGCCCACCCGCGCCGCGCTCAAGGAGGCCCTCGGCCGTCTGAATGCCCGCATGGCCGAGGACCGGGCACGCGGCGCCAACCCGGTGCTGTATTTCGTCTTCACCGGCCATGGAAAGCGCGGGGCCGCCGGCGAGGGCACGGTGAGCCTCCTGGATGGGCCCTTCACCCGCACGGACCTGTACTCCCAGGTCATCGCGTCCAGCACCGCCAGCTTCATCCACCTCATCGTGGACGCGTGTGATTCGTACTTCTTCGTCAACTCGCGCGGCGCGCTGCCGGTGGCCCCCGCCCAGGTGCAGGCGGTGCAGGGCCTGCTGGCCACGCGCGAGCTGGCGCGCTACCCGCACGTGGGCGCCGTGCTGTCCACCTCCCGCGAGCAGGAGAGCCACGAGTGGAGCGCCATCCGCTCGGGCGTCTTCAGCCACCAGGTGCGCTCGGCGCTCGCCGGCGCCGCGGATGTCAACGCGGACGGGCGCATCGAGTACTCGGAGCTGAGCGCCTTCATCGCCGCCGCCAACCAGGGCGTGGCGGACGTGCGCGGCCGGCTCGACGTGTCCATCCAACCGCCCGCGCTCGACCGCTCCGCGCCCCTGGTGAACCTGGGGGACAAGGCGCCCCTGGGCTTCCTGCTGCTGCCCACGGGACTGGAGGGCCGGCTCTGGGTGGAGGACGCACGCGGCCTGCGCGTGGCGGAGTTCAACAAGGAGCGCGAGCGCTCGCTGGTGTTGGGACTGCCGCTCGCGTCCGGCTACTTCCTGCACGCCCCGGGACGCGAGGCCCCCTTCCCGCTCACCCGCGCGGGCACGGTGGTGGACGCCGCGAGCCTCACCTGGCGCGAGAACACCTTCGCCTCGCGCGGCGCCGTGCAGGACGCCTTCGAGGAGAAGCTCTTCTCCGTGCCCTTCGGCCCCCGCTTCTACACCGGCTACATGGCCAGCCTCGGGCAGACGCCCGTCGCACCCGAGCAGCAGGCCGACCTGTCTCCATGAGTCTCCTCTCCTTCGCGCTGATGCTGTCGCTGGCGGGCGCACCGGCCCCGTGTGGAGGCGAGCGGGTGGTGCTCGTCCCCTTCCAACCCGTGGCGCTGCCGAGCGCCGAGGCCCGCCAGCTGGAGGACGCCGTGCGCCGGGCGGTGGAGAGCACCTCCGGCCTCTGCCTGGAGTCTCGCGCGAGCACCGTGGCCAGGGTGCGCGACCAGGGAGGCCGGCTCCCCGGCTGCGTGGACGCGGCGTGCCGGGGCTCGCAGACGCAGGCGCTCGGCGCGGAGCGGCTGGTGCGCGGCGTGGTGCTCGGCGTGGGCGGCGGGCGCACCGTGGCGCTCACGCTGGTGGACCGTGAGGGCCAGGAGTCCCATACCCTCGTCCAGCTCTCCGGTGAGGGACTGCCGCCCGGAATGGAGGAGGCGCGGGCGCGCGAGGCCTTTGGTGCGCTCTGGGCGGCGCGGCCCTCGCCTCGGCGGGGGCGAAGCGTGAAGAAGGCGTGGCCCACCGTGGTGATGGCGGCCGGAGGTGTCGCGCTCGCGGCTGGAGTGGGCTTCGGGCTGGCCGCGCGCCGCTCGGAGGCGGGCCTCTCCACGGGCAACGCGGGCTGCACCGGCGAGGGCGAGGCCTTCCGCTCCTGCTTCGCCGGACGTCTGCGACAGGGACAACAACAGAGCCGCACGGCCAACCTGTTGATGGGCGCTGGCGCGCTGCTGGGCGCGGGCGGGGCCGTCTTCTTCGTCTGGGAGACACCGTGAAGCGATGGCTGACGGGGTGGGGACTGGCCGCGCTGCTCGGACTCGCGGCCTGCATGTTCCACCCGGACCTCTCCCGCTTCCCCGCGTGCGATGACCAGGGCGCGTGCGCCTCGGGCTGGACGTGTCTGGCCTCCGAGGGAATCTGCCTTCCGGACTGCGGTGAGCGCGGCCCCTGCCCCACCGGGTTGGACACGACGGATGCGGGCACTCCGGATGCGGGCACGGACGCAGGCATCCCGGACGCGGGGCCGGAGCCGCTCATACTCGTCCCGGATGGCCCCGGGCAGGGGTTGGAGACCGCGAGCTTCCTCTACCGGTTCCAGGCGAGTGGCGGGACTCCGCCCTACACCTTCTCCTCTCCCGGACAGCTCCCGCCAGGCCTGGAGCTCAACGTGAAGGGCGAGCTGTCCGGCAAGCCCACCGCGGCCGGAGACTTCCGTTTCACCCTCGAGGTGGTGGACCAGGACACGATGCCCCAGCGCGCCAGCCGGGAGTTCTCGCTGAGCATCCGGCCCGTGCTGCGCATGGCCGGGCCGGGCATCCTCGCGGATGTCCCGAACGGCAAGCCCTATCGGGAGCAGCTCTCGGCCACCGGCGGCAAGCCGCCCTACAGGTTCGAGCTCGTCGCGGGCAGCACCCTGCCCGCCAACATCGTCCTGCTCCCCACCGGGAAGGTCGAGGGGAACCCGGACGAGGGGGGCGTCACCCGGGCCTTCGAGGTGCGGCTGACGGACTCCGACGAGCCTCCGCAGGTCGTCACCCGGACGCTTCAAATCACCACCGGCTCGTGCCAGACCCTGTACATGTGCGTGCTGACCCGCGCCATCCCCGATGGGCGCCAGGGCTCGGCCTACACCTATACCCTCCAGACTTCCGGCAGCACGGGCACCGTCACCTGGAAGGTGGCGGCTGGCAGCACCCTGCCCCCGGGCCTCACGCTGTCGAGCAACGGCATCCTCTCCGGCACTCCCACGCAGGCGATGGTGGAACCGTACAGCTTCACCCTCTCTGTATCGGATGCGTTCGACACGAGGCCGTTGAAGCTGTCGATGCAGGTGTATTGAGCGCTTCGGGCCGCGCGGAGATCCACCCGCCCGCCCTTCCATCAATACTCCTCGTGAGCCAGGCGCGAGGGGTGCCTCATCGTTTCTCTTTCTGAGCGGTCGTGGGGGGTTCTCCATCGCTGGAGACCCCTGCTCGCGGGTCTGGGATTGGCGGGGCTGCTCGTGGCACCGCTGAGCGCGATCGATCCGCCTTGCGCCTACGTGCTGAGCCAGACTGGCTCCACCCTCGTGGCGATGCCTGCCATTCCCCTCGTCGTGTCGACCGATGACGCCGGCTCCCGCGGACGAACCCTCCTCGGCTACTCCCTGTCACCCCGCACGTGCTCCAGCGAGGGCAGGGGCACTCCCGCCCTCCTCGTCCCCGTCCCCACCTCGCTGTTCGAGCGCCCGGAGACCCTCATGGAGGTGGAGTCCATCGTGCTCGACCTCGGAGCCCACCCGGTGAGCCGGCCGGGGCACGTCCTCACACTCGAGGGTGGCGACCTCCTCGTCCTCCCGCGGTCCGGCGACGCCACTCCCAGCGCCGCGTGGGACCTCCCCGAGCCCTCCATCACCTTCCGCATGGGCGGCCTCCCGACGACGGCCCACTACCTCCCGCCCACCCGGGAGCGGACCGTGGAGAGCGCCGCGGAAGATGGGCCCTGAGAACGCCCGGAAAACAATTTTCAAATCCGGTCGATCCAATGAGGTGGGGTTTTCCCAAGTCATCGAGAGGCGCCCGCGGTGATGCGCAGCGGACCTCCTTCATTTCTCGGGGAACACATCATGAAAGCCATCAAGACATTGGGCCTCACCCTCACCACCACCGCCCTCCTCTCTGGCTGCGGCGCCTCTCCGGAAGCCGAGACGACCCGGATCCGCTCCGCCAGCGCCGCGCTCCAGGGGAAGAAGCCCGTCGTGGAGCCGCAGCAGCCCTCCGCCACGTCCCCGAGCGCCTGCACCGCCCTCTACTCCAACCCCCAGGCGCAGGCGGCCCTCACCCAGGCCGTGGTGGATCCGGGACTCGCCGCCGATGGACTGGTGAAGACGCTCATCCTCTCCTTCAACACGCAGGAGGCGGTGGCGCCCGCGGTGGACCTGCTCAGGAGCACGCTCGGCCTGTCGCTGGGAGACAACCTCGGTGCCTTCAAGGCGCTGCCCATGGTGGCGCTCAAGGTGCCCGTCACCCCGGTGCTCCTGGGCACGCTGCGCACCGTGCTGCAGCCGCTCGGCCTGCTGTCCATCTACCAGGACCGGCCGCTGCACTACTTCCTGGACGAGAGCGTCCACTACATCGGAGCGGACACGGCGCGCACGGCCTTCAACGCCACCGGCGCGGGCGTGGGCGTGGGCATCATCGACTCGGGCGTGGACGGCACGCACGGGGACTTCCCCAACCTGGTGAAGAACGTGAAGGTGGTGGCCCCCATCGTGGAGGTGGGCGTGGGCGGCGCGCTCTACGTGGACGTGCCCAACAGCGACCTCACCAGCGGCCACGGCACGCACGTGGCGAGCACCATCGGCGGCTCGGGCGCGCGCTCCGGTGGCAAGTACAAGGGCGTGGCCCCGGGCGCGAAGCTGCTCGCGGTGGGCGCGGGCGAGGCCATCAGCATCCTCTACTCGCTGCAGGGCTTCGACTACCTGATGAACCCGGACATCCGCGAGACGCACAACGTCCGCGTCATCTCCAACTCGTGGGGCTCCAGCGGCAGCCACTTCGCGCCGTTCGATCCCATCAGCATCGCCTCCAAGCGCGCCTACGACGAGGGCGTGGTGGTGGCCTTCGCGGCGGGCAACGACGGTCCGGACGCGGACACGCTCAACCCGTACAGCGCCTCGCCGTGCGTCATCTCGGTGGCGGCGGGCGCGGCCAAGGACACCAGCGCGGCCACCAACCCGCTCGTGAGCAAGGGCGTGCCGGGCCAGCTCGCCAGCTTCTCCAGCCGCGGCATCCCGGGTGACGCCAACCACCACCCGGACATCACCCTGCCCGGCGTGGCCATCGTCGCGGCGCGCGCCACCACGGCCACCGTGGCGCAGCCGTATCTGGGCCTGGACGGCCTGCACCCTGAGCCCTTCTACGCGGCCCTGGATGGCACCTCCATGGCCACCCCGCACCTGAGCGGCGTCGTCGCGCTGATGCTGGAGGTCAACCCGGAGCTCGACATGGATGGCGTGCTGGCGGCGCTGACGTCCACCGCGAAGCCCATCTACGAGCAGAACGCCACCACGGGCGCCACGCGCAAGCTCGAGGAGTGGGAGGCCGGCGCGGGCTACGCGGACGCCTACGCCGCGGTGCGCGCGGCCTCCGAGTCCGCTGGCACCCGCACCACCACCGTCACCTCGGCCCTGCCCGGCTGGAGCGGCAACGTGGGCCTGACGGTGAAGCTGCCGGTGGTGGATGTCAGCCTCGTCGAGGCGAAGCACGAGCACACGCTCACGGTGCCCGCGGGCGCGAGCGCCCTGCGCGTCACCACCAGCTGGGGCAACCCGGCGCTCGACCTGGATCTCTACGTGTATGACCCGAGCGGCAACCTGGTGGGCAGCGGCGCCACCGGCACGTCCGCCGCGGAGTCGGTGTCCATCCCCCGCCCCGTGGCGGGCACCTGGCGCGTGGTGCTGAAGGGCTACCTCAACACGCCCACCAGCTACACGGGCACCGCCGCAGTGGACACGCTCGTTCCCGTCACGCAGTAGCGCGAACCCCCACTCGCGCTACACCCACGGCACCGGTTCACTCCACTGTCCGGTGCCGTGGGCATTTTTGTCTCAGTCGTCGATGACAGGGAGGCACTCGTCCCAGCAACGGCTGTTGGCCTGCGAGCAGGTCTTGTCCTCGACGCACTTCGCGCAGTCCTCCGCGCGGGTCGCGAAGCTCTGGTCGTCCTCCGACTTCGTGCTGCACTGGTCCGTACACCTGTCCACGTTGAGGCCGTCCGAAACACATTCCTGGTACCGCTCGCAGGAGACACGGCAGTCGCTCTTGCAGCCGCTCAGCGTCATCACGAGGCCCAGGGCCGCCACCAACGTCACGATACGGTTCTTCATCAGCGCCTCCTTCTTGGCGCGGCGCATCATGCATGCGGGCAGGCGCCCCGCAACCGCGGAACGAGCGCATCGGCTCTCCGTTGACCTCAAACCGATGACGGAGGGCTCTCACCCCGTGCGGAAGTGAGAAAATCCAACACCCGCTCCAGGGACTCCGTGCGCTCCACCTCCGGGGGAAAGTCGCGGAAGGCCTCGCGCGGGCCGAAGAGGATGAGCGGCTTGCCGTAGCGCAGCGCGAGCACCACCTCGGACACCGTGCCCGAGCCCCCCGGCAGCGCCACCAGCGCGTGCGCGGTGAGCACGTTGAGGTGGTTGCGGCTCATCGGCTCCGTTCCCCGCTCGCCGCTCAGCGGCAGGTGCGTGAGGATGGGCAGCTCCACCGCCGGGTTGGGGTAGCCCGGCTTCGGCCTCCACGTGCCGTCCTCCACCGAGCCCGGGACGATGCCGAGGGACAGTCCCTCGCGCCCCTCCACCGCCACGAAGGCCTCCGCCGCCGCGCGCATCACCCCTCCCCCCGCTCCCGTCAGCAGGTGGAAGCCCCGCTCGGCGATCCACCGGGCCAGCGGCTCCACCCAGGCCCGGTGCTCCTCCGTCCCCGAGCCCAGGACTCCGATGATTTCACGTCGGCCAGGCATGGCTTCGCTCCGGGCTTGAACGTATGGCGTCAGTGGAATTCTGTAATCTGGCCCCGCGACGCGACGCGGCGTACACACTGCTCGCCTCTTTCGACCCGACCGAAGACCATGACGACCTCCGCACCGCTGCCTCCCATGCCCCCGGGCCATTGGCTCTGGGGCCACCTGCTCGAGCGCGTGAACAACCCCCTCGGCCTGTTCCTGAACACCCGCAACCGCCTCGGGGACGTGGTGCGCTACCGCATGGGCCCCATCTTCGTGGAGCAGCTCACCCACCCGGACCACGTCAAGCACGTGCTCGCCGACGCGAGCGCCCGCTACACGAAGGGCACCGTCTTCGACAAGACGCGCCCCCTGGTGGGCAACGGCCTGCTCACCGCCGAGGGCGACTTCTGGAAGCGCCAGCGCCGGCTCTCCCAGCCCGCCTTCCACAAGGAGCGCCTGGCCGCGCTCGCGGAGATGATGACGCGCACCGCCGCCGAGACGCTCCAGGCCTGGGAGCCCACGGTCGACGCGGGCCAGCCGCTGCCCGTCTTCCAGGAGATGATGCGGCTCACCCTCACCGTGGTGGTGCGCGCCCTCTTCAGCACGGACGTGAGCGAGCAGACGCGCGAGGTGGGCGAGGCCTTCACCACCGCGCTCTCCGTCACCAACGAGCGCATCATCTCCCCCCTGCCCTACCTGCCCTGGCTCTACCGGCTGCCCACGCGCAACAACCGCGCCTTCCGCCAGGCCGCGGACACGCTGGACCGCATCGTCAACGGCATCATCTCCCAGCGCCGCGCCGCGGGAGCCGCCGCGAACACGGAGGACCTGCTCGGCATGCTGATGGTGGCGTGCGACGCGGACACCGGCGACGCCTTCGACGACCTGCAACTGCGCGACGAGGTGATGACGCTGCTGCTGGCCGGGCACGAGACGACGGCCACCGCGCTCGCGTGGACCTTCCACCTGCTGGAGCAGAACCCCGACGTGGAGGCCACCCTGCACGCGGAGGTGGACGCGGCGCTCGGCGGGCGGGTGCCCACGATGGAGGACCTGCCGAAGCTGCGCTACGTGTGCTGCGTCTTCGAGGAGGCCATGCGCCTCTACCCGCCCATCTGGGCCATTCCCCGCGTGGCCCAGGAGGACGACGTGGTGGACGGCTACCGGATTCCCAAGGGGGACATGGTCATCCTCGTCCCCTACGTCACCCACCGTCACCCGGACTTCTGGCCCGAGCCGGAGCGTTTCGATCCCACGCGCTTCCTCCCGGAGAATGGCAAGGACCGGCCCCGCTGGGCCTACCTGCCCTTCGGCGGCGGGCAGCGCCAGTGCATCGGCAGCAACTTCGCGATGATGGAGGCGCAGCTCATCCTCGCCATGGTGGTGCAGCGCTTCCGCCTGCGCGGGGTGCCCGGGGTGTCCGTGGAGCCCGAGCCCCATGTCTCGCTGCGCCCCCGCGGCCCCATGCCCATGCGAGTGGAGCGCCGCCAGCGGTGAGGCCCGCCCTCACAGGGCGCAGGTGCCGCAGTCGAGCAGGCAGCTGTCGGCGGTGATGCCCCAGCCACAGCTCTCGCCCTGCTGGCAGACGCCATCGCCGCAGCGGTGCACGTCCTGCGAGCGGATGCGGGTGGTGAGCGGCTTGTACTGCACGCCGTTGACGGAGCAGTTCATGTAGAAGGTGCCGCTCGGGTCCAGCGTGCAGTACTGCTCGCACTGGCCGATGCGCTTCACCTGCGCGCAGGCCGCGTTGGACAGCGCCCCGTAGCCCTTCAGTCCGCACGGGCGCGGGGTGCTCTCGTCCTCGGCCAGGGAGCTGCGGTCGTTGCCGGCGAAGAGCCCCTCGCTGGTGAAGACGTTGCCGAAGAAGCACGACTCGCGCCGGGCGAAGAGCGACAGCTCGTCGGAGGTGTAGGGGATGTTCGCCCCGGTCGAGTCGCGCCCCAGCACGGAGATGGAGACGTGCAGCCCGTAGTTGTTGGCGTGGGCCCCCAGGCACGCGGAGATGGTCTGCTGCTCCGCCACGGTGGCCGGAGCCCCACCCGACCAGGCCGGCGCCAGCCCCAGCCCGCCCGACCAGGTGTAGACGACGCCCGTGGAGGGATTGGTGAAGCTGCGGGTCTCGTTCGCGGACACCGCGCAACGGACGATGTAGCGCATCAGCAGCTCATTGCCGGCCGGGTTGTCATTGAACCACCTGGAGAAGTCCGTGGTGGACAGGCCGTTGAGCGACAGGCCGTTGAGCGACAGGCCATTGAGCGACAGGCCATTGAGCGACAGGCCATTGAGCGACAGGCCGTTGTCCTCCTGGAGGGACCGCTCCTGCGTGTGCAACGCCAGACCCTGCTCCTCCTCGTAGGTCGACTCCTGCACCCCACAACCCGCCGCTCCCACCAGCAAGAGCGCCGACGTGAGGACCCACGCCGCCACACTCCGACCCGCCCCACGCCCGGCCATCCCGCTCCGCAGACCCTTGATAGACGTGAAACCCATGGCGCACCTCCGGCTCTCGGCCGCCTGGGATCACCAGGGGCCGAAAATCAGGGTGGGGATGCACCGCCTTCCCAGCATGGGCCGGAAGTCGCGAAAAGCCCTGGAGGTCTGACTCTCGACAACTGAGAAGTCTGGCCCTCGACGCTGTGCGCAACCGAGCGTGGAGCGCTCAACGCTCCGCGGGCCACGCGCACATGGGCCTACAGCCTCATTCTGGAAAGTCTTTTCCCTGTCTTGGAAAGATGGTCGCCACCTGGGGCATCACCGTGCGAACCGGTGGCGTTCCTCGGCTCCAGCGAAAGCAAGGAGCGCGCCCGCGGTGGCATGCGCATCCTCCATCGCGCCGTCGGGCCCCTGGTGCGCGAGGAGCAGCGACAGGAGGAGCGCGTGGGCCCCGCCTCCGGCCTCGCCCGCGCATTGCAGGCAGAAGGCCACCTCCGCCGCCAGGTCCACGTGGCCCTGCTCCACCACCCAGGGCGTGGCCACCAGCAGCTCCTCCGTCCACGCCGCCGCGCCCGGGTCCTTCAGGGGGAAGCGCAGGTAGCGGGTGTCCAGCAGGTACAGGTGCGTGAGCCAGTAGAGGTCCGCCAGGTGCCACGTGCCGCGCAGGGCCCGTTCGGGAATCGACAGGCGCACGTCCAGGCCGCACGTCGCGGCCATCTCGCCCAGCAGCCACGCGTAGATCCCCTCGTCCTGGCCATTGAGGTACTCCAGGTAGGCGCGCAGGGCCTCCGGCTCCAGGGGGGCATGGGGCAGGCCCCGCTCGCGGAGCACGTACCAGGCGTCCACCCGGGACATGCCCACATCCGCGGGCAACCCGAAGGGGAGCGCCAGCGGCACCTGCGCCAGCGCGGCCACCGCCTCCGCCAGCGTGGCGCCCAACCCGAGCCGCGCGAAGACCCCGGGCGCATGGCCCTCCAGCATGTGGAGCGTCAACGCGCGCAGTGCCCGTGACTCGTCGTCCCCGTCCTCCGTCCGCGAGAGGAAGGCCCGCAGGGCCCGCGCCGTCGCCTCCGTCCCGGGCGGAGTCGGATGCGCGGGAGGCCCCGGCAGGCGGAAGAGGGCCGAGGCGTCACGGGTGAAGTCGGGACTGCCGGGCACGTCCGCCACCGCGTCCGCCAACACCGAGCTCGCGGCCGCCGCGGCGCGCAGGGCCCGCGTGTAGCGCTCGCGGAAGGAGGGGCCCTCCACCTCCACGCGGTAGAGGTCCAACCGCCGGGCTCCGGCCCGTGCGGCGAGCGAGGCCTGGTGCCCGCTCTTGAAGGTGAGGACGAGCGGCGCGTCCGGGAGGGGCTCCACCGGCCGGGCCGGCAGCGCGGCGGCGCGGGTCAGCTCCGCGAGCACCTCCTCGGGAGGACGCGAGGAGGCCTCGGTGACGGAGAGGGCCGCCTTGGTGCGCACGTAGCCCACGCGGCCGGCCAGCGAGGCCTGGAGCACCTCGTCGCCCGAGACGAACACCGCCGGCACATCGGCCTCCGCCGCCAGCGCCAGCACGAGGTCCGCCTCCGACAGCGCCCGGCCCGCGCACGTCCACGCGCCGAGCAGATCCACCGTGTGCGCGCCGAAGCCCGCCGAGCCCGCCGCCGCGTGCATGCCCAGGCAGGCCACCGCCTGGACGTCCTCGAAGAAGGAGGCGGCGTACGCATCCTCCTCGAGAAAGCACGGCTCGGCCGAGGGGTGCAGCGCCTCGGGCAGCAGGTTGGACTCGCCGGAGCCGCACAGGTGGCTGTCACTCACCCGCACCCGCTGGAAGCCCGCCGCGAGCAGGCCCTCGACCGCGGCGTTCACCTCCGCCGTCAGGAGGGCCCGGGAGCGCGCGTACTCGGGAGTCCCGGAGATGAGCGCGGCGGGGGCGTCCACACCGGCCACGCCCTCGAGGTCGACGACGAGCAGGGCTCGGCGCACACGCATACCGCTCCTCCTCTACTTGCCGGGGCCACCCGAGCGGATCCACCGCGCCAGCGTGAGCGCCGTGGGCTCGTCGATGAGCGAGGCGTAGGTGGGCATGGCGGTGCCGGGGACGAACTGCTCGGGATTGCGGATCCACTTCGCCAGCTCCTGCTCGGGCTTGCTGGCGGCCTTGACGATGCGGTCGTGGTAGCGCGCACCCGGGGCATGACACAGGGTGCAGCCCAGCCGCGAGAAGAGGGCGGCGGGGTCCACGTCCTTCTTGGGCTCGGCCTGCGCGAGCACGAGGTGCACGAGCGAGGCGGGCGCCGAGGTGCGCACGGGCGTGCCGGACTCCAGCGCGTCCGTGGACACGGCGGCCGACGGAGCGGCGGGAGCGGTGTGGGGTCGGGCGCCGGGCACGTCGTTGTGGCGCGGGGGCAGCGAGCGCAGGTACTCGTAGAGGGCCTTCATGTCCACGTCATCCGCGCCGCGGTAGCGCGGCATGGGGTAGCGGACGATGGCCCCGGGAGCGAGCCCGTCACGCACGGCGCGGGTGAAGTCCTCGAGGCTCCAGCCCTTCAGGCCGGTGGCGTCGAAGGTGAGGTTGGAGGAGCGGATGGGCTGGCCATCGGCGCCGAGGAACTCACGGCCACCGGAGAAGCCCTTGGCACCATCGGCGGCCTTCGGGTCGAGGCTGTCGGTGTGGCAGTTGCCGCAGTCGAGCACGCGCGCCATGTAGCGGCCGTACTCCACGGTGGGGCCCTTGGGGGGCACGGACATGCCGGAGGCGGGATGATCCGGCACGTCGGTCACCAGGCCGTAGGCGATGCCACCGAGGAAGGAGAAGCGCGTGGGGGGCGCCACGGTGGCATCGGCCTCGAAGAGGGGATTGCCCGAGCGCATGAAGCCCAGCACGGCGGCGAGATCCTGATCGCCCATGATGGAGGAGGGCATGGGGACGAGGCGCCCATCGCGGCTGACGCCGTAGCGGATGACGCGGGCGAGCTCCTCGTCCTTCGCCGAGCCGATACCGGCGGTGGGGTGCGCGGTGAGGTTGGCGGTATAGAGGGAGCCGAGCCACCCGGGCGCATCCTTCATGGGGGCGCCGGTGACGCGCTGAGCATCGGGCCCGCGGTGGCAGCCCTCGCAGGCGCCCCGGAAGATGCTCTCTCCGCGCGCGAGCGCCTCGGGGGACGTGTCCGCCCGGATGGGGGGATAGGCGGTGGTGGCGACGCTCGCGCACCCGGACAGCAGGGCGCTGCCCGCCAGCAGGGTGGCATACACGGCGCTCGGAATTCGTGGGCGCATCCGTTCAGGTCCTCCGGAGAAATCCAGGATGCCGCAACTTCCGCCCCAAGGGTAGGCGCTGCCCGGAAGCCTGGAGCCCAGGCGGGCAGGACGGTGGGGGCGGAGAAGTGGGGAGGCCTGCTTCATCCACCGGACACGCGCGGGGACGGGCCCCCTTTTTCGTGACGCGCCCGGCCGGGGCTGTGGGTATATAAGGAGGCCGGCGGTGTCCGCCAGGCAACACCCCTGTTGCCCTTCCGGGGGCCGGCTCCTACCGACACCCCGCCACGAAGCTGGTACGGCCATGAAGACCGAGTACGAGCGCCATTCCTCCGCGCGGATGTTCGAGAACAACTTCCTCGAAGCCGCCTCGAAGATCCACCCCGTCACCCCGTTCGCCTTCTACATCCCGATCATCACGGCCATGCTGGCATGGGGCCTGTGGAGCGGGACGACCCGCCCGGGGATGGTCGCGCTGTTCGCGCCCCTGGGATACCTCACATGGTGCTTCATGGAGTACACGCTGCACCGCAACCTCTTCCACTGGGAGGGGAACGGGCCGCTCACCCGGCGCTTCCACGCCATCATCCACGGCTACCACCACACGTACCCGGATGATCCGCAGCGGCTGGTGATGCCGCTGGGCGCGAGCATCCCGCTGGCCATCGTCATCGGTGGGCTGCTGTGGCTGGTGGGCCGGCCGGACGCCACGCTTCCCTACTTCTTCGGCATCGTGGTGGGCTACCTCGCCTACGACTACCTGCACTGGGCGGTGCACTACAAGAAGCCGTGGACGAACTGGGGCAAGGCGCTGCGCGCGCACCACATGGCGCACCACTTCGCCTGCCCGGACAAGAACTTCGGCATCAGCCACCGGTGGATCGACCGGCTGGTGGGCTCGATGCAGGTGCGCGGGCAGGCGGCTCGCGAGGCGGCGAAGCAGGGCGCCGACACCAGCGCGGCGGAGTAGTCACCTCCGCCGCGAGCCACCGGGGCGCCCCTCAGAGGTGTGCGGGAGCAGCCGCCGCCCACTGCCAGGCGGTGCCCCGGTGCAGAGCGGCGTAGAGGATGTCGCGCAACTCGTTGCACTCGGCGTGGGTCAGCGAGCGGTCGAGCGCGCGCAGCACCACGCGCAGCAGCACGTTCTTCTGCCCGGGTGAGATGCCGAGCCGCTGGATGGCGGCGGGCGGCAGCGCCTCGTAGGGCGTCTCCGAGAGCACCTCGACGGTCTCCACCACGTCGGCCCGGGGTCCGAGCACGGCACGCACCACGTCTCCGAGCTCCTCGGAGGTGGTGTCGCCCTCGAGCACCAGGGACAGGTCGCGGCGGACGGCGGGCATGGAGGACACCTCGCGGTAGGGCTCCAGGTCGAGCAGTTGCGAGGCGATGCGCGGGTCCTCGGAGCGCAGCAGGCGGATGTCGTCGAGGCCCTTGCGCAGCATGAGGATGCGGTCCATCCCGAGCCCCATGGCGAGCCCGGTGGTGTGCGCCGTGTCGAGACCGCTCTCGGCGAGCAGCGCCGGGTGGGCGAGGCCGCACTCGCCGATCTCCACCCACTCCGCCCCATGCCGGACGTCGATCTGCAAGCCATCCGTGGTGTACGGGTGCCGGGCCGGAGTGGTGCGCAGCTCGCGTCCGGGAAGCAGGGCGCGCACCACGGTCTCCACCATGAGAAGCAGGTCCCCGGTGCCGAGAGGTGCTCCGCGCCGGACGCGCCAGAGGTCCATCTGGTGGGGCTCGCCGGTGTGCAACCGGTCGATGCAGTCGCGCCGGTAGACGAGCCCGGGACAGGCGAGTAGCACGTCTTCGGGAGGCTGGGGTGTGGTGGCGAGCTGACGGAGCAGCGGAGGAATCATCGCCGAGGTCTGGGTGCGCAGCAGCGCGGTGTCACAGACGTAGCGGGTGTAGCGAGCGTCGCGCGCGGCGCCCTCGGGTGGGTAGCGCAGCCGATCGTAGTTGTCGGTGATGGAGACGATGGGGCTGCGCCGGTGCAGGCGGACGTCACACCGCCATGCTTCACGGAGGGCGGCGAGCGCGTCGTCGACGAGGCGCTGCATGGCATGGGAGCCGGAGGAGGGGTCGGTCAGGTCACGGATGGACAGGGCACGGCGAACGTCATCGACGCTGAGGATGCAGACGGACATGGAAGTGCTCTCTCGGTGCTGGAGTGGAAGGAAACGGCTCCAGGCGACGCCCGGTCCTCGAGGGGAGGAGTTGACGCCGCCACGCTCGGAACCCCCCGAACCCCAGGTCCGGGCGAGCGTCACGCCGAGAGGCGATCCGCCGAGAGAGAGCGCGCTAGCGACGCAGCACGGCCTCCCCGTACCCGGTGGGGCTCGGGGGGCGGCTAAATCGACGCTGGCACGTCAGGAGAATCATGGCGGCCAGAAAGGTAGACGCGGTCCGGGCCAAATGCAATCCGGGGCCCCACGAAAGGCCGCCCGCTCACACCTCGACGAACCGCGTGCCCGTGAGGCCCTCCGCCTCCATGGCCTGCTTGAGGTCCTCGGAGATGATGAGGGCCAGTGACCAACCCCAGGTGCGGAAGATACGGCTGTCTCCGACCTTCGCCGGGTCGATGCGCATGCCTTTTACGTACTTGTACTCGCCCACCTTCTCCAGCTCGCCGTCCTCGGGCTTCCAGTACTGCACCTCCTCACACCGGACGTCGTCAATGCAGCGGAAAGTGTGAAGGGTATTGAGGATGAAGTAGGGCCCAACGTGGCCCTCTACCTGGACGGGCAGGAACTGCACCTCCTGGATGCCCAGGCGCTCGAAAAGTTGGACGACACGACCGTGGACCACGGGAGTCGAGAAGGCGTCCAGGGTGAAGTCCATCGTCACCCCATCGGGCTTCACAGGAAACCGGATGACTCCCCGAGGCTCGATTCGGCGGCCTTCGGTGAATTGCCAGGGGTTGAGCTTCTGCCCATGCTCATCGAGGGGACGCCTCAGGTGCCAACGATTCGGAATGCGCATGTCATCGTCCAACTCGTAGTGCTTGGGCATGTCTTCCATTCCGGCATCAGTCCTGGGACTTCGTTACCAGCAGATGGAGGGGTGAGCCAGGGGAGCAGACCTCCTCCGCGATGTCCCTGAGCACCTTCACCAGCTTGATTCTGCATCGAGAGACAGTTGCGCAGCCTTGAAGCGCCTGGCTGAGCTTCCTGTGCACTTCGCGGTGGTACTCCTCCGGATGCGGACCTTTATGACCCTTGAGATAGACGAGGTTCTCCGCTGCGTCCAAACTCATGTCCGCCAGTTCGAAGAGTTCCTCGAACCTGGGCGTCCAGGGTCCACCAGACGCCATCGAGAGGTCGTTCTTGTTCGTGGCGAGGTGATGCCAGTGGTAGCCGTCCTTCTTCTCGGAGCCATCGGTGCAGGCACCACCTACCGCAGCAGCCGCCGTGCCCGCTGCCACACCCGTCACGATGACGGTACCGTCCGCCACCATCTGTACCGTCGTCGCTCCTCCCATCATCTCCCCTCCGGCGAAGGCGAACCGCGGAGAGCCCAGCAGACTCCACAGTCCTCCCTCGGGCACCTGGGGCAGGCCCCTGCTCACGCCCATGCTGGCCACCAGAATCAGTACTCGCAGCGCCGTGCCGCCCATCGCCTTGCCGAAGCGTTCCGCCACGGCCTCCAACTCCTCCACCGTCCTCGCCGCCTCGGCCTCCTGGTACAGCCGCACGCACGCCCGGGCCAGCTGGGTGAGTTCCAGCACGCCCACCGCCAGCGACAGCCGCAGCGTCAACGCCGCCACGAAGGCCTTGGTGAAGACGGGCTCTGGAGCCAGCCACGCCGCGAAATACACCGCCACCGACAGGGCCACGCTGGAGAGGAAGACGGGCGAAGAGAACAGTTCCTGGGCCGCCTCTCGCACGCCCGTGCCCATGTAGCGGGGGGACAGCTTCAAGGCCAGGAAGAGTCGGCTCTGCTCCAGAGACCGAGGCATGGGGAGCAGCGACGGTCCGAACCGGGACAAATACTCCTCCCGCAGCCGTGCCTCCCACTCCGCGGGCGGTTCTCCTCCCGAGCCGGCTGACACCAGGACGAGCCGGGGCCGAGGCAGAGGCCGCTTCTCCGCCACTCGGAAGGACTCATCGAAGGCCGCGAGGACCGTCCGCGCCTCCTGCACCCGCAGCCGCTCCAGGGCCGGGTCCGGCGCCACTGGCTCGAAGGAGAACCGCAGTGCACCACCGGAAAGCTCGCTCGTCCTCACCACCTTCGGCTCCGCCTGGGGCCTCCCGCCAGCGGGAACTCCCTCCGGGGACGTGGCGCAGGAGAGGAGCAGCAGGAGCAACAAGGCCACGGTCACGCGCGGCAGTACAAAGGCTCGCGTCATGACACGGCAGAATGCATCACCCCACGATTGCTGCACCATCCATCCCTCCACTACCGCGTATCAAAGAACCAATCGCCCGCTCACACCTCGACGAACCGCGTGCCCGTGAGGCCCTCGGCCTCCATGGCCTGCTTGAGGTCTTCGGAGATGATGAGGGCCACGCGCCATCCCCAAGGGCGAAAGACACGGGCATCCCCTACCTTCGCGGGATCGATGCGCAGGCGCGAAACGACCCGGTACTCCCCGAGTTTGTCAGGGCGATTGTCCTCCGGCTTCCAGTACCGCACCTCCGCGCACCGGGCGTCATCGATGCACCGGATGATTCGCAGGGCGTTGAGGATGAAATAGGGCTCCTCGTGAGCTTCCACTCGAGCGGGAATGAACTGCACCTCCCGGACTCCCAACTGTTCGAAGAGATGAACGACACGCTCATGGACAACGGGGATGGAGAAGGCAGCCCAGCAGTAGTCCAACGCACGTCCGGGAATCTGGAGCGGAAAGCACGGCACGCCTTCCAGGTCGAGCACCTGACCCTTCTTGAACTGCCAGGGATCGATTTCCTGCCCCTGCTCGTCGACGGGGCTCCCCAGATGCCAGCGCGAGTGGGATTGCCTGTCGTCCATCAATTCGAAGTACCGGGTCATGTACTGCATCCTCATCTCCGGCTAGGTCTTCGTCAGCAATCGGTGGAGCAAAGACCCGGGAGTGCATACGTCGTCCGCCAGCGTCCTGAGTTCCGCTTTCAGCGCGTCTCCGCACTGTGAAATGGTTCGGCAGTTCTCGAGTGCCTCCACGAGCCTCCGATAAATCTCTTCATGGTACTCCTCGGGGTGAGGACCTTTGTGACCCGCGAGATAGACGAGGTTCTCCGCTGCATCCAGGGACATCCCCGCCTTCGCGAAGATCTTGACGAACAGCGGCGTCCAGGGGCCTCCGTTCAGCGTCGAAGTATCACTTTTGTTCGTGGCGAGGTGATGCCACTGATGACCCTCCTTTTTGACGGAGCCATCGCTACAAGCGCTTCCCAGAGTCGCAGCCGCCGTGCCCGCCGCCACACCCGTCACGATGAGGGTACCGTCCGCCACCATCTGTACCGTCGTCGCGCCTCCCATCATCCCCCCTCCGGCGAAGGCGAACCGGGGAGAGCCCAGCAGACTCCACAATCCCCCCTTGGGCACCTGCGGCAACCCCTTGGCCACGCCCATGCTGGCCACCAGAATCAATACTCGCAGCGCCGTGCCTCCCATCGCCTTGCCGAAGCGTTCCGCCACGGCCTCCAACTCCTCCACCGTCCTCGCCGCCTCGGCCTCCTGGTACAGCCTCACGCACGCCCGGGCCAGCTGGGTGAGCTCAAGCACGCCCACCGCCAGCGACAGCCTCAGCGTCAACGCCGCCACGAACGCCTTGGTGAAGACGGGCTCGGGCGCCAGCCACGCCGCGAAGTACACCGCCACCGACAGGGCCACGCTGGAGAGGAAGACGGGCGAAGAGAACAGTTCCTGGGCCGCCTCTCGCACGCCCGCGCCCATGTAGCGGGGGGACAGCTTCAAGGCCAGGAACAGCCGGCTCTGCTCCAGAGACCGGGGCATGGGCAGCAGCGACGGTCCGAACCGGGACAAGTACTCCTCCCTCAGCCGTGCCTCCCACTCCCCGGCCGGTTCTCCTCCCGAGCCGGCTGACACCAGGAGCAGCCGGGGCCCAGACCGAGGCCGCTTCTCCGCCACTCGGAAGGACTCATCGAAGGCCGCGAGGACCGTCCGCGCCTCCTGCACCCGCAGCCGCTCCAGGGCCGGGTCCGGCGCCACCGGCTCGAAGGAGAGCCGCAGTGCACCACCGGGAAGCTCCCTCGTCCTCACCACCTTCGGCTCCGCCAGAGGCCGCCCGCCCGAAGGAGCCTGCTCCGGAGACGTGGCGCAGGAGATGGGCAGGACGAGCCACAGAGCCACGACCACGTGCCGCCAGGACTGGGTGCTCATGTTCCGGCAGCATGCCGCGCCACCAGGAACCACGCCACCGGAGGCCACGTCCCGGATTGCCCCTTCATCGCGCGGACATCAATGCCATACCATGTCCCGAGCCCCGGACTCACGGATGGAAACATGACGTAAGACATAGAAACATCACGTAATGAAGCCGGGTAATATTTGATAACACAAAGAAACATTCCGTATCAGGGAGACATCCAGTCCGCCCGGAGCACCCACAACCCCCTGAAACAACGGCGAAATATCTCTTCACACATGAAAAGAGAAACATCCGCCGCCTGCATCCGATTAATCAATTGAACGCTTCGCCGCGCTCATCCCCCGCAGCCATAAGAACAGGGTGTCTCCCATGGTCTCCAGCATCTCCTCGAAGCCCGCCTCCCTTCCGCAGGTCTCCCAGCAGTCGACGGTCGCCAGGCCCACGGAAGTCCGCTCCCCCTCGGCGGCGCCCGTCGATGCCAACAAGGCGGCCCATCAGCTGCGCAACAGCCTCATCGGGCAGGACTCCTTCCAGGCCACTGGCGGCGGCAGGCGCCCGGTCGATCTCGGTCAGACCTCCGCGACCGACAGCTCCGGCCTCGGTGGACTCGGAGAGCTGGAGCAGTTGCTCGGCTCGCTCCTCGAGCAGCTCTCCTCCGGTGACACCGAGGGGGCCCAGGAGTCCCTGGCCACGCTGCTGAAGGCGCTCGGCATCGAGGACACCGACTCGGCCGAGGAGGCCAGTGGCACAGAGTCCCTGGATGACAGCGGCACGCTCGAGAGCGCGAGCGGCGTCGACGCCTCCGCGGAGGCCAGCGAAGAGGGCGGTCTCGAATCGCTCCTGCAGACCCTCTCTGAGCTGGCCACGAAGAGCCCGGAGCTGTTGAAGCAGCTCGTACAGAACCCGGAGTTGCTGAAGGCCGTGATGCAGAACCCCCAGGTGCTCCAGCAGCTCGCGACGAACCCGGAGCAGCTCACGTCCCTCACTGGTGGCGCCAGCCAGGGCTCGAGCCCCCTGGGCGAGCTGTCGGGCCTCAGCCGATTCCTCGGCTCGGGCAGCTTCTCTCCGCAAGGGATTTGAAGAGCCCCTTCCGCCTCACCGTGGATACTGGTCCGAGAGCGGAAGAGCGCTCTCGGGCCAGGCTCGGCCAACCCGCGACTACCGCGTCCCGAAGAGCCGGTCGCCCGCGTCGCCCAGACCCGGGAGGATGTAGCCGTGCTCGTCGAGCTTCTCGTCCACCGCGGCGGTGAAGACGTGCACGTCCGGGTGGTGCTCGCGCAGGTTCGCCAAGCCCTCGGGGCACGCCAGCAGGCAGACGAAACGCAGGCTCCCCGGCTTGCTCCGCTTGATGCGGTTGAGCGCCGCCACCGCCGAGTTCCCCGTCGCCAGCATCGGATCGCACACGATGACGTCTCGGTCCGCCAGCTGGTTCGGTACCTTGTAGTAGTACTCCACCGCCGCCAGCGTCTTCGGGTCCCGGTACAGGCCGATGTGTCCCACCCGGGCGCTCGGCACCAGCTGCAGCATCCCGTCCAGGATGCCCTGCCCCGCGCGGAGGATGGCGATCAGCACCAGCTTCTTGCCCTCCAGCACCGGCGCCACCGTCTCCATCATCGGCGTCTCGATGGTCTCATCGCGCAGCTTCAGGTCCCTCATCGCCTCGTAGGCGAGCAGCAGGGAGATCTCCTGCAACAGTGCACGGAACGAGGCCGTGCTCGTGTCCTTGCGCCGCATCAGCGTCAGCTTGTGCTTCACCAACGGGTGGTCCACCACGGTGCAATTGTCCGAGTACGTCACGGCTCCCTCCTCGTTGCTCGAGTAAAAAGAAGACCCTCACCCCAGCCCTCTCCCAGAGGGAGAGGGGGCACTCTCAGAACACCGTCCCGTCACTCTCGATACGGATGGGCGGCGTGCCCCCAGGACGCTTCTCCGCGGCGATGCGTCTCCCCGCGCTCCACGTCCCCCCCTGCAGCACCTTCGCCAGCGGCAGCTGCTCCGCCGTCATCCCCAGCCGCTCTCGCACCCGCTTCGCCACCTCGTCCAGCAGCGCCACCGTCAGTGCTCGCCACTCCACGATGGGCTCCGACCCCGGCGCGTACGCGTCCGTGAGCAGCCGCGCGTCCCTCGGCACCAGCGCGCCCAGGTCCACCAGCAACCCTCCGTTGCGGTACTCCGGCAGCCCCGTCAGTGCGTCCAGGTCCGTCACCTGGATGCCGCCTTCCTCCAGCGGCTCCAGCAGAGAGTACGTCAGCCACTGCGACAGCTTGTGGAAGGGCACCAGCGACTCCGGACTGCCCTCGGCTCCCAGCGCCGAGTGCGGCCACACGTCCCCCAGGTTCACGCCCTCCAGCGTGATGCGCCCCGGCCAGATGGGCCCCAGCGACTCCAACACCCGCCCCAGCACCTCCGCCGCGGGCACCTTCGCGCCCTTCGCCGCGAGCAGGTCATAGAGCGCTCCGGGTCTCGACAGCACCCGTCCCAGCCCCCGCAGCAGCGCGAGCCGTCCCTCCAGGCCCGCCAGCGGATTGGCCTCCGTCACCTGGAAGCCTTTCGCCAGCGACTCCAGGCTCAACCGCTGCAAGCCCTCCGCGTCCGCGCGCAGCGGCTGGCGCGCATCCGAGGAGAACGCCCCCGCCAGGAACATGCGGAAGCTGGCCACGGCCAGGCCCTCGGAGCGCGCGTAGGTGCCACCGCCGGGCTCCACGTACTTCCACGTGGGACCGCTGCCCGCGTCCAGCAGCACGCTGGTGATGACCAGGTCCAGCTTCGCCCGGGCCCGCTCGGCGGGCGGCAGCGAGGCCAGACGCGCATCCAGCTCCGCGTTGCGCCGCACGCCGCCCACGTCGAAGTGTCCCCAGCGGCTGTGCACGGGAATCTCCAGCGTGGGGTACGCCGCGCGCGTCACCTCCAGCACGTAGTCCGCCACGGCGGGCACGCGCTCCATGTCCACGCGGAAGTGCTTCAGCTTCCCGGCGAGCCCCAACTCCAGCAGGGCCCGGCAGCGCTCACGGATGGCGCGAGGGCTGAGCAGGTACGTGACGGTGGAAGAGGCCTCAGGCATCGAGCGCCCTGCCCTTCACCTCCACGAGCTCCTCCTTCGAGGCCACCTTGCCCGTGGTGAAGTAGCCGGCGGCCTTCTTCGCCTCCATCTCCACCTTGGCGTCGGCGGGAACCAGCTCCTCCGGAATCGGCACGCGCTCGAGAATCTCGATTCCCGACCGGACGATGGCGTCGTGCTTCATGTCGCTCATGGACACGAAGCGGTGGATGCGGGTGATGCCCAGCCAGTGCAGCGCGTCCGGCATCAACTCCTGGAAGCGCATGTCCTGCACGCCGGCCACGCACTCGGTGCGGTGGAAGTACGTCGCCGCCGAGTCCCCGCCCTCCTGGCGCTTGCGCGCGTTGTAGACGAGGAACTTCGTCACCTCGCCCAGCGCGCGGCCCTCCTTGCGCGAGTAGACGATGACGCCCGCTCCGCCCTCCTGCGCCGTCTGGATGCACACCTCGATGCCGTGCGTGAGGTACGGTCGGCACGTGCAGATGTCGCTGCCGAACACGTCCGAGCCGTTGCACTCGTCGTGCACGCGCACCGCCAGGGGCACGTCGGGGTTGGAGATGGTGTCCATGTCCCCGAAGAAGTAGAGCGTCAGCCCTCCGATCGGCGGCAGGAACACCTCCAGGTCCGAGCGGGTGATGAGCTCGGGGAACATGCCGCCCGTCTGCTCGAAGAGGCCGCGGCGCAGCGCCGCCTCGCTGAGGCCGAAGCGCTTGGCGATGCCCGGCAGGTACCACACCGGCTCCACCGCGGCCTTCACCACGCTGACATCACCGTTCGCGCAGAGAATCCTGCCGTCCGGCTTGAGACGGCCAGCGGTGATGGCGTCGCGCAGCTCGGGCATGTTGATGTGCGCGCGAGTGATGGCGATGGTGGGCCGGATGTCCATGCCCTGATCCAGGTAGGCCCGGAAGGCCTGCGGAGCCACCGCGCCCCACGGATCCATCGAGACGATGCGCTCGGGGTTCGCCCAGGCCTTGTGGGGGCCGATCTGCACGGCGGGCGCGGTGTTGGTGAGGTCCGCCCGGTGGTCCGCCGTCAGCTGCCCGGCCGCCACGGCGACGGCCCGGTAGATGGCATACGAGCCCGAGTGGGTCCCAATGACGTTGCGGTGCGCGGGCTCCGTCAGCGTGGCGATGACGGGCCCCCGGCGCAGGGGCTCGGATTCACCCCAGCGGATGGGAGTGACCTGGCCATCGCTGTCCGGGTGAGAGGTGAGACGGATGTGATTGACGGGCTTCTTGTCGGCCATGAGGCGCCCTCCTCGGAGTGCGCGCAGCGGTGAAGGGAAACAGCGGGGGAAGACGCGTCAGCTCATCCAGCTGCCGTCGGTACGAGAGGTCCACTTGCGGGTGACCTTCTTCAGGTCCGTCCAGAAACCCAGGCTGGACGTGCCGGTGATGTCACCGTGGCCGAACTTCGACTCGCCGGTGCCACCAAAGGAGAAGGGCTCGCGAGGCACGGGCACGCCCACGTTGACGCCCACCATGCCCACGCGCGCCCCCTCCACCACGGCCTGCGCCACCGCGCCATTGGTGGTGAAGATGGACGCCGCGTTGCCGTACGGCGAGGCGTTCTCCACCTCCAGCGCCGCCGACAGCGTGGGCACGCGGATGATGGACAGCACCGGGCCGAACAGCTCCCGCTGCGCCGCTTCCATGTCCGGGCGCACGCCATCGAGAATCGTCGGCCCCAGCCAGTGGCCACCCGACCACGGCTCGCCCGCGGGCTTCTTCCCGCGCCCGTCCAGCAGCACGCGCGCTCCCGCACGCTCCGCCGTGGCGATGGCCGCCTCCAGACGCGACAGGCTGGCCCGGTCGATGATGGCGCCCATGCCGCCACCCACCTCCAGCCGGGAGGCGCGCTCCACCACCTGCCCGATGATGCGATCCACGTCTCCCACCGCGAGCAGCACGCTGGCCGCCATGCAGCGCTGGCCGGCGCACCCGGTGAAGGAGTCCAGCACGGACTGCGCGGTGAGGGCCTCGTCCGCGTCGGGCACGACGATGAGGTGGTTCTTCGCCCCGCCGAGCGCCAGCACGCGCTTGCCCTGCGCACTGCCCTCCGCGTACACGCGCCGCGCCACGGGCGAGGAGCCCACGAAGGCCAGGGCGCGCACGTCCGGGTGCGCCACCAGCGCCTCCACCGTCTCGCGCCCGCCGTGCACCACGGAGAAGACACCGCGGGGAATGCCCGCCTCCACCATGAGCTCGCCCAGCGCGCACGCCGTCAGCGGCACCTTCTCCGAGGGCTTGAGGATGAACGCGTTGCCCACCGTCACCGCGATGGGGAACATCCACAGCGGCACCATCGCCGGGAAGTTGAAGGGAGTGATTCCCGCCACCACGCCGAGCGGCTCGCGCCGGAACTCGCACGTGACGCCGCGGCTCACCTCCAGCGCGCCGCCGGTGTCGAGGTTCTGCAGAGACAGCGCGAAGTCACACACCTCCAGGCCCTTGAGGATTCCGGCACGGGCCTCGGCCACCGTCTTGCCGGCCTCGCTGGCGGCGAGGTGCGCCAGGCGCTCCAGGTTGCTCTCGAGCAGCGTGCGGAAGCGGCCCATGAGCGTGGTGCGCTCGCGCAGGGGCGTGGCGCGCCAGCCGGGAGCCGCGGACCGCGCGGCATCCACCGCCTGCGCCACGCCATCAGCGGGCGTCAGCGGCACCCGGCCGATGACGCCTCCCGTGTACGGGCTGCGCACGTCGAGCAGCGAGGCATCTCGCGGGACGAGCCACTCTCCTCCCACGAGGTTGCGGCAGGTGGTAACGCTCTCGGGCAACTGGACGAAGGACACTCGCGCTCCCCCACTTCGGCAATCGCGTCACGCGAACCGTGACGACCCCGCCACGCCCGAGCATAACAAGAGACTCCGGGAATCCGGCAATCCGGGGGGGAGACGAAGGAAGGGAAATACCGTTTGTCATCCGACATCCGCGCCGGACGACGCATCGCGCAGTGACAGGGATGAAACCACGCCCCGTGGCCCGTGGGCCACGGACCTGTCGCTCTCGGGCCACGTTCGCTCCACGAGTCCCCTGGCCTCGTCCCTGCAATCACCAGGCGCATGCACGCCCCCCTGCTCGTGGTGCTCCACTTCCTCCTCGGTTCTTCCGGGGACACGCCACGCCCCTCAAAGCCTTTCACGGCGATGACCTACAACGTCCTCTATGACGCACCGGCGGAGGACATCGAGAAGTCGCTCGACGTCATCGAGCGGGAAAAGCCAGACATCCTCTGCCTGCGCGAGCTGACGCCAGCCTTCGCCACCGCCTTCCGCAAGCGGCTCGGCAAGGAGCTCCCGCACACCGTCCTCATGCCGAGAAAGGGCACGTGGGGCGTGGGCATCGCGAGCCGGCATCCCCTGTCACGCGCCGAGCGCTTCCCCGAGAAGCCCCACCGGCTGCCCGGCCTGGAGGCGGACGTGAGACTCGGCGGGCGCGAGCTCGGGGTGGTGTGCGTGCACCTCATGGCCGCCGGGGCGAAGCACAAGAAGTCCGATGGTCTCCTGGAGTCCATGGAGAAGAACGCGGAGCTGCGCGAGAAACAGGGCAAGGCGCTGATGGAACGCTACGCGGACGAGAAGAAACCCCTGCTGCTGCTCGGGGACATGAACGAGGGCCGTCAGGCCGCCGCGATGAAGGCCTTCGCCGCCGCGGGCTTCATCCACTCCTGCGACGGGCCGGACTCCTCCTGTGGCCCCACGTGGCCCGGGGCGAACACCGCCCTGCCCTCGGTGGTGGAGATCGACCACATCCTCGGGCGCGGCCTCACCTTCTCCGAGGCCCGGGTGCTGCGCTCGGGTGGCTCGGACCACTACCCCGTCCGCACGTTCTTCCACTTCGAGAAGTGAAGAAGCGCGCGGCAGGAGACGGCCCGGGCCGCTCCAAAGACGAGCCCCCAGCAGCCTGGCGTACGGGCGAGTCCTCTCCATGAACGCTCGCGGGACCGCCCATGGCACGAGCACCTCGCTTGGTGCCAGGGCACCGGCTCCGCTAGCCTCGGGGCCCTCGAGCCCCTATGACCTCCGACCGACTCCTCGGCGAGCCCCGCGCCGCCCGCCTCGTGGCCCTCGTGTTGCTCAACAGCTTCCTCGCCGCGGGCTGCGGCCTGGTGGACCAGCCCGTGGGAGGCTCGGTCCAGGGACTGCGCGGCACCCTGGTCCTCCAGCTCAACGGTAGCGAGCAGCTGACCGTGAGCAGCGACGGACTCTTCCTCTTCCCCACGCTGCTCGAGCCCGGCACCCCCTACCAGGTCTCGGTCCTCACCCAGCCCCGCGGACAGACCTGCGAGGTGACGCAGGGCAGTGGAGACATCGGTGACGAGCCCGCCACCCACGTCAAGGTGGCCTGCCAGGACCTGCGCTACGGCATCGGCGTGACGGTGTCGCAGCTCACGGGGCCGCTGGTGCTGCAGAACAACGGCACCGACCTGCTCACCGTCACGGCCAACGGCACCTACACCTTCCCTGGCCGCCTGATCTCGGGCGAGGCCTACAAGGTCACCGTCCGCACCCATCCCGAGGGCAGCACCTGCGTGGTGGAGGGCGGCAAGGGCACCATGGACGCCGCGGACGTGATGAACATCCTCGTCACCTGCGGTCCGGGCATCCGGGTGGGCGGCACCTTCACCTACGACCATGTGCCCACGCGCCACGGGCCGACCGGCTCGGGGCTCGACTACGAGAACACGAAGGCGCGTCCGGTGCGCCGGGCGTTGGTGCAGGTCGTGGAGCAGCCCTCGGGCACCGTGCTCGCCAGCACGCTGACGAGCGACAACGGGACGTACTCCATGAGCCTGCCGGGCTCGCAACCCTACGTGGTCCGCGTCTACGCCGGCTCGGCCGTGACGGACTACCAGCCGGACGGCATCGGCCAGGACGACTGCAAGGGCGCCGCGTGGGAGGTGCACGTCGTGGACAACACCCGGGAGCAGGCCCGCTACGCGATGCAGTCCGACACCTTCACGGGCTCCAACCTCGATGCCGACATGCACGCCGGAGTCGCTCACGGCACGTCCGGCTATACCGACCGCACCGGCGCGCCCTTCGCCCTGCTGGACACCCTGGTGAGCGCCATGGAGCGCGTGTGCACCGCCGACCCGAAGATGGCCCTCCCCCTGCTGCGGGCCAACTGGAGCCCCAACAACACCGACGAGTCGGGGGAGACCTCGACCGGCGCCATCGGCACCTCGCACTACACGCGCAGCAAGGACGGCGTCTCCAACCTCTTCATCCTCGGCCAGGAGGGCGTGGACACCGACGAGTACGACGACCACGTCGTCGCGCACGAGTTCGGCCACTTCCTGGAGGATCGGCTCTACCGCTCGGACAGCATCGGCGGCTCGCACTCGTCGGCTCAGTCCCTGGTGCCCACGGTCGCCTTCGGCGAGGGGTATGGCAATGCCTTCTCCGGCATGACCTTCAACGATCCGGTGTACGTGGACACCTCCGGCAGGAAGCAGGGCTCGGGCTTCACCATCCCGGTGGCCGTGACGCCGAGTGGAGATGACCGGGGCGTGTACAGCGAGACGAGCGTCCAGTTCTTCCTCTGGAGCCTGTACGAAAGCCGTGACTCCGTGGCGCGCAGCGGCAGCTACGACCGCATCCACGACGTGCTGCGCAACGCGCACCGGACGCAGCCGGCCTTCACCACCGTGCACACCTTCGCGGCCGCGTACAACCAGCGCTACGGCGCCTCGGCCGAGGGCCTGCGCGACCTGTGGGAGCGTACGCTCGACACGCCCTACGACTCGCTGTGCGCCGGCCGATGCAGGGGCAGCGGGGACACGGCCGACCTCTTCGACGTCGACAATGACATCGGCGCGCACTACGCGGAGGGCGCCGCGGGAGCGCGCGGCTACCCCACGGACTCCTTCAACTATCAATCGGCGGAGTTCTGGCGCATGTACCGGGTGCTGGCCTCTGGAGCCAACACGCCCACCGCCCACGACCGGACGGACGCCGGTGGCTACAACTACGCCTACAACAAGTTCGGCTACAACCGCTGGTACCGCTTCACCGCCACGGGCACGCGCACCACGGTGAGCCTCTCCGACCTCCGCGGCGGCGCCACGTGCGAGCAGGACGTGCTCGACTTCTACATCTACGGTGGCGGCGAGTTCGTCACCTCCGCGGCGACCGAGCAGGGTTGTGAGCAGACGACGTTCGACTCAGTGCCCGGCACCGAGTACGTGCTCGACATCGAGGGCTACGAGTCCGAGGTGACCGGCTGGACCGTGACCATCACCCCGTGAGTGACACCCGGAAGGAACTCCACGACATGCGAACCCCCGTGCTCATCGCGACGCTGGCCCTCGGCTGCGCGGCCGCCTCCCCCGCCGAGGCCCACAAGCCCTCCACCCCGGAGGCCTCCGCTCCCGCGGCGCGCCCCGCCACTCCCGCGCCCAAGGCGGACCGGAAGGCGGAGCCCTGGAATGGAGGCAAGGCCCGGCCTCCCTTCACCCTGCGCGCCACCCCTCATGGCACCGTGAAGGCGCAGACGCCGCTCACCCTCGTGGCCACCATCGTCCCGGAGCAGACCTGCACCTCGCTGAGCACGCGCGTGCGCGGCGCGGAGGGGGTCGTGGTGCAGGGCACCGAGAAGCAGCACCCCACCTGCGAGCCGGGTCAGCCGGCCATCCACGAGGTCACCGTGACGGTGCCCCCGGGCGTCTCCGGCCATGCCGTCGTGGACGTGCGGATGGAGGTGCAGGGCCGCGTCTACGAGTCCTCGCAGTCCATCCCCCTGAGCGCCGAGGGCGCGTCCCAGTCGAGCAAGCCGCAGCCGGGCACGGTGGAGCGGGACGAGAGCGGAGGAAAGGTCATCATCCTCCGCCCCTCGAAGAAGGAGCAGTAGCCGCTACCCGCGAAAGGAGCCCTCGGAGCGCCCGTCCGCGGCCCGCCCCGGTCGCGGCCTCGAGGGCCTCTCCGCGTCCGCCACCAGCGCGCGCACCGTGTCGAGCTCCACCGGCTTGACGAGGTGGGTATCGAAGCCCGCCTCGTGCGAGCGCTGGCGGTCCGAAGCCTGCCCATAACCGGTGAGCGCCACCAGCATCAGGTCCGCGCCCCCCGGCCGCTGCCTCATCCGGCGCGCCACCTCGTACCCGTCCATCCCCGGCAGGCCGATGTCGAGGAACACCACGTCGGGGTCCACGCCGCCCACGAGCTCCAGTGCCGCCGGGCCGTCGTGCACCACCGTCACCTGGTGCCCGTCCAGCTCCAGCACCTCGCCGAGCAGCTCCGCGGCGTCCACGTTGTCGTCCACCACGAGCACGCGGCGGCGCGCGGAGGGCATCTCCCGCTCGGGCCGCGCGTCCTCGGGCTCCACCGGTACCCGCGCCTCGGGCAGCAGCGGCAGTCGCACCGTGAAGACGCTGCCCCGGCCCACCCCCTCGCTCGCCGCCTCCACGCGCCCGCCGTGCATCTCCACCAATTGCTTCACCAGGGTCAGCCCCAGGCCCAGTCCGCCCTGCGCCCGGTCCAGTGTGCGCGCCACCTGCATGAAGGGCTCGAAGAGGTGCGGCAGCGCCTCGGCGGGAATCCCCATCCCCGTGTCCTCCACCCGCACCACCGCCTCGCCTCCCTCACGCGCCAGTGACAGGGTGATGCGGCCACCGCGCTCCGAGTACTTGGCCGCGTTGTGCAGCAGGTTGGTGAACACCTGCTCCAGACGCACCGGGTCCGCCTCCGTCCACACCGGCACCAGCGGCAGCCGCGCGCTCAGGGTGTGCGCCCGGGACTCGGAGAAGGGCCGCGCCGCTTCCAGCGCACGCCCCACCGCGGCCACCAGCTCCACCGGGCGCTTCTGCAGCTGAATCTTCCCCCGCGTCACACGCGACACGTCGAGCAGGTCATCCACCAGCCGCCGCATGTGGTGCACCTGGCGCTCCACCACGTCCCGCTCCCGGCCGATGTCCTGCCCCTCCTCCAGCTTGCGCTCCATGAGCTGCACGGCGGTGAGCACCGGGGCCAGGGGGTTGCGCAGCTCGTGGGCGAGCATGGCCAGGAAGTCGTCCTTGCGCCGGTCCGCCTCGCGCAACTGCTCCTCCACGCGCGCCCGCTCGCCGAGAGCCACCCGCAGCCCGTCCGCGCTCCGCTCCGCCTCTCGACGCGCGCGCACCTGCGCGAGCGACATGAAGAAGAACGCCAGGCTCACCAGCACGCCCGCCATCGACACGGGCAGCACCAGTCGCCCCGCGGCCGTCTCGGTGAAGACGGGCAGCGAGGCGAAGGTCAGCGTCCAGGGACGCCCCGCCACGGTGAGCCGGGTGGTGGTGGTGAACATGGGCGCGTCCGGCAGGGGCCTCGCGCCGGACGAGCGGTGCAACAGGTTCTCTGGGTCCACCGCCGGGCCGTCGTAGAGCTCGAAGGCCACGCGCGGCTGCCGCTCGGTACCGAAGATGCCGCGCAGCAGGTCACCCGCGCGGAAGGGGCTGTAGACGAAGCCGACGAGCTCCTCGCGCCGTCCCTCCACCGTGGCCGGCACGCGGCCGCCGCGGTAGACGGGCAGGTACAGCAGGAAGCCCGCCTGCTTCTCCTCGTGAATCTCCTGCTTGAGCGTCACCTTGGCGGTGAGGGCGGGCCGCCCCGTGTCCCGAGCCCGCGCCATGGCCTCCCGGCGGGTGGGCTCGGAGTACATGTTGTAGCCCATGGCCGCCTGGTTCCTCGCGTCGCGCGGCTCCAGGAAGACGATGGAGTGGAGCTCGTCCCCTGGAACCTCCGGCCACACGTGGAAGTCCGGCTGAGCCCCCTTCGTCCGAGCCCAGTGCTCCACTTCGGGACGCTCCTGGGGCGAGAAGCGGCGGGAGAAGCCGATGCCCTGGATGCCCGGGTATTGGATCTGCACCCGCAGGAGCTGGACGAACTCGGAGAACTCGGTTGGCGTCACGTCGTGCTGGGTGGCGAACAGGCCCTCGGTGCCCTCGAGCAGCGCGACATAGGTATCCAGCCGGCGCTGGATGCGGTCGGACGCCGCCTGCACCAGGTTCTCGAAGCGCGCCTCGTCCCTTGCCCGCACGTTGGCCTTCAGCAGCAGGCTCACACCGCACGTGAGCAGCAGGGACAGGGCGAACACGGCCCAGGGCATGAGGTGGCGAGGGAGCCGGCGCAGGACGGGATGGCGAAGGAGTTTCTTCACGAGTGGGCGAGTGGAGAACGCACCAGCGGAGCCCTCTCCATCCTCGCCCGCTGGTGAACGCCCCTCTGCCCTCCCGGGCGGTCTCGTTGCTCGCGCTCCAGGGGGTCCCTAGCTTGTTCGGGTCGGGTCGCTTGGGACGGCACACCGACGTGGGCTGCCCGGTGGGGAGGACTGGGGGATGTCATGCCAGACAACACCGGTCGGAACGAAGGCAGAGATTCCCTGGACATCGGGTTCGAGGACTCGGACTTCGGCGACGAGCTGGCGCGGGCCGTCGCCGGTGGCCCCTCCCTGTTGCGCCTCCCGACGCAGGGCGAGCAGTTGGGAGGACCGGACGGCCGTCGCTTCCAGATTCTCGAGCAGCTGGGCGGCGGCTCCATGGGCCGGGTGTTCCGTGCCTGGGACACGCGGCTGAGACGCGAGGTGGCGCTCAAGTTCCTGCTCCCCCGCTCCCACCTGGGGGATGAGGAGCTCGCCTCGATGCTGCAGCAGGAGGCCCGTGCCATCGCGCAGCTCGCCCACGCCAACATCGTCCGCCTCTTCGACACCTCCGAGTGGACCGGCGCACCCTGGGAGCCGCGCATCCCCTTCCTCATCATGGAGTGTCTGGAGGGAGAGTCGCTCTCGTCGGTGCTGCGGCGGGAACAGCGGTTGGAGCCCCGGCGCGCCCTGGAGATCATGTCTGGCATCGCCGACGGGCTGGCCCACGCCCACGAGCACCACGTCATCCACCGCGACATGAAGCCGAGCAATGTCTTCCTCACCCGGCAGGGTGAGGTGAAGCTGCTCGATTTCGGCCTGGCATGGTTGCTGGAAGAGGGGGCCGCTCCAGGCTTCCTCGACCTGCCCAGCGCTGGCACGCCGGCCTACATGGCGCCAGAACAGTGGCGGAGCGAGCACCAGGACGAGCGCACCGACATCTGGTCCGCCGGAGTCGTGCTGTACGAGATGCTCACCGGCACCCTCCCCTACCCGACCACCACCATCCCCGAGTTGCGTGCGCGGGTGCTCTCCGACGAGCCCATCCCACCCGCGCGCGAGCACCGCCCGGAGCTGCCCCGGGAGGTGGAGCCCCTGCTGGCCACGCTGCTGGCCAAGGCCCCCGAGCGGCGCTACCAGACGGCGCAGGAGCTCGTGGAGGAGCTGCGCGAGCTGACCGAGCGGCTCGGCTACCACGGAAGGAGACCGCGCACCGTGGCCGCCGAGCGCCGGCAGGTGACGCTCGTGTCCTGTCAGTTGAGCGGACTGGCCGGGCTGGCGGAAGCGCTGGACACCGAGGGGATGGGCGAGTTGGAGGATGCCTTCCAACAGCGATGCGCGGAGCTCGTCCAGCTGCGGGGCGGCTCCATCGCCCTGTACCTCGGTGACGAGGTGCTGGCCTGCTTCGGCTACCCGGTGGCGCGCGAGGAGGACTCGGAGCACGCCGTCCAGGTGGGACTGGTCCTGGTGCGGGACATCCCCGCGTTCCTTCAGCGTAAGCTGCCGCAACTGCCTCCGGGCGTCCTGGCCCCGCGGGTGGGCATCCACACGGACCAGATGACGCTGGGCGAGCATCCCCGGGAGCAGGGAGGCCAGGCGCTGCTCCTCCAGGGCGAGGCCCCGAAGGTGGCCACCTGGCTGGCGGAGCAGGCCGAGCCCCACACCGTCGTCCTCAGCGAGGCCACCTGGGAGCTGGTGCGCGCGACGTTCGAGACCGAGGCGCTCGGGTCCCGCCCCTACCGGGGCCTCTCGGGACCGCGGCCCCTGGGCCTCCACCGGGTGCTGCGCGAGCGGCCGACGACGTTCCGCTTCGAGCGGGCACTCGCCGCCGCCGGAGGCCTCACCCCACTGGTGGGGCGGGAGGACGAGCTGCGGCGGCTCCTCGCGTGCTGGAACGAGGCCCTGCGGGGAAAGGGCTCCTTCGTCCTCGTCAGCGGAGAGGCGGGCCTCGGCAAATCCCGGCTCATCCAGGAGCTGCACCAGCGGATGGGTGAGGAGCCGCGTGAGCACTTCCAGGCCCAGTGCTGGCCCCAGTCGAGCACCAGCGCCTTCCACCCCGCCATCGAGGTGCTGCGGCGCCTGTTCCCCTCGCGCGAGCTGTCACGGCTGGAGCCAGGCCTGTCCCCCGAACACACCTCGCTCCTCGTCCAGCTCCTCTCACAGCCCCTTCCCGAGGGACTCCCCGCTCCCCAGCTCTCGCCGGAGTGGCGCAAGGAGCGCACCCTCGAGGCCATCGCGGCACTGCTGGCGCGCGTGGCCCGTGAGCGGCCGGTGCTCGGCGTGGTGGAGGATCTGCACTGGGCGGACCCCTCCACGCTGGAGCTGCTCGGCTACCTCCTGGAGCGGGTGGAGAAGGAGCGCGTCCTCTTCGTCCTCAGCGCCCGGCCCGACTTCCACCCCACCTGGCCCCGCCGCCCCTGGATGCACACGCTCACGCTGGAGCGGCTGCCACCGGAGCTCACCGCGGCCCTGGTGCGCGAGTCCGCCCACGGCCATGCGCTGCCTCCGGCGCTGGTCGAACAGCTCGTGGCCCGGACGGACGGCGTCCCCCTCTTCGTGGAGGAGATGACGCGCATGGTGCTGGAGCATGGGACGCCCGGCTCCATCCCCATCACCCTCAACGAGCTGCTGCTGGCGAGGTTGGACCTGCTGCCCTCCCGGCAGAAGGCGCTGGCCCAGTCCTGCGCGGCGCTCGGGCGAGGCTTCTCGCACGCGCTGCTGACCGCGCTGACGCGGCAGAGGCAGAGTCCCGCCTCGCTGCGGCGCGATCTGGAAGGCCTGGTGGCCGCCGGGGTGCTGCAACCCCGCACCGAGGGCGACGGGCCCGGCTACCAGTTCCGCCATGCCCTCCTGCAGGACGCGGCGTGGCGCTCCCTGCCGCTCGGAGCGCGCCGGCGGCTCCACCAGCGCATCACCCAGGCCCTGCTGGAGCAGTCCCCCGAGGTGGCGGAGGCACAACCGGAGCTGCTCGCCCACCACTTCACCGAGGCCGGCGAGTACGCCCGGGCCCTGCCGTACTGGGAGCGGGCGGGACACGGCGCCAGCCTGCGCTCGGCCAACCAGGAGGCGGTGAGCCACTTCCGGCAGGCACTGCGGATGCTGCGCCTGTTGCCCGAGGAGCCGCGACGGCGCGAGCAGGAGCTGCGGCTGCTCATCGCCCTGGGGACGCCGCTGGCCCAGGTGCAGGGCTACCGCTCGGAGGAGGTGGAGCGGACGTACACGCGGGCGCGCGAGCTCATCCACCAGGTGGGCGAGGCGCTGCCGCGGCTGCGGCTGTCGTACTTCGGGCTCTTCGCCTACTTCTTCTCGCGGGCGGAGTACACGCTGGCGCACGAGCTCGCCGAGCAGCTCGTGGCCCGGGGCGAGCGCCACCAGGATGGGGAGCTGCTCGCCCTGGGGCACCGGATGATGGCGGTGGACTGCTTCATCTGGGGACACATGCCCGCGGCGCTGAAGCACGTGGAGAAGACACTGGCGTGCTCGGAGCTGCCGCTCGAGGAACAGCGGGCCATGGCCGAGACGCAGTGGATCAACCCACGCGCCACGGCGCTGGCCATCGGGGCGATGGTGCACTCGGTGCTCGGCCGGGAGGAGGAGGCGCGCCAGTACAGCCGGGAGGCGCTGGAGCTGGCGCGGCGCATCGGCCACGCGCACACATCCGCCAGCGTGCTGACGTACCTGGCCGTGGCCTGCCAGCTGCGGGGCGAGGCGGAGTGCGCCATGGAGTGGTCCGAGGAGGCCATCTCGCTCTCCAACGAGCACGGGTTCCGCGCCTGGAGGGTCTGGTCCACGCTCATCCGCATCTGGGCCCTGTCGGAGACGGGGGACACGAAGGGAAGACTGGCGCTCATGCGCGAGGCCATGCGGGGCTGGGAGGAACCGGGCATCCGCGCCGGCCAGCGGCACCACGACCTCGGACTGCTGGCGGGCCTGTACCTCAAGCTGGGGCAGCCCCGCGAGGCGCTGGAGCTCACCACCGAGGGGCTGGAGCGGGCCAAGAAGTCGGGAGAGCACTTCTACGAGGCCGAGCTGCACCGGCTGCGCGGAGAGGCCCTGCGGGCGCTCGGCCACGAGCCGGAGGCACGCGAGTGCTTCCTGCGCGCCGTGAAGGTGGCCCGGGAGCAGGGGGCCTCCGCCTTCGAGCGGCGGGCCCTGCACGAGCTGGGAGTGCTCCCTTCGGAACAGCCCCCGGCGTAGCGGCACTCTCTAATGAGGCATCTGGAGGCGGTGGCCCATGCGCCCCATGGCGTGGATGGCTCCGACCCCGTCCGGCTGGAACCTGCCCTGGAAGTTCTTCCGGCACAGCAGACCGTCCATGCCATACACCAGCTTGTTCATCCAGCTGCCGTCGATGATGAACTCGGCCACCTGCTGGGCCTCCCATTCGAGCCGCAGCCGCACCTTCTCGAGCTCGTCCGGGCCCTTCGCCGACAGCAACCCGAGCACGTTGCACCAGACGCGGTCCCGGTAGTACCGCAGCCCCGTGCTGGTGAGCAGCTCGTCGAACTTGCCCAGGACGCCGCTGAACAGGCGCATGCCTCCGCCGAACTCGCGCCCGAGGATGTCTTGAATCTTCGGGTTGCAGCGCACGAGGACGTTGTTCATCTGGTCATGGTCGAACTTCCGCCGGGCCATGAGCTCCGCGTCCCGATGCTCTCCCGCCTTCCGGATGAATTCGTGGACGCCATTGGCCAGGTCGAAGTTGATGTGGGCATTGATGCCGAGCACCATGTTCTGGAGGACACTCCAGGCATGAGGGCTGGCGGCCCGTTCCATGGCGATCTTCCAGGCCTTGCACGCCGGCTTCTCCAGGGACTGGAAGTAGAGCTGGGCGAACCGGCCGGCGAGCCGATCGACCCACTCGGGGTCGAAGAAGATGGGCTGCTCGAAGTCCTCGTTGCCGCCATGGACCGAGGCGTTCACCTGGGTCGTCATGACGTAGTAGGCGCGCAGGAAGATGGCCCGCTTGTCCCCGGTGGCGTAGAACTCCCGGAGCTTCTTTCGCATGCAGACGAGCGCCTCGTCCGTATTCCGGGGCCGGTGCATGCGCGCGTCGCATTCGGCGCCACATAGCGGCGACGCGGTATGGATATCCGCCATATCGACTCTCCCTCTCAGTGCTTCACACCCGAGACGGTTGGAGAGGAAGAGAGCCGGATGTGACGCGGGAGGGCCTGGCCCGTCCGCTCGCTCCCCCATGTGGGCTGCCAGGGGAGCGAGGGCGCGGTGGCTCAGTCGCGGCGGTACATGGTCATCACACAGGCGCCGTGGTCGCTGAAGCTGGAGTGCAGGTCCGTGGTCATCGGCTGTGTATGCCCCCTCTCCCCCTGGGAGAGGGCTGGGGTGAGGGTGAAACACCGCTTCCCCATCCCGCGAGTACCACTCGGGAGCAACAGGGAATCAGAAACCCGGTCCTCGCGCGCGATGGAAGAGGGCTCCATCCCGTTCCCATCCTGAAACCCAAGGAAGGTCCGCACACGGGCCTACCGGACATCGGGACCAGGGGGAAGGCATGCAGGGGAAATGGACGAGGATGGCGCTGTTCACGGTGTTCGCGGCGATGGGAGTGGCGGGCTGCGGTGGCCCCCTGGAGGAGGAGTTCCCCTTCGACGAGCAGGAGGAGCTGACGCAGGACGAGGCGGGAGAGGTGAGCGCGCTCGAGCAGGACAAGCCGCCGTGCAAGAACGTGAAGGCGAGCCCGAAGCTGCTGTGGCCACCGAACCACAAGTTCCACACGGTCACGCTGAGCGGGAAGGACGGGTACGGCGAGAAGTTCAAGGTGACGATCAAGAAGGTGACGCAGGACGAGCCGCTGAACGGCCAAGGCGACGGCAACACCGAGCCGGACGCGAAGTGGGTCGACGACTACAAGGACCGGGTGAAGCTGAGGGCGGAGCGCAGCGGGCAGGGAGACGGACGCGTGTATCGGATCACCTTCACGGCGAAGGACAGCAAGGGCAAGACGTGCACGGGCACGGTGTTCGTGGGAGTGCCGCATGATCAGGGCGGCCACTCGACGCCGGTCGACTCCGGGTACATCTACGACTCGTTCGGGTACTGACGAGGGGAGCATTGCCCGGGAAAAAGGCTCACGGGTCCAACGCGGTGACCGGCGGCCATGCCCGCCAGCAAGAGGTCACCCATGGACGACGTGCAGCGGCTGAAGGATCTGAAGAAGGACCCCTCGCTCTTCGACCAGGGGCCCCACGGGAGCTGCGGATTCGCTGGCACGCTGATGGGCCTGCTGATCCATGACCCCTCGAAAGTCGACGACCTCTACAAGACGATCTCCCAGGGCAGCGAATACCTGGGTGTGAAGGAGTCGGTCGAGGTCAAGAACCGGCTCAAGAAGCGGTTGGACGCGGGGGTGATCAATGACCAGGCCAATAACTTCCTCGACGTCCGCATGTCCCTGGGGCTCATGATCATCCTCAAGGAGTACCTCCGGGAGAAGAAGCAGGACCAGATCTGGGAGGATTGCCGGAAGTACTCCTTGAACTTCAAGGACTACCAGCAGAATCCCTGGGTGTACGGGGACAAGCTCAAGGACCTGCAGCAGAACGCCCTCAACGTGCCGGACTTCGCCTACAAGCACGGAGACCTGGCGCTCACCATTCCGGCCATGGAGGCCCTGCTGGGCATGGTGGGCTTCAAGTCCATCAGCACCACCAGCCTGGTCAGCAATGAGGACGTGGTGAGGTCCGGGAAGAACCTGAGGATGTTGTTCCTGAACCAGTCGCTCAAGGACAACCTCAAGAAGGTCGTGAACAAGGTCGACGATGGAACCTACGCGGGGGCGATGGTGGGGGTGGCCTACAAGCCCTTCATCGGACAGGCGGTGCACAAGCCCCACCAGTACATCGGTCACTGGGTCTACCTGCCCAAGCCGATCAGGTTCCCCCCCGTGGATGTCGCCAGGAACGTGGTCTGGACCTGGGGCAAGCAGCTCAACCTCAACGACCTGCTCAAGGAAGACATGGTCCCGAAGGCCGTGGTGACCTTCGAGAAGCAATAGGCCGACGTGTGACGCCTTACACCTCGGGAGCCGGACGCATGGCCCGGGACTGGCGGCGCGCCCGGCGCTCCTCGCGGCGCTCGTGCTGGCGGACCACCATGCCATAGGTGATGCGGTAGCCCACCCACGCCGTGGGCACGCCCAACAGCACGCCCCCGATGACCAGACCGAGCATCACCTCGAGCGCACCGGGGCCGGAGAAGGAGAACGTGCTCAGGTCGAAGGCCGCGGCCTCGACCCCGGCCTGCTGCTGCGAGGCCGGCAGGAGGCGGTGCGCGATGGGACGGCCGACGAGGTAGCAGAGCCCATAGACGGGGGCGGCCGTCACGGGGTTGTTGAGCCACACGCCCGTGGCGGCGGCGACGCGCGAGAGCTGGAAGTGCGTCACCCGGCGGAGCACCTCGGCGACGAACAGGGCCAAGGGCAGCTGCAGTCCCATGATGGGCAGCAGGGCGATGAACAGTCCGAGCGCCATGCCAGCGGCGATCTCCTCCGGGGCACCCGCGCCACGCAGGATGCTCACATGGGCACGCCGGAGCTTCTTCTTCGCGACCTTCCACCACGACGACACGGGCCACCACTCTTCTTCAGGCCGAACTCTTCGGAACCAGCGCCAGGATAATGCGAAGCGGGCGCGTCCGCAGGACGACGTGGCGAGGGACCGGGCCCGGCCGCCCGCCCGCCCGCGAATTCATATGGCGTGCAACGAACTCGGGAAGGGGCGGAACCCGAGCGCGGCCTCCACGAAGGCGCGCAGCTCGCCCGCCGCCCAGGGCGTGGCCAGGGCGAAGTGGATGATGCTGGACTGGCTGAGGGTGGAGGCCTCCTCGGGCCGGAACTTCCTGGACAGGAGGATGCGAGGGCCCGGGTAGTCCCGCTCCACCAGGGCGGAGAGGAAGTCCGCCGCCCCCTTCGCGTCCGCGAGCCCCAGGTCGACGATGATGGCGGTGGGCGCCGGCTCGAGGTCGAGCAGGGGCAGGGCCAGGGCGAAGGTGTTCGCGGGGAGCAGCTCGAAGCCCGGGGAGAGCTCCCGCCGGGCGGTATCGCGCAGGCCGGCGTCATCCGCCACGAAGAGGACCCGGATGATTCCGGAGACACCCCGACCCTGGGGGCGTCCATCGCCCTGCGACTTTCGGGAAGGAGGCTCGGGAGGCACGAAGCCAGCGTAACGCCGGGAAAGAACGCGGGGCAACGCATTGCGTCTCACCGCGACCGATAGTGAACCTCGCGCGCACCCGCTCTACGCACTCACGAGGGTCAGCTCGGTGATTTCGGGCGCGGGGCCCAGGCGCAGCGGGGGGCCCCAGTAGCCGGTACCCCGGTGGGTGTAGACGCGCACGCCCGCGATGGTGGCCATCCCCTGGATGACGGGCTGCTGCAGCTTCACGAAGGCCATGAAGGGGAACATCTGACCCCCGTGGGTGTGACCGGAGAGTTGCAGGTCCACGCCCAGGCCCCTGGCCAGCAGGGCCGCGCGAGGCTGGTGCGCGAGCAGCAGACGCGGCACGCCCTGCGGCGCCCCCGCGAGCGCCACGTCCGGCCGGCACGCATGCGCCGGATCCATCCTCCCGCCCTCGAGGTCCGTCACCCCCGCCACCGTCAGGCGCGCGCCGTCCCGCCCCACCACCCGGTGCGTGTTGTTCAGCACCGTCAGCCCCAGCCGCGCCACCTCGGCGCACCAGGCCGCGCCCCCGTGGTAGTACTCGTGGTTGCCCGTGACGTAGTACACGCCCAGCGGCGCGCGCAGGCCCGCCAGCGGCGCCACCTCGTCCCGCAGCCGCGTGACGGAGCCGTCCACCAGGTCCCCCGTCACCGCCACCACGTCCGGCTTCAGCGCGTTCACCTGCTCCACCACCCGCCGCATGAAGCTCCGGTCCAGCGTGGGGCCGATGTGGATGTCCGAGATCTGCACCACCTTCATTCCCGACAGCCCCGCGCCCAGCCCCACCACCGGCACCGTCACCCGCTCCACGCGCGCCGGAGCCCGCGCCGTGCGGAAGGCGAACAGCATGGCCGGCACCACCACGCCCACCACCCCCAGCGCCTTGTCCCGCGCCAGCACCCCCGCCTCGGGTGCCGAGCCCGCCAGCCGCCACACCCAGCCCACCACGTCCGCCGCCACCGTGGCCGTCAGCAGCAGCCCGAAGGCCCCCATCCACAGCATGCCGCCCCAGTGCAGCACCTGCTCCAACCACGAGGGCCGCATCCGCGTGGACACCATGGCCGCTGGAATGGACACGAAGCCAAGCCCCAGCACCGCCCACCCCAGGGCCGCCCAAGGCTGCGCGAACCCCGGCTCGGCGACGAGCCGCACCCCGAGGTAGTAGTGCAGCGCGGCCACCAGGCCCATCATCGTCATCAACATCAGGATGCCCCGCAGGATGAGACTGGCGGGAACCCGGCCCGGGCGGTCGCTCCGCCGCGGCTCCACGCTCGTACCGTTGGACGGGGAAGACACCTCCACGGAAGGCTCCTTGCTTCGCCAGGAAGGCCCCGGCGCACTCGGTCTGGCCGGAGACAATAACGACCACCCCCTCGACCCGCCCGGCAACCGGGCGGGGGCACCCCCTTCCAGAGCCTCCCCCACGAGCGGCCGGGCGGGGGGCCGTCACAGGGGGGCCCCTCCGTCCTTATTCTTCCGGCATGAGGCGCTCATACGCGAAGCGAATCGGTTCAGCGCTCGGGACGGCCGCCCTGCTCTGCCTGGGGACGGCGGCGGCCCAGGGCGGTGTCCAGTACCTCTACCTGCGCACGCCCAACGCGGCCATCACCGCACGGGTCACCGAGGACAGTGTCATCGGCCCCGACCTGCAGCTCGCCCGCGACGGGAAGACGCTGCGCGGCAGGGCGTTCGGCCGGACGGTGTTCCTCGGCCTCAACGGGCAGGAGCTGGGCGGTACCGTGGGCAGCGAGCTGACCCGGTTGAGCTTCGAGCACAAGGGCAACGAGATAGAGGCGACGGGCAGCTTCCATGGCGACATCGCCCGGATGAACATCACCCCGGAGCGCTTCACCGCCACGGTGGGCCCGTGCAGCTATGACCTGAAGTCCACCCGGGACGGGGGCTACATGGGTTCGCGCTCGTGTGGAGGCTCGCCGGAGCGGCCCGTCCTGCTCGCGATTCCTCCCGCGCTCGCGCAGCAGGGCCCGGCGATGACGCTGGCCACGCTCGGCCTCATCCTGGGCGTCGACTAGGGGGCGTAGGCGCGCAGGAACGTCTCCAGGTGGTCCTCCAGGAAGCGCTCCACGTCCAGCGGCCGGCACTTCGCGCCCGAGAGCTGCACCTGGTGCAGCAGACCGAGCACCACCGGACACACCAGCTCCAGCGCGGCGTGGCGCACGTCGCAGCGCCGCAGCTCCCCGTCCGCGATGTGGCGCGACAGCCGCGCCTCCGCTGATTGGAGCGTGGGCTCCAGCAACTCCTGCACGTACACCGGCCCCAGCGTCTGGTGGCCCACGCTCGCGGTGAGGCCGAAGGCGTGCACCGCGCCCACGCCCAGGCGCCAGCCCGTGAGGAGCTCTTGGAGGAACCACTGGAGCGACTCGCGCACCGGGCCGCGGGGCTCGGTGGCCGCGGCGAGCAGGTACGGCAGACCGCGCCGGTGCATGTCCGCCATCACCTCCGACAGCAGCGCCTCGCGCGAGCCGAAGTAGTGGCGCAGCGTGGCCACGCTCACCCCGGCCACCTCCGCGAGCTCCCGGAAGCTCGCCTGGGCCCCGTCTGGCGCGAGCAGGCGCACGCGGACCGCCTCCAGCAGGCGCTCCCGCTCCTTCTCGTAGTCCGCGTTGCGGCTCCCCTTCACCCGGGCCATGCGCCTTGAATAACCCGCATGGAGTAGGAAATCCATCCGCTTCCAGCCCTTCCCCACCCTCCTCCGCACTTCGACTTGAAATTAAGTAAACCAACCTGGATATTCTATCCCAGGAGAGGAACATGCGGGAGGAACTCATGCTGGACGGTTTCGCCGACGAGGGCTTCGCGGACGTGTGGACGCCGGTGGCCATGTCTCGCGAGGTGGGCAGGGAGCCGTACGGGCTGACGGTGGCGTCGGAGCGCGTCGTGCTGTTCCGGGACAACCAGGGACGGGTGCAGGCGCTGCATGACCGCTGTCCGCACCGGGGAGTGAAGCTGTCGCTGGGGAAGGTGGGGAAGGACGGGTGCCTGGAGTGCCCCTTCCACGGGTGGCGCTTCGACTCGAGCGGAGCGTGCACGCACATTCCGCTCAATCCCATGCCCGAGGAGAAGCGCCAGCGCTTCGCCGCCACGACCTTTCCAGTGCGCGAGCGCGGGGGCCTCATCTGGCTCTACACGCGACCGGGCGCCGAGGCCCCGGACGAGCCGGCGGTGCCCCCGGTGATGGAGCAGGAGGGAATCCACGTGTGGCACTACGCCGAGACGTGGAACGCGCACTGGACGCGGGCGATGGAGAACATGCTGGACTCGCCGCACCTGCCCTTCGTGCACCGGCGCACCATCGGCGGGCCACTGTGGCGGCGGATGAAGCCGGACTCGAAGATGGAGATGGAGGTGCATCCCTCGCCCACGGGCTTCCGCACCTCGTGGAGCCTGGACGGGGTAGCGAGCGCGGCGGGCCTGGAGTGGCTGCGGCCCAATGGCATGGCGATGCACGTCCCCATCCCCAACCGCATCATGCGCCTGCACATGTACTGCGTGCCGGTCGATGCGACGCACACGCGGATGATGTTGGTGAGCACGCGCGACTTCCTGAAGTTCCAGCCGCTGGCGGCCGTGCTCGACCGCTACAACAAGCGCATCCTGCGCGAGGATCAGGCCGTGGTGGAGTCGAGCGATCCAATCGAGGCGCCGCCAGTCTCCGAGGAGCGCAGCGTGGCGACGGATCGGGCCACCCTGGCCTTCCGGCGCTGGTACCTGGAGCGCAAGAAGCGGGGCCCGAGAGCAATCTCCGTCAACGAGGCCCCCCTCGCGAGTTGAGCATGCACCCTCTCCCCCTGGGAGAGGGCGGGGGGTGAGGGTCGTCGCTCAGCGGCCGTCATCCCCCCCGCGCTCCAGCGAATCCCGGTTGCGAGGCGCGAAAAACCGCTCGCGCAGCAGCCGTGGCAGGGCGCGCTTCTCCACGCACAGGAGATGAAGCGCGTCGTTCCACTCCCCGAGCACGGCGACGGCGCGCACATCCGGGGCCTCGCGATAAAGACTGTTGAGGTTGTGCACGAGGGCCCAGAGGTCCTCCACCTCCCAGCGCTCGGACACCTCGCCGGCGAGGATGTGAAGCTCCAGGACGGGGCGCTCGCGCACGTCGACGACCTTGAAGCGCCGCGCGGCACCGCCCATGGCGGAGGTCAGAGGGCCGACGAGCTCATCGGGCCGGACCCCGAAGGACACGGTGAGGCCGCCGGCGAGGAGGCCCGCGTCACACAGACGCAGGAGCGACACATGGGGAGGCTCCTCGGGGTTGAGAACCTCGCGAGCCGCCTCCCGATCCTTGAGAAGACGCGAGCGTTCGAGCGAATCGAGGAGGGAGGCCATGGGGCCTCACTCTACCTCGCCGTCCCAGTAGCCCACCTGGGCGGAGAGGGGCAGAGGCCTCGAGCGTGCGCGCGGCCTTGTTGCCGCCGGGAGCCGCGGAAGGAGAAGAGAAATCCAGTCCATACGGGGAGTGGTGGTAAACCTTGAATTACCCGGCCTGTCCGTGTATACAGACATTGGATTCCAGGTTGGGATCGCGCCTGGGGCCATGGCCCTTCCGGCCATTCACAGACAGTGGAACCAGCAGAGGGGGAGTAGACAATGAACTACCGTAATGCGTTTTCGGCGCTCGTCGTTGGGGGTCTCGTGGGCGGCTGGATGAACGTCGCCGTGGCGGCCGAGCCGGGTCGGAGCGCTGCTGACCAGAACATCGACGCGCAGGGCAACCCCGTGCGGATCGGGTCCGTGCAGCAGAGCGGGTTCTCGACCCTGGCCGCGTCGTCCCTGGCCTGTCTCGAGCTTCACACCGTCGGCGGCGGGACCTGGCAGATCCAGGCCATCATCGACCCGAACAGCTACCCCTTCAACATCATCGGGGGCAACATCAGCGGGACCATCTGCAACTCCCCGAACTGGGCGGTGACGGGTGGCACGCTGGGCAGCTCGGTGACCATCAACGCGAGCTACACGGGCACGGCCAGCTGCGCCGGCACCGCGTCGATCGTGGGCAGCTTCGCGGCCCCCGCGGCCTACTCCGGCACCTACGGCTTCAATGGCTCCTCCACCTCGTTCGGGCATCGGATCCTCTTCAAGGGCTGGGGTCCCTGCTAGGACTTCGCGAGTTGCTCCACCGCTGCTGGCCGGGTCGCGATGACGGCGAAGACGCGGTGGGGCACGGCGAGTGGATTCTGGGGAAAGCGCTCGGCGAGCAGTGAGCCGAGCGCGCCATCGAAGCGGGCCACCTGTTCCGGTGGGAGCGACGCCCCGATCTTGGCGCTGGCGCGGACACGACCGCGCCAGGCCTCGTGGGTGTAGGGGACAGCGAGGTCGAAGGAGAAGCTCTCCAGTTGGACGAAGCCCGCGACGGCGGCGTCCCTGAACCAGGCTGGATAGAGGCCGGAGCCATGTCCGAAGCGGACATAGGGCGGCACGGGTCCAGGGTTGGCCTCGTCGATGAGGGACTCGGTGGCTTCGATGACGTTGCCCGGCAGGGGCACCCAGTCGAAGTGCGCGATGACGAGCCTGCCCCCGGGGACGAGAAGCCGGGCGGCCTCACGGGCGGCGGCGTCGCGATCGAACCAGTGCCAGCACTGACCGGCGATGACGAGCTCCGCCGAGCCCGCGGGCAACCCGGTGTGCTCCGCGGGGGCGAGCCGGAAGTCGATGGAGAGCCCCTCCCTGGTGGCGAGCTGGCGGGCCCCGTCGAGCATGCTGGCGGAGATGTCCAGGGCGGTGACCTGGCAGCCGTACCTCGCGAGGCCTCGGGCCACAGTACCGGTGCCGGAGCCCAGGTCCACGGCGCGCAGCCCGGGCCGGAGGATGCCCTCGGCGGCGAGCCGCTGGAAGAAGCGCTCCGGGAATCCCGCCCGGTGCTTCACGTAGTCATCCGCCGTCCGTCCGAAGTCGATCTGCATGGTGGCCCGCTCCTCGCTGTCTCATGTCGACGAATCGTCGAGTCGAGTCGACAATGCGCCTCGGGAGACATGACGAATGGTTAAAGCGCGAGAGCCCCAGGCTCAATCTCGATTCGACAGTCGACACGAGGAGCTGGTGCCGGCGGCGGAGGCGGCGGCGCTGCTGGGCGTGAAGCGGGCGACGCTCTACACGTACGTGAGCCGGGGCCTGGTGCGCTGCGTGCCGGAGCCGGGGACGAAGGAGAACCGGTATGTCCGGGCGGACCTCGAGCGGTTGAAGACGCGCCATGACGCGCGAGCGGGACACACGGCGGTGGCGGCAGGAGCGCTGCGTTGGGGCGAGCCCGTCATCGACTCGGCGGTGTCGCGGATAGGGGCGGAGGGGCTGGCGTACCGGGGTCGACCGGCGGTGCTGCTCGCGATGGAGGGACGGAGCTTCGAGGACGTGGCGGAGCTGCTCTGGACGGGTGAGCTGCCCGCGCAGCCGGCGCGGTGGCCCTCGCCGGAGCTGCCCGTGCAGCCCTCGACGGTGGCGGGGTTGCTGCCGAAGCGCTCGCCGCCGCTGGTGGTGCTGTCGGCGGTGGTGCCCCTGCTGGGAGCCTGGGACGAGGTGCGCTTCTCGGCCCCGGTGGAGCAGGAGAAGCTGCGAGGGCAACGCCTGCTGCGGCACCTCGCGGCGTGGGTGTGCGCGGCGCAGGCGCCCTCGCGGGTGGCCCGGGCGCTGAAGGAGGAGACGGTGGCGGCCTCGCTGGCGGTGGCGTGGGGGGTGACGGGGAAGCAGGCGCCGGAGATGCTGGACCGGGCGCTGGTGCTGTGCGCGGACCATGAGTTGAACGTGTCCACCTTCGCGGCGCGGGTGACGGCGTCCTCGGGAGCGGACCTGTACGCATGCATGAGCGCGGCGTTGGCGGCGCTCTCGGGGCCGAAACACGGGGGCTCCTGTGACCGCATCGAGGCGCTGCTGCAGGAGGTAGGCAGGCCCGAGCGAGCACGCACGGTGGTGCACGAGCGGCTGCGGCGGGGCGAGTCGGTACCGGGCTTCGGACACCAGCTGTACCCGGAGGGAGATCCGCGCACGCCGCCATTGCTCGAGGCGGCGTATGCGTTCCGCCCGGAGCAGGTGGGCGTGCGGGTGCTGCGCGCGGTGGAGGAGACGATGCGAGAGGCGGGACACCCACCGCCCGCGGTGGACTTCGGGCTGGTGGCGCTGGCCTCGGCGCTGGAACTGCCAGCGGGAGCGGCGACAGCGCTGTTCGCGATGGGGCGCACCGCGGGCTGGGTCGCGCACGTGCTGGAGCAACGCGAACAGGGCCACCTGCTGCGCCCACGGGCCCGCTACGTGGGAGTACCCGTCACGCCCTCAGCGAGTTGAAGCAGAGGAAGCATGTCCAAGTCAGCTGCGGAAATCGCAAGCAAGGTTGCCGGTGCCTTCAATGAGCTCGGCCATATCGCTCGTGGACATTCTTTGGACGAAGCTCGCCGCAACCATGGCGACATCAGATTGAAGGAAATGTTGGGTGAATCCGCCCGGCTCTGCCTGGACTTCATCCAATCCGTTGAGCAGGGCTCCACCACGTTTCCTCGCCCAGCGGAAGCCAAGGCGGCACTCTCCCGGTTTCAGGAGCTGCTCTCCACTCTTGAGTTGGATGACGCGCAGGCATTGGACGAGCTCCAAGCATGTGCGCACCAGGTCTTCGACAGCCTGGGCATTCCACTGCCTGAATAAAGCCGTGGTGAAGGGATGGCAACCGTGCATGTTGAGGTCCATCCACATGCTCAACATCACGCTTGCTACCCAGATGCAGGCTCATCTCTGGTGCCATCTCCAAAACGGTGAAGTGCTCAACGCCTCTCGGCATCTCGGTATGGGTGATGGTACCTGGATCGTGGCTGGTCTTGAGGTCCGCAAGTATTCAACACCTCTCGGCATCCTGGCTTGGGGACAGCAGTGCGCATTCCCTCGTTGATTTCGACCACTTACGACCCCAGCATGCGAGCCCAGAGAGCCAACGCTCCCGTTGGCAGGAAGTGGGGGTCCCAGCTTGACCTTGGGCCGTTCCGAACCTCCTCGTGCCGGGTGGGAAGGAACAGCCCACAGCCCAGGTGACGGCGCCCACCCAGACCATGCGTTTGAAGACGCAAGGAGTCTTCTGGCGCGAGGCCTCCCACTGTAAGGGCAAAGCCCACGACCTTTCTTCCCGCGATGGACAGGATGCGCCGCCGGCCCAGGGTCAACGTCCCCTCGCAGCGCAGTTCCATCAGGAACTTGCGCGAGGAGAACTCGAACCTGGCGGCGTCCAGGGCGTGCTTGAAGGTGACGAGCCGCGAGGACAGCGAAGGAGAAGCCGCCAGGGGGTGGATCCCTGGCCTTCCCAGGTGGATTTCATGGCCCGCGAGGGAGAGTGAACTACGCGCGAGCGGCAGGAAGAACGCGAGGGAATCCGCTGGACAGCGCAGACGCAGCGCACCTCTCTCCAAGTGGAGGACCTTGGCATCGGCTCTCGTGCCACGCAGGGTGAAGACACCGACGTCATGGCGCTCGTGCAAACCGGGAAGCCGATGCGAGAGTGCCGAGAACAGCAAGTAGCCGTGGTCAAGCGGCACCGGCCCGCCGCGCACGGGAAACAGAAGATCGATGACAGGCGACGTCATGCACGAAGCCTCGTGAGGAGTTCTTCGAACCGTTGCTGCTCATCGCCGCGCTTGAGGTTCAGGAACTTCCTGAAGAGGCGAATCGCTTCGTGCCGCTCCGGCATCGACAAGGCGAGCAACCGCTTCGCCCATTGCTGCTCCACCTGCTGGAACTGTTGTCGCTGGCCTACGTTGCGCGCCTTCTGCTCCTCCAACCAAGTCTTCAGCTCCATCAGGGCCGGGGTCTCCAAAATCCTGCTGGATTGGAGGCTCGGTGTCTCCGAGACGAGACGCCCGTACCCAGCCGCGGTCTTTCCTCCCAGGCCCCAGGACTCCAACGCCTCGCGCACGTAACGGCCTGCCCGCTCCAGCAGCGCTCGCTCGCCCCTCGCCTCCAGGACCACCAGGAAGCGATTGCCCGGAGCCACCGTCAGGAACGACACGGGATTGGGATCGTCGAAGTCCACGGGCCATTCCCTGCCCCCGCTCTCGTAATACGCACGCTGGTGCACGGTGAGCACGTCTCGTGCCAGCATCGGCCCACTCCCCATCTCCGCCGGAACCCACAACGCATCATGGAAGACCACCTCCCCCTGGCTGCCCTTCTCCGAAAGCTCGTCTACGTCCGGAGAGCCGAACAGCCGTCGGAACACCCGGCCTGGGGCCCGGCTCGGACGCGAGAACTCCCAGGTCGTGCCACGGAAGGGCTCACGCTCGGGATCCTCGATGCCGGGCTCCGGGCCATACACCGTCTGAACATAATGGGCCGTCAGTCCCTTGAGGGCCGAGCCGGGCAGCACGGGCACTCCCCAGGTGTGGTGCAGCGTCAGCCCTACTCCGGTGGCCGACGAGGTGCCGTGCCCCACGAGAACCCGGCTCTCCGCCCGTACGATGAAGCAGAGGGTGTCTGGACCCTGAAAGGATTCCTTCCAGCGGCGATAGGCCTGTGAATAACGGGCCGGCTCGCGGCATTGGGTCAGAAGCTCCAACCATCGTTTGCGCGCGGCGGGATCCTCTTGAAGCACGGCCAGGGGCGCGCACCGTGTGTACCCCAGGCCCGCGTGGCTCGGCACCTGCCCGGGAGTCTCCGGACACCGGTCCTCACCGTCCGCCATCAGCCACATGGCTTCGATCCTCCTGCGTGAAGGTGGCCTGCACCGCGCGCCGGAACCACACCAACACCTGGAGCAGCTCGCGGGTCGCCAGCATGTAGTCGCTCATCTCGAGCCGGCGCACCGCCTCGGGTAGCTTCACGCCCGCCATCCGGGGAGGCCCGGGCAGCAGTGCGTCAGCGAGGTCCTTGAGAAGCCGTCCCACGGGCTTGTCTTGCTTCGCCTTCTCGGACTCCAACTCACGCTCGAGGAAGGCCAGCGCCGCAGCCAGGCCATTGCGCAGCACGGCGGCACCAAGGGCGTGGACGTGCGTCGCATAGTCCGCGCGCTCGCCCGGAGGCACGCGCATCACCCGTTCGTAGGCGTGGAGGGCTCGCGTCTGCTGCCGCGTTCGATGGATCATGGCCGTGCCTCCCTCGAAACCCCAGGCCACGCCGCCAGCCGGCATCTGCCCCGACCCACGGTGGCCTTACCGCCCAGTTGCAACAGCGCCGTCCCCTTCAGCGCCCGCTCGAGCACCTCCGTCGCGCTCAGTTCGGTGCCCCGGCGCAGACTGCGCCCCGCGGCCAGCACCCCTACCAACAGGGTCTCCGCGGGCAGGCTCTCCTCTTGCCAGAGCGCCCCCTGCACCACCGTGCCAGTATCGGGGTCGATCCGCACGCGCGTCTCCACCTGGGTGGCCGTCTCCAGGAGGAAGCTCATCGTCTCGTCGTCCACCACGGCGAAGCGCTCGCGCAGCCCCTCCTCCTCCTCGGGCCACGTCCGCGAGAGGAAGCGTGCCCAGGCATCCACCGCAGGCTCCACCTGGGCATCCAGGTCCAGATCCTCCAGCAAAAGCCTGCGCTGCTTGGGCGACACGGTGATGCTGCCCGCCCCCACCCGTGCGCCGGTAGCGGGTAGCCGCTTCATGCGCCCCGGTAGCCCATCGAGGCCCGCCAGGTCCCTACGCGCCAGTTCCAGGAGCAGCGGCGAAGACACCCATGCGAAGGTACCCAGGAAGCTGCGCACGGGCAGCGCCACCAACCGCGCGTCTCCCACCACCAGCGCACCGGCATGGTCTCCCTCACGAGCCTCATCCCCCGCCGCACCGCTCACCTCACGCAACGGGCCGAAGAGGGCCTCCCACTCCGCTGGCGGCAGGCTCCGGCGCGCCTCGCGCAACACGCCCTTGAGCGAGGAGCCAGGAACGAAGGGGATGTTCGTCGCACGCAGCCTCGCGATGGGTAGGTCGATGATGCCCACGCTCTGCCCCGTCCCCGCGTGCAGGGGCGAGAGGGCGTGCAGCAGGTAGGGCCGGATCTCCATGCTCATGTGTTCATCTCCTCGGGGTTCCAATGCCCGGGCAGTACCCGCCCCAAGCCCTCCTCGCGGCCATTGCCCCAGGGGGCCAGCCAGAGCGTGCTCAGGGCGGTGAAGGGACGTCCATCCACCCGCTCGAAGAAGTAGACCGAACCCGCAGGCACCAATCGACGGGTGGCGCGAGCCCTCCTTTGGACCATGTCCCAGGTAGACAGTTCCAGGGGCCGGTTCACCAGGGCCGCGCGGAGCACCACCTGCCCCTCGACTCCCGGCAAGGTGCCCACCCACGCGGGGTCTCCTTGGTACTCAGCACGCTCCAGACCATCCGGCAGCCAGCCTCGTTGGAATTGCGCGGGTGTGGCCAGAATCAACCGCAGCCCGGGGGAGCGCTCCGGCAGCCCCCTGGGCGCCGCGAAGAGCGCGGGTGTCACGCGCTCGGCCAGCGTCAACCTCCGCTTGCCACCCAGCCCCAACGGCCCACCGGGAAAGTCCGGAGCATCCGCGGGCAGCGTGCATTCCAGACCCAGGGCCCACTCGCGCGCTCCAGTGCCGAGAGGCTCGCGACAGAGCATCTCCAGGATGGGCGTCTGGTACAGCATGCCAGGCTCCGCGGTCTGGGTGTCGATGTTCAAGGTCACCCGGACGTCGACACGGAAGGGAGGACCGGACTGTCCGCGGGACTTTGGAGTCTCGCCGCGCAGCCAGCCACTCAGGGCGTCCTCCGTCCAGAAGGGCTGCAGGGACCTCGGCTTGCCTGGCGGGAGCACGGGGCGCCACAGGGCCTCCAGCGCCGCGTCGTCCTCCGTGCCCAGGGTCGCGACACCGCGCGTGGGGCGTCGGGGCAGAAGTCGCTGGAGACGTCCGTCCACGGCCAGGGCATCCGCCGGCACGGGCCACATACGGTGCTCGGGAGCGAAATCCTCACCCAGGGGCCGAAGGAGGGCGAGCACGGGTCCGAGGGCGACGTCCTGGGTTTCCCGCTCCCATTGTGCCGGGGACAGGGTTCGCGAGGAGCGGGCCATGAGGGACTGGCCCCAGGCCGCCCGCAGAGCGCCACGAATCGTGGAGGGCGGAGGCCAGGGGTGGGAATGGCTCCGGCCGACGTCGCTGGTGTACCAGCCACGTCCGTCCTTGCAGAACAGCCCATCACGCGGCAACAGGGCAAAGCGCGCGGTCGTGCTCATGCCGCACCTCGAGTGTCACCCCGCGACCGGAGGGTGGCGCGTGAGAGCATTTCCGCCAGGAACACGCGCTCCGCCCAGGCCTCTACCTGGGTGTGGAGTTCCTCCAGGGTGCCGTCTTCCTTCAAGTCCAGTCCCGCCTGCTGGGGTGTGAGTCCCGCCCCGGGAGTGCCTGCCTCCACACGAGCCAGCACCCGTTGCACTTCTCCTAACAGCACAGGCCGCCAACGCGCCTCGTCCTGCGGCGAAACGGCGTGACGGGGAATGCGCCGCAGCGCCGTGTACACCTCGCGGACCTTCGTCATGGGCAACGTGCCCTTCTCGCGAAGAGTGACGGTGTCCTCGATCGCTTTCACGGGTCCATCGGACCAACGGAGCCGCCAGGCATGCTCACGGCTGGAACGCAGCCGAGCCAGGAGTGCGAAGCCGTTCCGGTCCTCCCCTTTGGCCAACTGCTCCGCACGCCGCCCCAGGTCCAGCAGGTCTCCAAGGCTCTCCAGCACATGACCTACCCCCAGCCCCACCGACAGCGTGGGCTCTTTCACACCCCGGCCTTCGAGTCCCCGTTTCATGGCGGCGGAAAAGGCCCGCGACAGCTCAGCGGCGCAGCCCAGCGCGTCCGGAAGACAGACGAAGCCGACCACGTCATCCCCTCCGGCGTAGACCAGCACGCCCCTGTGCTGCTCCTCGATGATGCGCCGGGCCTCGGAGGCAAACCCGGAGAGCGTGCGAGACAGGGACTGGTGCGCGGTGGGGCCATGAGAAGCCAGGGTTTGAAGCGTCTCTCCCATCTTGTCGCCGTCCGCCATAAGGCAGGCCACATAGGGGAAGGGCTCACCCAGGGTGGCAAGCAAGGGCCGCACGAAGTCCTGGCCGAAGCGCTCCGCGACCTCGCGCTCCAATTCTTGCTCTTCCAGGTACGTGCTCCACCGGCCGGGCAGCAGGAGCTGCGCGTCAAAGGGGAAGTCGCGCACCCATTCTCTTTTCCCCGGCTGGACTGGCGTCAGGAACCGAGAGCACTCCCGGCGAAGCCTCTCCATCGCCGGAGCCTTCGTCTCCTTCGCGAGCGCCGTATAGGCAGCGAGGCCGATGGTCGGGACGGGGATGAACTGCCCGGGCTTCCCGCCAGTGCGCTTGAGCAGACCGATGGCGTCCAGCTCCTCGCGCCGACCAATGCGGAAGCGGCTCCAGTCGCCGCCCTCACGCCTCCCCTCGACCAGCACGGACTCACGTGCACCATCCAGGCTGGACTTGTGACGGCCTCCCCGCTGGTGCTTCCACGGAGCGAATGGGCGCAGCCGCTTGCGCTCGGCCAGCGCGGCTTCCACGAAACTCAGGGCGTTGCGGTATTCGTCTGGCGGCGAGAAGGAACACCAGGCGGCATGGAACTCCAAGAGGGTGCCCAGTTGCTCCTGGGCGGTGCCAAGAGCACCAGCGTCCACGAGTTGGGGATGCTTGTACCAGACCTCCATGCCCCAATCGCGCAGCCGTGTGCGCGCCGCCTCCCGGGCGGCCCGGGCCACCTCGCGCGGGTCTCCCTGCCGCACGAGCACCAGGAGCTTGTTGGGGACGCTGGGAGCGGCCTCCTCGCCTTCCACGAGCGCGGGGAAGATGAGCTCCGCCTGAAGCTTCTGGGCGGTACGGGCGGCCTCGAGGCTCAACTCACTGAGCACATGGCTGCCGAACCACAGGTCCCGGGTTCGCCGGGCCTGGGCGATGAAGTCCTGCACGGGACCAAGGCTCATGAGGAGCAGGTGCGCGGTGCTCACGTCGACTCCTTCACGTCGCGAAAACCCTTCACCCAGTTGAGAAAAGCCTCCTCCAGGCTCGATTCCATGAGGGGCGCATAGAGCGGGGTGTCACCCGAGGCCAGGAGCGGGCCGAAAGGGGCCTCTGAGTCACGGACCTGGACACGCTTGTTCACCAGGACGACACGGCCCCGGCCTGGCCAGGCACGACGCAACCAGAGCGCGATGGGAACGAAAGAACCGTTCGCCAGCGGCATGGCCTTGACGATCAGCGGTGAGGCAAGCCGCTCGTGCAGCCGCTCCCCGTCATGCCAATGCAGCTCGACATCCGGGGGCTCTCCTTCTGGATAGCGCGCTCCGTTCTTCTCTCCTCTGTTGGGCCGGGCGAAGCGCTGGAAGCGAATGGCCAGGGGCAGGCCAAAACCCGCGCGCGGCCAAGCCATGGCCCTGCTCGCATACTGGGGTCGAGGCGGGTGAGCCCATGGGGTGCCATCCGGCTTGCGCAGCAATTGGCGTATCTTGTCGGCCTCGGGCCAGAAGGAGCGCCCCGGGCGATTGGGCTCCCCCTGCTCCCGAGCGAACGCTCCGCTCCTACCCCTCTCGGGCACATCCCGGCGCGAGCCGGGCGGGAAAGGCCCTTGCCCCTGACGGAAGTCGCGCAGCCAGCCCAGGGCCCGCGTCCAGGCATCCTCGGCCTTCGGTCGCGGAGCGCCGTAGAACAAGCGAGCCCCCCGCAGCACAGGCATCTGGCGGGCACCGTCCGAGGGGCGCGCGCCGAACAGAGGCAGACCCGGGAAGAGGCGCGACCACTCCTCGCGCGTGGGCTGTGAAGGCAACCACGCCGTGGCATCCTCCACGACGGTGAGCGAGCCGAGCCCACGCCGCGTGCGGCTCCCATATCCTCCCCAGAGCACCCAGGCCCGGAGAGCGCTCTCCACCTCGGAGACACGATCCGTGGGCGCCAGGACATGGACCCAGAAGCAGAGGGAGGGCCGCCAGCGTGGAGCAGGCGGCTTCTCCTCCACGGCCTGCTTCTTCTGTGCGCTCGCGACCCAGAGGGCATAGGCGCCCGGAGTGTTCTGGCGGATATCGTCGGGATCATCGGACAGGGTCCGGGAATCCACCTCCACGCGAATGTCCACACGTGAGCGGGTCCCCGCGTCCTTGCCCATACCACCCCAGAGCTCGCGCTCTCGGCGGGCCAGTTCCGCGGACGTGGCGCACTCGTGCCCATGGAGTGCCCGCCACCAGAAGCGCAGGTGGCCGCGAATCGAGGGCACACGGATGGGATCGAGCTTCTCCAACTCCCGGGGAGCGGAGGACCCCGCGAGGAGCGGAGTGGTCGTCATCAATCGCACCCTCAGCGACTTCATCGGAGGTCCGCCCGAGAAGCGTCGTGCTCGTGGTGCCGGATCTGGCAGCGGGCCAGTGCTCACGTGGAATGACTCCTTCCCGGGGAGCCGAGCAGGGAGCGGTGCTGATCGAATAGCGCTTCGAAGAGCTTCCGCACCTCGTCCTGGCTCTGTTCCCGAGGGCGCTCGTCCCAGCGGCGGAGCGCGAGCAGCAAATGACGCACCCAGCCGGGGTTCTCCATGCGAACCAACTCTCTGCGGTAGTAGAGAGCCAGTATCAGGGTGTCATTCTTGTCCAACCCCTCCAACTTGACGCGCTGTTGGTTGTAGCTCTCGTGAGGATCCGGGAAGGTGGGCAGCCCCGCGATTTCGATGAACACCCGCTCCAAGTCGGGATGAGCTTCCCTGGACAGGGAGGCCGTAGAGAACCGGCAGGCATGGAAGAGCCAGATGAGGTAGCGCCGCAACCGGCGCTCGGGAAGGCTCTGGATGGGTCGCTCCGGCTCGAAGATACGAACGCTCTCCAATGCATTCCAGATGATGGCCTCGAGGGCTTGCGACGGAGGCCGGGCGGTCTCGGCTCGATGTCTCTGCCGCCAAGCCAACGCCACCTCGACGGATACCGCGTCCGCGTCGTAATCCACTGCTTCGAGCACCCAACCCGTGCGTCCACTCCCGCTGTAGCTGTAGGAGGTCGGGCCGCGCTGCTGGACATGGTAGGCCTCGTGGACGAGGAGCAGCCGAATGCACTCCTCCCAGTCTTCTTTCGAGCCCAGGCGCTGGCGCAATGTCCGGAAGCTGTCCAGCAGGTCGACGGGGAACTTCCAGCTTCCAGCCTGGTAGCGGAACAGGGGCGTTCTCTCCATCGCGGGCGTGGTGTCGATTTGACTGTCCAGGAGGATCCTCCCTCCAAGGCGCTCAACCAGTGGCTGTTGCTCGGGTTGGCCCAGCCACTCGACCAGTTGCCGGTGGACGGCGCTCACCTTCTTGAGCTCTTCCTGGATCTCCTGCCACTGCGTGGGAGTGAGGGCCTCTTCCCGCGCGGCGGCCAGACGGCGCCGGGGGCTGATCTGGTGGACGGCGAGATACTTGCGCTGATCTGGATTGAAGTGGTGCAGCCACAGGGGGTGCTGAGTCTGGGCGTTGATCGCGGTCCCCAGCGCGGCGGCGAGGCTACCGGGGCAGTCCATGGCCAGGAGTACGGACTCGGCCCCCTCCAACCGGTCATGCAGGGTGTCGAGCACGGCGCGGAATTGCTCCGCCGCACGCGAGACCTCAGCAGGGTTCTGGACGGCTTGCACGGAGGGCCCCTGGACAGGCCGCAGGTAGACCGTGGCCAGGAGTTCCGAGGGATGGCGCGCCTGGAACTCCGCGAGGGCCGTGTCTCGAATGGAGTTGGTGACCTCGACGATGAGCGCCACGTGCCCACGGCCTCCCTGCCGCGTGGAGGGAAGACCCTCGACGATGAAGAAGGGCTCTGGCGTGGCGGGATGGGATCTGCCCGCCATGAGGGACCAGGAGCCGTCCTCCCGCGACTGCTGGTAGACATACAGGGGCCGGCGCGGCAGACACCAGGCCAGGTGCAGCATCAACACCAGCGGTGCGCACCCGAACAGGTGGATGGGCAGGTCGAGTCCAAGCTCGCGCTCCCGGGCCACGAGCGCCTCGGCGAACCGCTCGTTCTCGTCGAAGGCCCAGCCCCAGTCCTGCTCCCGCTGTGCGCGGACGAGCGCATCCTTGTCATACGGATGCAGCACCACGGCCGCGACGTCCCTGTCTCCCTCGAAGCCACTGCGCCTCAAAGCGTCTCGCGCGGTGTTCTCGGCAACAGGGCGGTCGTGCTCGTAACGAAGGATGAGGGCCTGGGTTCTGGGCGTCAGGGGAATGTCCATGAGAGGGCTCCTGGAGGGACAGGGAACTGCAAGAACAGACTCAGGGACCCCGATCCCGATAGAATTCACCGAAGAGCTTCTTCAAGCGCCCGTGGGCACTCGGGGGATTGGAGTCGCTCTCTTCCCTTGCGAGCCGCACCTCCCTCGCCGCGCTCGCCAGCACCTGCTGGGCTGAGGTCTTCTGGAGGGGCTTCATTCGAGCATCCACGTCGGGACCCAACCGGGCGGGGTCCGGACACGTGCCCAGCACCTTCTGACTCAAGTGGGAGAAGAGTATCTCCAGACCCTCGAGGTAGTCCCCGGGCGGAGAGGGGAACGCGCTGTAGCTCATCACCTCCAGATGAAAGGAGCGCAGAGGGCTGGACGAGTGGTTCCGGTTCCAATGCTTGACGGCCTTGAGGAGTGGCTTGAGCTTCTTGCCCGCAGCCTCGTTGGCTTCCGTGCTCAACGTCTGGTGAATGCGGGGGTTGGTGAGGATCCACTGCCCTGTGTGCCGCTCGGGAATGAGGTAGGCATTCCGGTTGGGCACCTCGAAAGCGGGCACGACATCGAACTCGACGCCAGACTTCGAAAAGCCGATGTGCACCGAATGCTGCTGAAGAGTGGGGGATTCCTTCTGCCGCCACTCCGCGTGGAGCGCCTGCCGGACCTGCTTGAGCCCCGCATCCGGTGTCAGGCTGCCTCCGGGGGAAGACGAGGCGGAGGAAGTAAGAACGGCATCGCCCAACACGACGAAGAGGTCGATGTCGTGTAGCGGCCGGATGGCGGTGTTACGGCTGTAGGAGCCAGCAAGGAAATCCGTCTTCGTATCGAGCCGCTGTCGCAAGCTCTCGCGCACCAGGGTGTGTTGGCGGCTGACCTCGTCCCGCTGTCCCTGTGTCAACTCCAGGGACTGGATGAACTTCTCCAGTGCCTCACGCACACTCCACATGTCCGCTCCTTGGGTTCTTCCTCGTCCAAGGAGAAGGACGTCAAAAAGGGTGGCGAACCATCGCGGCCCGATGCTTTTTTCCGAGGACCCCCCTCCCCTCCCGGACAAACCCTCGATTTTCGGGGCGATTTCAGCCGTCGGAGGAAGGCAGTAGGCGCAGAACGTCCGCCATGGAGGGACGTTCCAACACCTTCTTGGCCAGCATGCGGGCCAGCAACGAGCGAAGAGCCTCGGGCGCCACCCCCTCCAGGAGCTCCAGCGGTGGTGGCCGTACCACATGGCAGAACATCAGGCCCTGCTGTTCGTTGGAGATGAAGGGCAGACGGCCTGTGAGCAACTGAAACCCAAGGACTCCCAGCGAATAGACGTCGGCCCGGTCATCCACGCTCTTAGGACTGCGCCACTGCTCGGGTGCCATGTAATCCCAGGTGCCCAGGAGCGCGCTGCCCGCCGTCGAGACCGGAAGCGCGGCGGCGGGCCCGCTCCCGGTAGCGAGCCTCTTGGCGAGTCCGAGGTCGGCGAGCTGGATCTTCCACGCCCCAGGCTTCCGCTGAGAAACCAGGATGTTGGCGGGCTTCAGATCCCGGTGGACGAGGCCACGCGCATGCAACAGGGCCAGGACCTCCGCCAACTGCCGGACCACCTGGATGCAGTCCTGGACCTGGAGCCGCCCTCCTTCGCGGGCGAGCGCATGGTGGAGATCCTCCGGTTGCCACTCCAGGACCATGAAGGGACGGCCCTCCGGGAGCACTCCGGAGGTCAGGGCACGAACCAGGTGCGGGTGCTGGAGTTCCTGGAGCGTCCGTGCCTCGTTGAGGAAACGGGCCACCACTTCGGGGTGGAGGCACCATTCCGGGCTCAACACCTTCACCGCCACGGGCTCACCCGAAGTGGCATGCCGTCCCGCGTAGACCTCACTCGTGGCGCCCACCGCCACACAGCGCGCGAGGAGGTACTCACCCACGCAGGTTCCGGATGCCAGCATCGAGGACGCCATCAGGAGTCGGTGGAAGGCTGGAGGGCCCGCAGCTTCTCCAGCCAATGCAACAGCCCTCGAAGCTCATCGGCACACTCTGGATAGCCCGCGGCGAAGGTATCGGGCTCCAGGGGCTTTCCCTCCTCGCGCCGTCGGAAGTAGACGGACAGGGCCGCATCCACCTGGTTGCGGATGAGGATCGCATCGGGATTTTCCTCGGACTCCAGCTCCGCCACGCCTTCCATGCGCGCACGGAGGGTCCGCAGGCCCCGCTGCAGCAGCGAGTCCACGGCTTCCCTGGAGCGGCCGAGCCGCTGCGCGATGCCCATCACCGTCGAGTCATGGAGGTAGTAGAGCGACAGGGCCTCTCGCTGGGCATCGGGGAGCTCGTAGAAGCACGCCAGCAACCGACGCCACTCCTCCTGGTGGAAGGAGACCGTGCTCGGACTGCGTTGGGGCGCGGGGATGTCCTGGGCCTCGCTGGCATCCAGGGGAAGCGCCCCCACGTCATTCCTCTTCTGACTGCCCGCCTTGCGCAGCAGGTCCACCCACCGGGAGTGGAGGACCTGCTCGAGCCAGACCCGCCACTCGCCCTCGCTCGTGCCCCGGAAGGAGGCGAAGCGTTGGAACGCGCCCAGTGCTGCTTCCTGGGTGACGTCCGAGGCACGAATCCCTCCCGGGGCAGCGTTCCCGATGCGCCGGGCCGCCCAATCCTCCAGATTGGATTCACTGCGGCGGAGCAACGCCTCCCAGGCTCCCTGCTCCCCCTCGCGCACCCGGTTCAGGAGCGCCTCAATGGACAGCTCAGATGGCTTCGATGAGCTCATGGTCCCTCCGCACTCCGCCCATCCTATGGGCAGTCCGCGAACCTGAAGCGTACATCTTCTCCATCCTTGTCCTTGAAGTCCCTGGCCAGGGCGCACCGGTCGGTGCGCAGGCGCGAGGCCATGTCCCGATCTCCCGTAAGTGACTCCTGTCCGGCCAGGGCGTGAAGCCAAACCAATGCGAAGCGCTTACTGGGGGGCTCCCCGTCCCGCAGCCGCTCGCCCAGCTCCCGCGCCTTCTTGTAGTTCACCTCCGCCTCCTCACGCTGGCCCTGAGCGACCTGGAACGAGGCGACGTCCATGAGGACCCGGGCAAGTACCCACCGGCTGTATTGGTCCCCCGCCGGAGCCTCCCTGAAACTGCTCCACCCCAGGCTCAACTCCCGCTCAAGGAACTTCCGCGCCGCGTCTGGCTCACCCGCCGCCCGCGCCACGCTCGCGCGCATTCCAAGCGCCTCAGCGAGAAGGGCTTTGTTATAGGACTCGCCGTTCTGTTCATGGAGCTGGATGGCCTCGTCCAGGAGGCCGGCGGCGGCGTCCAACCTTCCCGTGATGAGTTCGCACCCGGCCAGTTCAGAGTCACTCACCGCCAGGGTGCGCCGGTCGTCCACCGGGTCGTGGGTCCGTACCTCGGGACGCTTCAGCGCCCGCACGGCCTCGGCGAAGTGCGCGCGAGCCTGGTCGAGGTTGCCTTGCGCCTGCTCCACCTTGCCACGCTTGGAGTGGCCGAGGGCCCGTAGCCGCAACAGCCTTCCATCCGCAGGCCGTTCCGCGAGCGCCGCGTCCAATTCCTCCCGCGCCTCGTCCAGGAACTGGCGGGCTTGCGCCAGACTTCCATCATGGAAGGCGAGATCCGCCTGCCGATGAATGATCTGGACGGCCACGCGCCGCACCTCGGGGCGTTCGCGTTGCTGGGGCGTCAGCTTCGCCAGAGAGTCACGAAAGCCCTTCAACCTCTCCTTGCGCAGTTCCAGCGTGTACGGCAGCCAGCTGAGCTTCCAGTCCAAGTCATCAGAGAACTCGTCCATCGTGTCGATGAGCTGCTGCAGGGACGCCTCCGCGAGCTGCCGCTCATGGCGCGCGAGGGCCGCGTAGAAGAGGATGGCCAGGAGCGCCAGTCCGGCCGCCGCGGTGAGCAAGGCCCGGTTGAAGGTGCGCCGCCGCTCCAACCGCCGGGCGGCCTTGAGGAAGCTGGCCACCTCGGAGCTCTCCCGCCGACCCTCGGCCTGGGGAACGTGGGCCGGAGCCACGCCCCCAAGGTAGTAGGTGAGCAGGGTGCCCGTGGGCAATCCCTCCACCGGACACTCCGCCTGATGCCAGCCATGCGCGGCGGCCTCGAGAAGCGCTTGGCGCTCGAGCGACGTCCGCTCCTTCTCGATCCACGTGGCAATGGAGTGCACCCGGTACAGCAGCAGCTCGTGCACCAGTTCCACACGTTGCTCCGCGTCGCTGGCTCCGCCTGACAGCTGGAGCAACCGCAACCCCGCTGGCGCTCCCGAGGTGCTAGTGGACAGCCCGGACAGCCGCAACAGCACGTCCTCGGCCCGCTCGTCATTCCCGCCTGCCGCGCGCACATCGCGCCGCGAGCGGGGACGGCGGGTATCCGGCACGCCCCGGCCTATCTGCACCAGGGACAGGCTCATCCACTTGGCGCGCTCCCGCCCCTCCGCCCCCAGACTGTCGAGCAGGGCCTCGGCCTGCTGGGCCAGGGCGCCGCCCACGCCCCCAAGCCGCTCATAATGCGCGTGCGTCAGCGGCGCGCCGCCACTCAGCACCCACAGCCCTCGCAGCGCCTGCCCGAGCAGCGGCAGGCGGCCCGCCTCGCTCCGCGCGTCCTGCACCATGCGCTGGGCCAGCCCTTCGCTCAGCCGAAGCCCGGCGTGAGAGGCCATGCCCTGGACGACCTGGGTCAGCGCGGCGGGCTCCATGGGCAGCAAGGGGAAGCGCACGGCGCGCGAAAGGTGCCGCGCCAGGGCGGGCACCTGCTCGATGCGGTGCAGGAAGTCGGCGCGCACGCAGGTGAGCAGCCGTACCGGTGAGCCGGAGTCCTCGATCGCGGCACTCAACAGCGCGTCCAGCGTGAGGCATTCGGCCACTCCTAGCGTGAACAGCTCCTCCAACGGCTCGATCACCAACAGGAGGCGGCATCCCTGGGGTGTATGGGCGGCGGCGAAGTCGCGCAGGGCCCCGGCGCCCGTCCGCAGCAGGCGCTCCACCGTCTCCGCGCTCTCCCCCTCTTTCAGCTGGAGGGGGCCAGAGGCGAGCGCCCGGGCCACGGCGCGGATCGGCTCGTCACCGGGGCGAACGCACACCACTCGCCACGTCGATAGCTGGACGAGCCGGGGTAGGAGGCCCGCTTGGATCAACGAGGACTTGCCCACCCCGCTGGGCCCCTCCACCTGGAGCCACCGCCGCTGCCCTCCGTGGAGCTCTCCGAGCAGGGCGAGCAGGGTCTGGAGCTCCTCATCCCGGCCAAAGAACAGCTCCGCCTGCGCCTCGGTGAAGGGGGCCAGTCCGGGAACGGGGCACGACTCCCGATCGTCTTCCCACGGCCGGCTGAGCATGTCGTGGCAACGCCGCATCGTCGGCCGCCGCGCGGGCTCCTTGGCGAGCATGGAGGCGATGAAGGCGCACAGGCGGCCGGGCAGCGTGGGCACGAACTGCTGCAGCGGGGGTGGCTCCTCGTGCACGTGCGCGGAGAGGACCTCGACGGGCTCCTCGGACACGAAGGGCGTACGGCCCGCGAGCATCTCGAAGAGCATGACGCCCAGGGCGTAGACGTCCGCGCTGGCGTCCACGCGGGCGGCACTCCGGAACTGCTCCGGCGCCATGTACGGGTAGGTGCCGATGAAAGCCGACTCGTGGGTGTGGACCTGGGTGGGGCCGAGCGCATCCACCGCCACCGGTGGCAGCTTGGCGATACCGAAGTCCAGCAGTTTGACCCGGTAACCGGGGTGGCCTTCCTCCTGGCAGAGGAAGACGTTCTCGGGCTTCAGATCGCGGTGGACGATTCCCTGGGCATGGACCTCCCCCATGGCGTCCGCGATCTGCGCGCCCAGGGCCACCGTGTCCCGGAGGGATACCGGGCCTGCCTGCCGTCGCATCCACTCGCGCAGGGACAGGCCGTCCAGGTACTCCATGGCGAGAAAGGCCGTGTCTCCCTGCCGCGCCGAGTGCAGGACGCGCACGACCCCCGGATGCTGGAGCCGCTCCAGGGCCTGGGCCTCTTGCAGGAAGCGGGCAACGAGGTGCGGCTCGCGTGCCGCCTCGGGGGACAGGAGTTTGAGGGCCACACGTTGCCCCTGAGGCCCGTGTTCAGCGGCATAGACGCTTGCCATGCCCCCGCTGCCAAGCAGGTGCAACAGCCGGTAGGGACCAACATGAGTGGGGGGGCTGGGCTCCATCGCGGGACCATGATCGCCGCTCCCGCGCTCAAGGGCAAAAGCCCTGTTCCCGGCAACGCAGAGCTTGTGGTGCGTCGAACTCTCCTTGTCCAGCGTCGTATGCCTGCTCGCTTGCTGCTCCTCCTTGCCCCACTCGCGACCCTCGCCAGGAGCACCGCCCTCCCCCCTCTTCAAGCCACTACCTCAACACCGAACTCCGGCCAGGTACTGCGGCTCGGCTGGCGCTCGTCCTCGTGCTCAACGCCTCTCGGCATCACGGCGAGGGGGACCGCGCGTCGTGGTCACGAAGAAGCGGTTCGTGTCGTTGTGCTCAACGCCTCTCAGCATCACTGCGAGGGGGACCCCTCATCACGCCCACTTGGAGGGGCTGGTGCTCTCGGTGCTCAACGCCTCTCAGCATCACTGCGAGGGGACCTTCCACTCGATGCCGTCGACACGCCAGCCTTCCTGGTGCTCAACGCCTCTCGGCATCTCGGCGAGGGGGACATCTCCTGAGAGAACCAGATCAGGCGGATGGACCGGTGCTCAACGCCTCTCGGCATCACAGCGAGGGGGACCCTCCTTGGTGGTCATGTGCACCACGATGAAGTTGGGTGCTCAACGCCTCTCGGCATCTCGGCCAGGGGGACGACAGGGGCCCGGTGGTGAGGTTGAGAGCGCCGCTGTGCTCAACGCCTCTCGGCATCTCGGCGGGGGACCAACGTCTTCAACAACTCGGAGTTCGACCCCCGGGAGTGCTCAACGCCTCTCGGCATCTCGGCCAGGGGGACCTGAGCGCGTGCGGTCATCAAGCGTCGCGGCCGTTGTGCTCAACGCCTCTCGGCATCTCGGCCAGGGGGACCAGAACATGCCGTACACGGCCGACACGACTTCCATGTGCTCGACGCCTCTCGGCATCTCGGAGAGGGGGACTGACCAGAAGCTCAAGACCAAGAATGTCTATCGCAGGTGCTCAACGCCTCTCGGCATCTCGGCCAGGGAGACCAGCGGCGCGCGATGCGCGTCCCGTCAGCTCCGCCCAGTGCTCAACGCCTCTCGGCATCACAGTGAGGGGGACGACCGGTACCGAGTACGACAACGTGGCGCTGGAGCAGTGCTCAACGCCTCTCGGCATCTCGGCGAGGGGGACTACGAGCGCGAGTGATTCAACGTCCCCGCCAACTCGTGCTCAACGCCTCCCGGCATCACGGAAAGGGGGACGACTCTCCTTCCGCAGCAACAAGTACCTCGACAGGTAGTGCTCAATGCCTCTCGGCATCACGGCGGGGGGACCCCCGCGCGGCAGTGGTACTCTCCACCCTCGCAATAAAGTGCTCAACGCCTCTCGGCATCTCGGCCAGGGGGACGTCGCCGCATTCGCCTTCGTCGTCAACCTCGTGGGCAGGTGCTCAACGCCTCTCGGCATCACGGTGAGAGGGACTGAGGTGCTGAAGCCGAACGCGGCCACGATCGCCGAGTGCTCAACGCCTCTCGGCATCTCGGCCAGGGGGACCCGTGCGAGGACGCCTATACCTGCCGCGACTTCGCCGTGTGCTCAACGCCTCTCGGCATCACGACGAGGGAGACCAGGGCTTCACCGCGGGCGGTCCACTGGGCGCAGCGTGCTCAACGCCTCTCGGCATCTCGGCCAGGGGGACGGTCGGTGCCGGCGGGGCCATCGCCTACCAGTACCTATGCTCAACGCCTCTCGGCATCTCGGCCAGGGGGACCCCGTGACGGGCGGCAACACGCCACGGGCCTGGGCTCCGGTGCTCAACGCCTCTCGGCATCTCGGCCAGGGGGACGGAAGCAGAAGAAACTGGAGACCACGAACTACGATGAGTGCTCAACGCCTCTCGGCATCTCGGCAAGGGGGATATCCACCCGCAGACAGCGTCGGTGCGGGAGTGGTAGTGCTCAACGCCTCTCGGCATCTCGGCCAGGGGGACAGCGCTGATGGCCGACGACTGGTGGAAGGAGTGCTCAACGCCTCTCGACATCACAGCGAGGGGGACTGGACGGCCAAGGCAGCAAGGGAGTGATGCGCGACACGCGATCAACGCCTCTCTGCATCTCGGCAAGGGATGAACAACGACCCTGGAGCCTCAAGCGTGTCGAACTGTGCTCAACGCCTCTCGGCATCTCGGTGAGGGACTCAGGAAAAGAACTCGCTGCTGAGCTTCGGCGAGATGTGCTCAACGCCTCTCGGCAAGGGGGACTTGCGTCAGGTCGGCCTGGAAGCCCTTGGTGAGGTGCTCAACGCCTCTCGGCATCTCGGCGAGGGTAACTGGAGGTGCCCAACATGCCGGCCGAGGCCTACCTGTGCTCAACGCCTCTCGGCATCTCGGCGAGGGGGACCTCGCTGCGATGGCGCACGAGAACGCGGACGTGCGGGTGTGCTCAACGCCTCTCGGCATCACGGCGAGGGGGACTCAGTCAGCATCGGCCACAGCGAGACGAAGGAGGGCGGGGTGCTCAACACCTCTCGGCATCTCAGCCAAGGAGACCTTCCTTCGTCCAGGAGATGCTCGACCACCAGGAGTGCTCAACACCTCTCGACATCTCGGCTAGGGGACTTCGCGCTCCAGGCTGACGGGTGGTGGCTGCGCTCGGAGTGATCAACGCCTCTCGGCATCACGGCGAGGGGGGGAACATGAACTCTACACCGGAGGTCGTGGACACGGACACAAGTGATCAACGCCTCTCGGCATCTCAGCCAGGGGCACTGCTCGGTTCTACATCCTGAACCAAACGAAGCTCTAGTACTCAACGCCTCTCGGCATCTGAGCGAGGAGGTTCCCTATCTCCCTCGGCACATCATCATGAGCGCTCGCCCGGTGAGTCCTCGGCAATCTTCTTTGAAGCAGCTATTCACCTGTCAAAGAGCATCCACCCTCGATTCTATTAACCATTCCTCTGCCCGGCCACCACCCCACGACGCAGATGCATCCAGATGCTGTTCATACCGCCAGGAAACCATGGGCCCCCACGGCCTATATCCATCGCTCGATTTCCAACGCTCGCCGGCCGTCACTTCGTGCACGGGTTGTCGACGAGGCGCTGGACTCCGCTCCCTCCGTGCCTTACCGAAGCCCCATGAGCCCCTTCGTCCGCCTTCAGTTGCTGCTCCTGCTCGGCAACGTCGCCTTCATCGCCGCCTGGGCCGTCGCCCTCACTCGGCCCTCGGGCTGGCAGTGGATTGGCGTGCTCCTGCTCGCGTTCTTCGTCGTCGTGCGCGTGGGCGGCATGTGGCTCCGCGCTCGGAAGTATCCGGACCAGGCCGGACGCTCTCGCAAGGCCGCCGTCCTCTCCACTGTCGTCGCCGTGCTCGCCGTCGCCCTGTGGGTGTACACGGCCCTGCGCGGGCCCGCTTGAGGTCCGTGCGACTTGTGGATTTTGGGGTTCTTCCTGGGGAACCCGGGGGGATCCTGTAGACCCTCACCCCGTCCCTCTCCCAGAGGGAGAGGGTGATCGGAACCCGTGGTCCTCGATACCCTCACCCCGTCCCTCTCCCGAAGGGAGAGGGGTTGTTGTGCTGTGTTGTGTTGTGTTGGGTTGCTTCGCTACACGTTGAAGCGGAAGTGCATGCAGTCGCCGTCCTGCACCACGTACTCCTTGCCTTCTACTCGCAGCAGGCCCTTCTCCTTCACCGCGCTCTCGCTGCCGTACTTGATGAGGTCTTCCCACCTCATCACCTCGGCCTTGATGAAGCCTCGCTCGAAGTCCGAGTGGATGACCCCCGCCGCCTGCGGCGCCTTGTCACCCTTGTGGATCGTCCACGCACGGCACTCCTGCTCGCCCACCGTGAAGTACGTCTGCAGGCCCAGCAGCTTGTAGCCCTCCCGCACCACCTTGTGCAGGCCCGGCTCGCTCAACCCCGCGCTCTCCAGGAAGCCCGGGCGCTCCTCCTCGGGCAGCTGCTGGATTTCGGCCTCCATCGCCGCCGCCAACGCCACCACCCCGGCCCCCTCCTTCGCCGCCATCTCCCGCACCCGCTGCACCATCGGGTCCGTGTCTTCCTTGCCGATCTGCTTCTCGCTGATGTTCGCCACGTACAGCACCGGCTTGTCCGTCAGCAGGAACAAGTCCTTCAGGACCACCCGCTCCTCGGCCGTCAGCTTCTGCGCGCGCACCGTGATGGCCGAGTCCAACCCCGCCTTCACCTTGTCCAGCACCGCCAGCTCCGCCTTCGCCTCGTCGCCCGCCTTGCCGCCCATCTTGGCGTTCTTCTGGGTGCGCTCGCGCCGCTTCTCCACCGTCTCCAGATCCTTCAGGCACAGCTCCGTGTCCACCACGTCCCGGTCTCGCACCGGATCCACGCCACCCTCCACGTGGGTCACGTTGTCGTCCACGAAGCAGCGCAGCACGTGCAGCACCGCGTCCACCTGCCGGATGTTCCCCAGGAACTGGTTGCCCAGTCCCTCGCCCTTCGACGCGCCTCGCACCAGGCCCGCGATGTCCACGAACTCCAGCGACGTGGGGATCTTCTTGAGCGGCTTCACCAGCGCCGTCAGCTTGTCCAGCCGATCGTCCGGCACCGGCACCACGCCCACGTTCGGTTCGATGGTGCAGAACGGGTAGTTGGCCGCCTGGGCCCCCGCCGCCGAGAGTGCGTTGAACAGGGTGGACTTGCCCACGTTGGGCAGACCGACGATGCCGATGGAAAGCGCCATATTGGATTCCTGAACAGCGTTGCGCGGACCCGGAAATCCGGGTGGTTACGCCCGGGTCGTCGGCGAGCCCTTGGGCAGGCCCTGCACGAACTGCTCGGCCAGCGCGCGGTGCTTGCTGTCGTCCAGGCGCTCGTTGATCAGCTTGCCCGCCACTTCCATCGCCAGGTCCACCGCCATCGCCTTCACCTCGGCGATCGCCTTGGACTTCTGCTCCTCGATCTCACGCTGCGCCGACGCCTTGAACTCCTCGGCCTCCTTGCGGCTCTTGGCCATCAGCTCCTCGCGGAACTTCTCCACCTCCTGCTGGTTGCGGCGGAGCATCTCCTGCGCGTCGCGACGGGCCTCGGCGATGGCCGTCTTCTGCTCGGCGAGCAGCTTCTCGGCCTCGGCGCGCTCCCGCTTGGCCGCCTCGATGGAGCTGGCGATCTGCTTCTCGCGCTCCTCCACCAGCGACAGGATGGGGCCCCAGGCCTTCCAGCGCAGGATGATCGCGACGATGATGAAGGTGACGAGGGTCCAGAAGATGAGGCCCGGGCGGACCTCGACGAAGCTGCTGGCGGCGAGAACGTTGGGCAGGAACATGGCGGCCTTCGCGGGTGCGACGTCAGGGGTACTGCGGGTACGACATAAACGACTCGACGACTCTCTACTACGAGGACCGGCGCCCCCCGCCTGAGCGAGCGAGCGCCGGACCCGGAGTCCTACTCGACCAGAACCCGAATCAGGTCTTGATGGCGAGCAGGATGCAGACGACCAGCGCGAACAGCGTGGCGCCTTCGATGAGCGCCGCGGCGATGATCATGGTGGTGCGGATGTCACCGCCGGCGGCCGGCTGACGGCCCGTGGCGTCCATGGCGGCGGCGGCCAGCTTACCGATACCCAGGGCGGCGCCGATGATGGCGAGGCCGGCACCGATGCCGGCGGCGAGGAAGGCGAGAGCGACGTTGGTCATGGGAGTGCTTCTTCTTTCTTCGGAGGGGACCCACTTGTGGGGGGGTCGTTGCTGCCCTTTGGGACGACCTCCGGCGACCTTTCGAATCGCCGGGTACTCACCGGGGCCCCACACCTCGGAGCCCCGCTAACTCGGAGAGGACCTCAGGAGCCCAGCATGTGGGCCTTGCCATGGTCGTGGCTGTGGCCCGTCTCCTTGTGGTCCGCGTGCTCGTGCTCACCGTGGCCGTGGTGGCCCATGGCCACGCCCATGCCGATGAAGAGCGCCGAGAGCATCGTGAAGACGTACGCCTGCACGAAGGCCACGAACAGCTCCAGCAGGTAGATGCCCAGCGCGAAGGGCACGCTCACCAGCGCCACCGCCGGATGGCCGAGCATGAAGATGAGGCCCAGCAGGAAGAAGATGACGATGTGGCCCGCCAGCATGTTGGCGAAGAGACGGATGGTGAGCGCGAAGGGCTTGGTGAACAGGCCCAGGATCTCCACCGGCACCATGATGGGCCACAGCCAGGGGGCCACGCCGCCCGTCAGGTGCGCCAGGTAGCCGCCGAAGCCCGCGGCGCGGATGCCCGCCACCTGCGTCAGCACGAAGGTGCACAGCGCCAGGCCGCAGGTCACCGCGATGTTGCCCGTGGCCGTCGCCATCCAGGGGAACAGGCCCAGCAGGTTCATGAAGAGGATGAAGAAGAACGCCGTCAGCAGGTAGGGCGTGTAGCGCGGCCCCTCCTCCTTGCCGATGTTCTTGATGGCCAGCTCGTCACGCACGAACAGCACGAGCATCTCGAAGAGGTTGGCCCCGGTGCCCCGCGGCACCAGCTTCGTCTTGTCCCGGTTGCTGAAGAGCAGCAGCGAGCCGATGAGCAGCAGCGCCGCCAGCCACATCATCACCGTGTGCTTCGTGATGGACAGGTCCAGGCAGCCCGCCCCCAGGCCCGGCACCACCATGCCGTGGTCCGTCTGCTGCGGCGCGCACGCCCCGTCGTGGAACGGGATGAGGATCTGCGGCAGGTGGATGGAGCGGTGGTCGCGGCTCAGCGGAACCTCGATCTCGTACTCCGGCGAGTCCGAGACGTGGTGGAGGATGTAGCCCGCCACGTCCTCCTCCTCGTGCTCCAGGCGCGTCTCCCCGTGCCCGCCCTCGGCGGCCGTGGACCCGTGCTCGTCCTGAGCGCTCGGCGAGGCGAACGCCACACCGGCCATCAACCCGACGAGAAGAACCATTGCCTTGCGCATCACTCGTCTCCGCCCGCCGCGTCCCGGGACGCGGCCATCACGTAGCTCACTTCAATCCACTGCAGCACGAAGTAGGTGCCGAAGAACCCCGCCACGAACGCCACCGCACCCAATCCCCTCTGCACCACCCACAGCAGCCCCACCACCACGCCCACTGCCCGCAGCCCGAACACCACCCCCACCACCTTCAGCGCGGCATTCAAGTCCTTGCGCACCGCCCGCCGCTTGAGCACCAGGCTCACCACCCCCGTCACCGCCGCCAACGTCACCCCGATGACCGCCGACTGCCGCGCCTCCGCCTCCCTCGGGAGGAAGGCCGCGAGCGCCAGCCCCACCACCATCACCCCCGCCGCCAGTCCGGCATGCGTCCGGAACGTCTCCGCGCCCTGGTGCCTCACCGCTTCCGCTTCCCCAACCGCGCCATCTCGTGGAGGAACCCGTAGAAACCCGCGGAGATCCCCACCAGACTCAACCCCAGCAAGAACCAGGGAGACGTCCCCAGCCACTTGTCCAGGAAGTACCCACCCAGCACCCCCACCACCGCCCCACCCGTCAGCTTCCACACCGCGGCGATGTACGGCTCCGCCGCCCTCATCTGCCGGGCCGTCTCGCCCAGCTCGCTTCCTTCCGTGTCCTTCCCGGGCTCCTTCTCCGCCATGCCTCGACAACCCCCGGGAAAACCACGGGTTTCCTCGCCGCCCCACCCCACCCTTCCTACGCGCGGGCGCCGCTTAGCATTGAAAACGAGCGGGACGCAACCGCCACGCTCCCGGAGTGCTCCGATCTAGAAGGGAGGGGAATGCCTAGGGCAAGCCGAAGTCCGGATGGAAGTCGGCCTTGAAGCCGACGGCCGTCCCCGTGGTGGAGGTGGCCGCCGGCTGGACCAGCACCTCCACCCGCTTCACCTGGCGGAGCACGCCCTGGACGTCCGAGGTGCTGTTGGCGCCAATGACCCAGGCCCCCCCGTCCGGAGGCGGCAGGGGGATGCTCTGGGTGATGGAGACCGTCCCCGCCGAGTTGAGCAGGGGGGCGGGGTGCACCAGCCGGAGGAAGCCCCCCGGCCCACACAGGAGCACGACCGGCTGGCTGTGGGAGGCCCAACGGTTCAGCCCTCCATCCGGGTTGCTGTAGGTACCTCCGGAGCTGGTGAAGGTGGCCCACAGCTTGAGCGTGGTCTGGGGACGCGTCAGGTCCCACGTCCCCCCGTCCCGCTCCGCCCAGAAGACGTGGCTGTACTGGTCCGAGCCGGACCACACATCGCCCGACACCGTGTCCGCCGGGGAGGCATTCGTGTAGGCGGTGTTGTCCTTCAAGCACCCGCCCACCACGCCATTGAGGGCCGAGTTCAGGTGCCGGGCGCCGACCACCACCGTGGAGTCCGCGAAGAACCGGGTGGGCCCACCGCAGTCGGGCCTTTCGTCCGTGACGCCATCGCAGTCGTCGTCCTTCGCGTTGCACGTGTCCTGCGACGCGGGGTTGACGAGCTGGCGGCAGGTGTCCTTCCCGCCGACACACGCCCGGCGTCCCTCGGCGCATACCCCGAGGCGGCTGGAATCGACGCACGGCTGGTTCAGCTCGGGGATGTCGTCCGTCTGCAGGTTGCAGTCATCGTCCAGGCCGTTGCACACCTCGAGAGCCCCGGGATGGACGGCGCCGTTGTCCACGCGGCAGTCCTGCGCGTTGTCCGCCCAGCCCACGGGCTTCTGACAGAACGTTCCCGGCTGCGCGGGGTCGCCGAAGCCGTCGTTGTCCTGGTCGCGGTAGTAGCGGCCACCGTCGAGCCCCTCGTCGATGACGCCGTCACAGCTGTTGTCCAGGCCGTCGCACTGCTCGGGGGCGTTCGGGAAGAAGAGCCGGCCACCCGCGGCCGGGTTGTCGTTGCAGTCGTCGCTGTTGGTGACCGTCGGCACCGACTGGGGCGGCGAGCAGCGGTAGAGCGGCTGGGTGAGGTTGCCGAAGCCGTCCTCGTCCAGATCCTCGAAGAACGTCATCGGCGTGCCGCCATCCAGACAGGTGCCCCCATCCAGCACCCGGCCGATGCACAGCGGATCCTCCTGCTCGCGGCAGCACACCCCGTCGTCACAGACGAAGCCGCCGTCACCACACTCCGCGTCCGCATTGCAGGAGTAGTAGCCGTCGACCCTGGGCACCTCGTAGCAGGCGATGGCCAACGCGACGCACGCGCCGAGCGCGAGCAGGGAGAGACGGACGAGGCGATCGGTCGAGGGCATGGACGCTACTCGGACGGGGTGGAGAGGAGGTCGAAGACGAAGAGGCCGGCGCCCACCGCCGCGAGGCCCGCACCCGCGCCGAGCAGCACGTTGCCCGTGCGCGCGTAGCGCCCGGCCTGCTCATACGCGGGGCCCGCCCGGGTGAAGGAGGTGCAGTCGCGCTCGCGGCCCTCGCAGGACTCCACCCCCCGCAGGGAGCCCCGCGACAGCCCGCCAGCCACCAGCGAGCCCGCCACCGCGAGCGCTCCCACGCTGAAGGTGACGTAGGAGGCCGCCCGCAGTCCCTTGCCGCGCGGGGCCCGCGACTCCGTGGCGCCCGGCAGGAAGTCCGGCCTCGGCTCCAGGCGCAGGAGCACGCCCTCCTGGACCTGCTCGCGCGTGAGGGTCGCCTCACCCGAGGGCAGCAGCACATCCACCTCGTGCGGGCCCGCCGTCAGCGCCACCACCTCGCCCGGCCCGGTCATCATCCGTCCATCCACGCGCAGCCGCGCCGTGCCCGGCGCCACCACGCCCCCCCATCCCTTGCGCGCGAAGGCCGGCACCAGCGCCGCCACCGCCGGCCGCAAGTCCCGCGCGAGCATCGCTGGCGCGAGGCCCGTCACCGGGCGCCTCGCCACTTCCCCGCGCACCGTGTCCACCCAGGCCACGTCCACGTCCAGCGAGCCCTGGCGCCTCGGCACCACCCCCAGCACCAGCACGTGCTCGGTGCGCTCCTCCGCCGCCACCGCGCGCAGGCACGCGTCCTCCGCGCCACAGCGGCCCTCGAGCGTCACCTCCCGCCCCGAGGAAACCAGCAGCCCCGTCAGCTCGCGCGCCAGCCCCTCGGCGATACCCCGCACGCGCTCCGCCTCGGCCGCGCCGAGAGTGCCCCCGTGCTGCAGCCGCACCGCGAGCCGCTCCGCCGCCACGGCGGGCAGGGACAGACACAGCAAGAGGAACAGGAACGGAAGTCGCTTCACGGCGGCGCACTGTAGCGCAGGAGCGCGGCCCCGGTAGCCCGTGCATCCGCGCACATTCCCGATGCACCCGGGGAAACGGCCAACCCGGCGCCGGGGGGGATGATTGGCGCCGCACCCGTCCGCCAGGCCCACCTCGCCGCGAGGTCCCACCGTTTCCAGCTTCCAACGTGAAGCCTCTCTTCACGTGCAGGAGGAGCACACCATGCCACTGCAGATCAGCTCGCCCCGCTTCGCGGATGGAAACCCCATTCCCATCGCCTACACCTGCGAGGGAGATGACCTGCCCCCGCCACTCCACTGGGAAGGCGAGCCCGCGGGCACCAGGAGCTTCGCGCTCGTGGTGGAGGACCCCGACGCGCCAGACCCGAAGAACCCCCAGCGCACCTGGGTGCATTGGGTGCTCTACAACCTGCCCCCCAACCTCCATGACATCCCCGAGTCCCTCCTGCCCGGTGGACTCCCCCAGCAGGTGCGCCAGGGCCTCAATGACTGGAAGCGGGCAGGCTACGGAGGGCCTTGCCCCCCCATCGGCCGCCATCGCTACTTCTACCGCGTGTTCGCCCTGGACACCGTCCTGCCCGACATGGGGCCCGTCACCCGCCAACAGCTGGAGCGCGCCATGGAAGGCCACATCCTCGCCCAGGCGGAGCTGATCGGCACCTACGAGAAGGTGCACCACCACCACTGAAGGCTCCCAAGTGAAGGCTCCCGAACCCGGAAAACGTCGCGGACCGCTTCCCCCCGGAGGGCGCGAGTGCCATCCTCATCCGCCGTGATGACGCCTGATGGACCCGGGGGGGCCCCGTACCAGCATCTCGAGACGCTGCCTTTCGCGCTGGGCGTCATCCGTGACAGCCACATCGTCCACGCCAACGCGGCGTTGCTCGGATTGCTGGGCCTGCCTCGCGAGGAGGTGCTCGGAAGATCCTTCGATCTGCTGTCTCCTTCCCAGAGACAGCTCGGCTCCGAGCTGTACGCGCGCATGCAGCGCGGCGAGGCGGGCCTGGCGGACACCTACGAGACGGTGCTCCGCACCGCCACGGGCGAGCGGCGCGTGGAGCTCACCCTCTCCCCGTACGGGCCGGACACGCTGGTGCTGGTGAGAGACCTCACCCCCCGTCTGGCCCACCGCCAGTTGCTGCAACGCATGGCCTCGCTGGGCGCCTCGCTGCCCGGCATCCACTCCGAGGATGAGGTGCTCCGCCGCGTCTTCGAGGGCCTGGCCGAGCTGGAGCTGTCCTACGGCTACCTCGTACCGGATGGGAATCGGGTGTGGCTGGGTCACGCCTTCGTGGCACTCGGGGCCGCCGCGGGCGAGCAGCGCCTCACCGGCCAGCACCTGGTGGACGTGCCGGGCGCCTGGTCTCCCGTGCTGGAGCGCGCCTGGCACGAGGGCTCCGCCTACGGGGAGGACTTCGCCTGGGAGGCCTCCCGGTTCGTGGGCCCGGACTGGGCCGAGCCGGTGCGCACGCACCTGCTGCGCGTGGGGCCGCTGCGCGCCGTCTGCGTCCGCATCGACATGGAGGGCTTGCCCCGGGCCCTCCTGGTGGTGGCCGCCGACTGGCTGCGCGAGGAGGAGTTGCCCTCGCTGCGCCTCTTCGCCGCCCAGGTGTCCGCCGCCCTGGAGTCCGCCCGCACCATCTCCCGCCTCTTCACCCGCAACACCGCGCTCGCCGCCCTCAACCGGCTGGCCGAGGTGGCCGCCACCGCTCCGGAACCTCGCGCCTTCTTCGAGCCCGGCGCCGAGGAGATCATCGGGCTGCTGCGCTGCAACGCGGTGCTCCTCTTCCTGACCACCGAGAACGCCCAGGCGCTCGAGCTGGTCTGGCACCACGGCGTGAACGAGGAGATGGCGCGCGCCTACAAGCGGGTGCCCATGCGCGACAGCGCGTCCCAGCGGGTGATGGAGGAGGGCGTCCCCCGGGTGCTGTCCGCCGAGGAATTCCCCGACTTCATCCGCGAGGGCCTCAAGCGCGCCAGCCGCACCACCCTCGCCCTGGTGCCCCTCAAGGCGCGCTCGCGCATGGTGGGCACGCTCGTCATCACCTTCCAACAGCACCGCATCCTGTCCTCCCTGGAGCTGGAGACGCTCCAGGCCATGGGCTCCCACTTCGCCGCCGCCATCGAGTCCCACCGCCTCCTCCAGGAGGTGCGCGGGCGCGCCGAGGAGCTCGCCCGCCTCCACACGGAGCTCAAGCACGCCCAGCAGCAACTGGTGGAGCACGAGCGCCTGGCCGCGCTCGGCGCGCTGTCCGCCGTGGTGGCCCACGAGGTGCGCAATCCCCTGGGCGCCATCTTCAACGCCCTGGCCACCCTGCGCCGCTTCGTCGGGCCCTCCGCCCCCGCCGACACCCTGGTCGGCATCCTCGAGGAGGAGGCCAACCGCCTCAACCGGCTGGTGGATGACCTGCTCGACTTCGCCCGCCCCACCTCGCCCCTGCCCCAGCCCGTCCCCCTCGCCCACCTGCTGGAGGAGGCCGTGCGCACCGCCACCAGTGGCCAGTCCCGCGTGCGCGTGGAGTGGGCCCTCGCCCCGGACGTGCCCCCCGTCCCCGTGGACGAGCGGATGATGCGGCAGGCCTTCCTCAACCTCGCCCTCAACGCCGTGCAGGCCATGCCGCAAGGCGGCACGCTGCGCGTCGCCGCGCGCCGCGGCACCGAGCACCCCGGGGCCGTGGTGGAATTCACCGACACCGGCCCCGGCATCCCCCAGCAGCTGCGCGAGCGCCTCTTCGAACCCTTCTTCACCACCAAGGCCACCGGCACCGGCCTGGGCCTCGCCATCGTCAAGCGCACCCTGGATGCCCACCGGGGGCAGATCCGCATCGAATCGCCTCCCAGTGGCGGGACCACCGTCGTGCTGATGCTGCCGCTCACCCAGGAGTCCACCCCCGCGCACGCGGGGTGAGCACGGGCGGCGGGACGGAGGGGACGGCTACCCTCACCCCGACCCTCTCCCGGAGGGAGAGGGAGTGGAGGCTCGGACTCCTGCCCGCCCACCAGGCGCTTGTCTGTCTTTGTCGGGTAGAGCACTTTCTACCGTCGTGCTGGAATCACTTTCAATCCTTTATCAAGGATTCTTCCCGCCCCTCCCTGGTAATCCAGGAACATGAGGAGTAGAACAGGCCCCTCCCAGGCCTCCGTTCCGACGCTCGGCGTGGCCGGCGCCCTGTCGCCGCCTGGGAACAATTCATCTCCAGGTGCCGGACCGCCGAGTCCCGATCCCGTACTCCGGGAGGTGTCGTGATGCGCCGTCTGCTCGCAGGTAATGTCGTGGTGGCCGTGCTGTCGCTGGCGGGAACCGCCCAGGCCGAAGGGGAATGTGGCTGGACGTCCGCTGGCTGGAACGCGCCCAACGGCGCGGCCGTGTTCGACCGGGGCCCCGGTCCCATCCGTGACGTGCTGGACGCGATCGGCGAGTACCGCACCCACTCGATGCTCTCTCATGGCCCCGGCAGCACCGTGTCTCACGCCACCCTGAGGACCCCCACCCAGGCCAGCTGGCCCGGCGTCTGTACCAAGCCCATCACCCCCACCGACATCCAGTACGGCTACCCCGGTCTCGAGCAGGTCAACCAGGGCGGCATCTACATGTACATGTACGGGGACAGCTCCGCAGGTGCCGAGTGGACGGGCTGGCAGCAGGGCAACCCCAGCCATGCGGCCCTCATCGGCGACTCCATCTGGTACAACCACCCGTTCGTCAGCGACATCTCCCGCACCGACCCGAACCAGTACATCGACCGGCCGGTCCGCAACAGCTACCGCGTCAACTACTCGCTCTTCCAGTACCGCGACCTGCAGAGCGCCCACGAGATTCCGGGCAACGCGGACAACAATGGCATGGTGTGCTCCACCTTCCTCGCCTACGCGCACAACTACGCGGGCCGCGGCCTGGTGACGCCGCACACCTACTCGCACGCGCAGATCGCCAACGCCGCCAACTCGCTCTACACGGGCGTCTACAACCAGTGCAAACAGTCGCTCGGCTGGTTCACCAACGCGCTGCTCACCGTGGCCTGCCCCTTCTACAACGTGTGCGGCAACGCCGGTAACCAGGTAGCCAACTGCATGTCCGCCAACCGCTGCGACACCTCCGACGCCAAGCACTGGAAGGCCGTGCGCGACGACGGCAACACCACCGCCACCTCCATCAGCCCGGATCGCATCGGCGGCTGGGGCGTGCACCCCATGAACAACACCATCTGGGGCCCGGACTACTCGCACCAGCTCCAGTGGAACTCGGGCGGCAACGTCTACGGCTGCTGGCAGTAACCCCCACACACCCTTTCGTCCCACACCCGGAGAGGAGCCCACCCCCGATGACCTCGACCCCCGAGACCCGCTCCCAACGGCCCTGGCGCTGGATGCTGCCCCTGGCCCTCCTGCTGCTCGGAGTGGTCGCGGGCTGGCTCCTCTCCCGGCAACAACCCGCGCCGGAGTCCTCACCGCCCCAGGCACGCACGCACGCCCAGGCCCCCGGTGAGGACGCTCCGCCGCCCACGCTGGCCGCCGCGCCCACGCCCGCGCCGGCCGCACCACCCTCCGGCGGCTCCGAGCCCGCTCCTCCCATCGTGGATGAGATCCTCGTGGAGAAGCCGGAGGTGTGCTCGGGCGAGGACAACCTCATCACCATCCGCGCCCACACGCCGGATGGCAACGACGCCTATCTGCACTACACCGTCGGCGATGGCACCGGCCAACGCATCCCCCTGCGCGTCTGGCGCAACGACGCGGACGGCTCGTACGAGATTCCCAAGGTGACCGTGTTCACCAAGAACAACGTGTCCGTCACCGTGCCCGTCCCCGCTTACACGGTGAAGGACTGCGAGCCCGAGCGCCTCGTCCACGTCATGTCCCGCCGCCTGCCCAACGCCGAGGACGACTTCGAGTTCTTCGCCAGGCTGCTCGACCGGCCCGTCAAACCCGGCCAGCCCGCCCCCAAGCCCTTCGTCCCCATTCGCTACGTGTGGACCTTCGACGACTCGGCCACCGAGACGACCACCACCCCCCTCGTCTCTCATACCCTGCTGGGCAAGACGGGCGCCGAGGGCATGTACACCCAACACCTCATCCGCGTGGACGTCTATGACGCCTCCGGCCGCAAGTTCACCGGCCGCTCCTCGCTCCAGGTGCTCAACACCTCCTTCGAGAACTTCGACAAGAAGGGCATCGTCACCCTGCTCGCCGTGGGCACCCCGCGCTTCCCCGTGCTCGACACGGACGGCGTCGTCCGGCAGACCTTCCGCCTCTACCACCGCTTCCGCGGACCCGTTCGCCTCACCAAGGTGACCACCATCCGCGCCTTCCGCGGCAACGACGAGGGGCCTCCTCCTCCGGAGCAGGTGGATGTCTCCTCCCTCCCCATCTCCGAGGTTCCCGAGGGCAAGGGCTCCGAGGTCCAGGTCTCCTTCGACACGAACGCCGAGCCCGACGTCTTCGCCATCACCTACTCGCTGGAAGGTCTCAGCTCCGATGGCCACCCCGCTCGCGGCACCTTCTCCATCATGCGGCCCCCTCCCAAGCCCACCCGGGAGAACAGCACCCGCATCTCCGACCCCGTCCTCCTCGCCAAGGTCAAACGCGCGCGCGAGCTCCTCAAGCAGGAGTACGTCACCGACGAGGACATCCTCCGCCTCGACCGCGAGGGACGGTTCGCTGATTTGAAGATCGACCCCTCACAGAAGCCCTCCGATACCGTCGCTCCCGCCAGCGGGACCTCCACTGGACGCCTTCGCGGCTCGGGCTCCGGCTCGGGGCATTGACTCGGGTTCGGCACGGGCTCGGATACCCTCACCCCGACCCTCTCCCAGAGGGAGAGGGAGGGTGGTGGCGCGCGTCCGGGGAAAGCGACATGATCTCGATCATGTCCCTCTTCGATGCCGTCCTGGCCGGTGACCTGGCCCGCGTTCAGGTGCTCCTCGATGGTGGCGCCGACCCCAACCCCTTCGACGCTGAAGGTCGCACCCCCCTCATGCTCGCCGCCGAGCTCGGCCGGGAAGACATCGTCCGCTCCCTGCTCGCCGGTGGCGCCGACCCCATCCTCACCGATCGCGTCGGAGAGACCGCTCTCGGCAAGGCCGCCGCTCACGGCCACGGCCGCATCGCCGCCATCCTCTACCCCCTCGCCTCCGAGGACGAGCAGCTCATGGCTCGCGCACTCCTCAAGGTCGGCACCGACTTCTTCAACCTCCCCGCCCAACCCGCTCAGCCCCCGGACGAGTTCCGCCGCAAGCTCGCCTCCGCCAGCGCCTATATCGCCGGCAAGCTCGGCGATGACTCCCCCTCCCAACGGCTCGAGCGCCTGCACCGCGCCGAGAAGAACTCCAAGAAGTCTTGAACGGGCCGTCACCGGTTTTTCTTGAAATCGGCCCCTCGTGTCCGGTTTCCAGCGGCCCATCCGCTCACGGCTGAACATCTCCCCCGGCGGGTTTCCGGCGTGTCACATCACTCCGTGTCACCATGCCCGCCATGTCGGTGCGGCCCTGTGGGTCGCATGGTGCTACTCCGCCTCTCCTGTGGGGGGGCCTCGTTCACCAGGGGGACATGCATGCTGATGACGGATGAGCGCGTGGTATTCGGCAACGCCTTCCATGGCGTCTTCCAGATTGCACTCAACGGAAAGCTTTCCGCCGCGGCTCGAAGCGCGCTCGGCCGCATGGGGCTCCACATCGACCGGCAGCCCCTCTCCTTCTACCCGCTGTCCGTCTGGCGCCCCTCGCTCGACATCATCGTCCGCGACCTCTTCCCCAACCTGCCTCTCGAGGAGGCCTACCGCCTGCTCGGCCGGAAGATGGTGCTCGACGTCAGTGAAACCGTGCTCGGCCGCGGCGCGCTCGCCCTCGGCCGCGCCCTCGGGCCCCGCCGCCTTCTCATGCGGATGAACCACAACTTCCGCAACATCGACAACTACGTGCAGATGCAGCTCACCGAGCTGGCTCCTACCCAGTACGAGGTCTTCATCAACGAGACCCTCGGCGTGCCCTCCTACTACCAGGGCCTCCTCGAGGCCGCCCTCGGCTCCACCGGCGCCCGTGAGCCCCATGTCCAGCGCGTCCGCACCGACGGCACCAGTTGCACGTACCGCGTCGAGTGGCGCTCGTAGGCACGGCGGGGAAAAGACCCTCACCCCAGCCCTCTCCCAGAGGGAGAGGGGGCCTCTGGCTCAGTGGCGCAGGAGGGACGCGGTCCTCTGGAGGACGCCCCACCAGCCGGAGAGCCGCACCGCATCTCGCTCCTCTCGCACCAGCGTCCAGCACCCTTCCTTCGCGTCCGCGATCACCTCGTGCCTCGAGCCCGCCGGCGCGCTTCCCCAGTCTCCCTCCTCCAGGAAGCGTCCCCGGTCCCACGCTCCTCCCGCGACCACCAGCCCCTCCTCCACCCCGAGGTGCGCGTGCCTCGGAAAACGCGCCCCCGGATTCATCTGAATCAGGTAGAGCCCACTCCCGCCCGACACGTCCTTCACCAGGCGCGCCATCCGGCAGCCCCCTCCCGGTACCGGGTGCCAATGCCAGCGCTCCGGCGGCGGCAGCTCCGCCAGCAGCCCCGGCGGCAGTGGCAACCCCTCCACGCGTCTCGGCTGCTCGTGCCGGCCCGCCTCCGCCCAGATGCGCCCGAAGAGGTCCTCCGGCACCGGTTCCTCCGGCACGGCCTCCAGCAGCGTGCCTCCGGGCTCTCCCAGGCGCCCCACCTCCCGCGCGCATCGGGCACAGAAGGACAGGTGCGTCTCCACCAGCAGGCGCATGGGCACGTCCACGGCCCCCGTGGCATAGGCCAGGAGCCGCTCGGTAGGGGGATGGTTCGCGGGCTTCATCGCTTCACTCCGTCAGCAGGGCGCGCAGGTGCCGCAGGGCCATCCGGACTCGGGACTTGAGCGTGCCCAGCGGCACCGCCAGCTCCACCGCCGCCTCCTCGTGCGTGTAGCCGCCCAGTACCGCCAGCTCGACCGCCTGGCGCTGCTCGGGGTTGAGCCCCTCCAGCGCCCGCTCCAGGCTCATCGACAGCACCGGGTCCGCCTGCACGAGCGCCAGCAACGGGCGTTCCGCCTCCGGCTGCATGGACTCTCCGCCCGGCGCTCGGCGGCGCCATCGGTCCACCAGCTTGTTGCGCGCGATCATGTACATCCACGCCAGGGGCGTTCCCTGCTCGGAACGGTAGCTGGAGGCCTTCAGCCAGACGGCGGTGAAGACCTCCTGCACCACGTCCTCGGCCAGTGCCCGGTCCTTCGTCACGCGCAGCACGTAGCCCAGCAACCGGCCCACGTGCCGCTCGTAATAGGACTGAAAGGCCACCTTGCTGCCGCGGGCGATGGCGCCGAGCAGCGCCCCATCCTCCTCCATGGCTCCCACTCCTCCGGACGCACGCGCGCCGCGCGCCATCCGGGTTCATCCAGAGGCCATACGGAGAACAGGGTGGGTTTGGATGAGTCGGGCCGACAGGGGAGGTCGCCTGCACGCACCTCCCCCGGGGGACGGACGGCCTAGTCGTTGAAACGGCCGGCGCGCGCCTCCTCGAAGGGCACCCGGTGCTTCATGTACGTGCCCTGGAAGTTGTGGTTGGCCGCGAGGTTGAGGCCGCCGTCGCCGAAGCGGTGCACCACCGCGCCCTTGCCCGCGTCCTTCAGGAAGCCCGCCGGATCGAAGCTGCCACCCAGGCCCGTGAGCGTGGGCACCGCGTCCCGGTTGTTCACGTAGTGCACGTAGTTGGGCCCGTCCGGGTACTTCGTCGAGGCCGCCCCGAAGGTCTCCACGTTCAGCTTGCTCATCAGCTTCTGCGTGTCCGCCTTGGACAACCCATCTTCGATGCGCAGCCTGCGCTCCACGTCGAAGAGCGCCCGCGCCGTGATGAGGCCTCCCTGGCTGTAGCCCATCAGGTGCACGTCCCGGCCCGCCTTCAGCTCCGAGTAGACCGTGTCCGCCAGCGTGTCCACCGCCGGGTTGCGGCCCTTGTCCAGCTTGTCCTTCACGCACTGGGCCAGGTCCGAGATGACACCCTCGGTGGAGTTGTGGATGCCAATGGCCTTGGCGTTCGCCTTGTCGGCGATGGCCTGGAGGTCGCTGGACTGCGACTCCTTGGGCGTCAGGATGCCGTTGACGTAGATGATGGTCTTCGCCGGGTTGGGGTTGTCGCGCGGCGTGACGCCCGGAATCTGGCTCAGCGGCGTGCCCGGCGGGAACGTCTGCCCGTTGGCCCCCACGAACTGGCCGTCATGCACCTTGTCCGACGGCTTGCTCCCGCCGCCCAGCAGGTTCGCCGTCTGGCGCGCCGGAGCCGACTCGAAGGCATCCGCCCCCTGCTTGGCCACCTTGGCGTTCGGGGCCACCGTGTTCTTCACGGTGTTGGCCGCCGTGCCGGCGGGCTGCTGCGTCTTGTCGAGGCTCGGGCGCGTTCCCTGCGTCACCTGGGGCAGGGTCTTGCGGTTGCGGTCGATGAGGCTCATGGGGGGCTCCTGCTTTTCGGCGAAAGTACCTTTCCTCCATTGTCCCATGGAGCGGTGCGGAAGTTGCGTACCCCCCACATTTTTCCCGGGCGGGTGAGGGCCCACCCACTGTCTCGTGGAAAACATGGAATACGGTTAAAACACTTTTACTGCGACAACCCTCCATGACATAGGGGCGGCCCTTCATCCAGGAGGGATGGCTTCATGAACGTCATACGCCGGTTGCTCGGGATGGCCTTCGTCGCGATGAGCGTCATGGCCCAGGAGGCCCACGCGGGCCGACTTCCGGAGTCGCTCACCGTCTCCAACAAACAGCTGCTGCTCGCGGGCAAGCCCTTCGTCGCGCGCGGGGTCAACTACCAGCCCGTGCCCAGGACGGGGCCCAACAACTGGCCCGATGACTGGACCATGGACACAGGCGTCGTCATCAACGACTTCATCAAGATGAAGGAGATGGGCGTCAATACCCTGCGCGTCTACGTGAAGTACGACCGGCTGTTCCAGAACTGGAACGAGCAGAACGATCCCTCCCTCGACATGTCCCGGGTGGACCCGGCGGTCCTCGCCCGCTACCGCACCGTCATGGCCGAGGCGGACAAGCAGGGCATCTACGTCATCATGAACTACTGGCTGCCCGACGGCGTGGACCTCCGCCCGGGCCAGCAGGTGAAGTTCAACAAGGACGCGCGGACCCGCCACAAGCTCCAGTTCCGCAACATCATCGACGTCTTCAAGAACCGGAACGACTTCCCGATGGTCCTCATGTGGGCCTTCGGCAACGAGAACAACTTCGACGGCAAGCGGGGACCGCTCACCCCCGCGGAGCTCTTCAGCTTCTACCAGGAAGCGGTGAGCGAGGCGAAGAGCCAGGCGGATGCCTCGCACCCCTATACCGTGGTGCTGGGAGACAACCCCGCGCTCGACATCCACAACACCAGTCTGCTCAATCGCGCGCCCGCCGTGGATGTCTGGTCCCTCAACATCTACAACACCGAGCAGGGCTTCAAGAA